>JAGSPR010000749.1 GCA_018262455.1 Deltaproteobacteria bacterium | reverse complement strand
GGCGAGGACCAGCGGGTTGTCGATCGTGAGTCGATCCGTGAACGCGGCCCACGAGATCCCGAGCTGGTTCGCGGTGGCGAGCGTGTAGGCCGCGAACAGCGACAGCGCGGCGAGCGCGGCCGAGCCGATCGCGTACCCCTTGGTGATCGCCTTGGTGGTGTTGCCGACCGCATCGAGTGCGTCGGTGACCCGGCGCGTCTTGGACGGGAGCCCCGCCATCTCGGCGATTCCACCGGCGTTGTCGGCGATCGGTCCGAACGCATCGATCGAGATGATCATCCCCATCACCGCCAGCATGCTCGCGGCGGACAGCCCGATCCCGTAGAGGCCGAGCGCCGTGTCGAGGTGGCCGCCCGCCCAGCCGGTCGCGAAGAACGAGACGAGCATCCCCGCGGCGATCGCGAGGCCGGGGAGCCAGACCGCCCCGAGCCCCACCGACATCCCGGTGATGACGACGGGCCCGGCGCCGGCATCCGCCGAGCTGGCGATGCGCGCCACCGGACGAAACCGGGGCGAGGTGTAGTAGTTGGTCAGCGCGACGAGCGCCACCACGACCGCGAGCCCGGCGAGCATCGCGACGAACACCCCGATGCTGCCGTTCATCAGCCATCGAACGAGCGCATAGAGGCCGAGCGCTGCGACGACGAGTGTGGCGGCGAGGCCGCGGTAGAGCGCGCCCGCGATCGATCCTCGCGGGCCCATGCGGACGAACGCGGTCCCCACGAGCGAGGCGAGGATCCCGCAACCGTTCACCGCGAGGGGAAACACCACCGCGTTCGGGAACACGGCACGGACATCCGTGATCAGATAGCCGAGCAGCATCGCGGCGACCGACGTGACCAGGTAGGTCTCGAACAAGTCGGCCGCCATGCCGGCGCAGTCACCGACGTTGTCGCCGACGTTGTCGGCGATCACCGCGGGGTTGCGCGGGTCGTCCTCGGGGATCTGGCTCTCCAGCTTGCCGGCGAGATCCGCCCCGACATCAGCCCCCTTCGTGAAGATGCCGCCGCCGACCCGCGCGAACAGGCTGATCAGCGAGGCGCCGACCAGGAGGCCGGCCATCGCGAGCACGTCGCCGTCGAACAGCGCGTAGCACCCGACCAGCTCGAGGGTCGCGAGGCCCGCGACGCCCAGTCCGGTGATGCTCCCGGCGCGGAACGCGAACCGCATCGTGGTCCGGACGTCACCACCCGATGCCACCGCGGCCGTGCGCACGTTGGCCCGCACCGAGACCAGTACCCCGACGGCACCTGCGACCGCACTGCCGAGGGCGCCGAGCAGAAAGCCGAGCGCGAGCTCGATCCCGCTACCGGTGAACCGAAACGCCGCCGCGATGGTGGCCGCGAGCACGAGCCCGACGACGAGCACGACCGCGGACTCCCGACGCAAGAAGGCGGACGTCCCCTCCCGGATCGCACCCGCGATCGCCCGCATCCGCTCGGTCCCCTCGTCGGCCCGCAGGATCGCCGCGGTCTGCGCCGTCGCCACCACCAGCGCGAGCAGTGCACCGGCGGTGGTCGAGACGGAGATGATCGTGGTCTGCATGTCGGAGCCGCCCTCCGCGGAGCTCCCCAGAGCTCGGCAGATCAGTGACGCTGCACGGACTGCTCGGCCAGGGTCGGCCGCCCGTGCCGGCGTTCGGCAAACGACTGATATCCGGCGCCGGCCTCGCGCACGGTGAGCACCGGGCAGGGTGCATTGCGAACGACACCCTCGGCGATACTGCCGAGCATGGCGTGGAGCCGCCCGACTCGTCCGTGCGTGCCGATCACGATCAGGTCGTAGTGGCCGTCGCTCGCGACCGTCACGATCGTGCGAAGCGGATCACCGATCCCGGATCGTCTCGAGATCCGGTCGCCGAGCCGAGCGCGAGCTCGCTCGATCGCGGCCTCGAGGGCTCGATCGATCTCGCCGCGCGTGCTGGGCGACAGCGAGCTGGTCGAGCCGACGCTGAATTCGTCTGGCGCTTCGATGTGCAGCACGTCGATCGTCGCACCGACATCTTCTGCCAGCGCGATCGCATGCTCCAGCGCGGCCAGCGAGGGTGCGGAGCCGTCGGCAGGTACGAGGATGGATTGGAGCGCGGTCATGACTCCAGCCACTGCATTCGCCGTACCCCGCCGGACGTCAGCCGATCACGCCCCGCGGTCTCGGTTTGCCTGGGGGCGTGCGCGTCGACGTCACAGCGGTGCGAGGGCGCACTCTGGACGCCGCCGCTGCGAAGTTCCCCGAGCTCAGGCCACGCGCGTTTCCCGATCACGGACCGGATCGCAGGCGTAGAGCGCGTGGCACAGCGCGAGTGCGCGCGGCGACCGGATGCGCCAGTCGAGCCGATTCATCACGTAGCCGACCGCGAGGTCGGCGACCGGATCACACCAGCCGAGCGCGCCGCCCATGCCCGCGTGGCCGAACGACTCGGGATGCGGCGAGAACAGGGTGGTCTCCTCCTTGAGGAAGCCCTGCGACCAGCCGATCGGCTTGTGCAGCACGACGTCGCGCTCCGACCAGCTCTGCCGGGCGTGGATCGGCGTCAGGGTCGACGCGCGCAGGAACGTGCGGCC
>JAGSPR010000748.1 GCA_018262455.1 Deltaproteobacteria bacterium | reverse complement strand
GATCGGGATCATCGAATCGATCGCCTTCATGCCGGTCTGCATCGGCTCGTGGACCGACTTGCGCTGGATGATGCCCGGCGCCTTGATCTCGACCTGGCGCTTCTTGGCGCCGGTGATCGCCTTGCCACCATCGACCGGGATGCCGATCGCGTTGACGACGCGGCCGAGCAGCTCCTCGCCGACCGGGACCTCGACGATGCGCTGCGTGCGCTTGACGACATCGCCTTCACGCACCGACTCGAACTTGCCGAGCAGGGCGACGCCGACGTTGTCCTCTTCGAGGTTGAGCACCATCCCGAACACCTGCTCGCCACCGGCACCCTCGAACTCGAGGAGCTCGCCGGCCATGGCGCCCGACAGGCCATAGACGCGTGCGATGCCGTCGCCTGCGGTGAGGACGGTGCCGGTCTCCGTGACCGAGACCTTCTTGTCGTAGTTCTCGATCTGCTTGCGGATGATGTCCGAGATCTCTGCGGCGCGAATATCCATGATTTCCTCGTCTACTCTTGGCGACCCGACGTCGACGTCGGGCCTCTGCTGAGCTCGTCACGAAGGGTGCGGAGCTGGGTTCGAAGACTTCCGTCGTAGACCGTGTCGCCGACCTTGGCGACGACCCCACCGAGCAGGTTGGCGTCCTCGTGCTTGGTCACATCGACCTTCTTGCCCGAGAGCGTCTCGAGCGCGGCCGTGATCTGGGCGAGCTGGGCGGCATCGAGCGGCTTGGCCGAGGTGACCTGGGCCGAGATCCGACCGCCCTTGGCCTCGATCATCGCCTCGACCTCGCGGGCGATCGCCGGCAGCGAGGACAGCCGCTCGCCGTCGAGCAGGAGGTACACGAGGTTCTTCGTGTGGACCTGCGCGGAGCTGCGCTGCAGCAGGGCATCGATGACCTTCCGGCGATCATTGCGGCGGATCGCGGGGTTGGTCAGCACGGTCACGAGCTCTGCGGACTCCGTCATCGCGCGCGACAGCGTTCCGAGATCGGCGGCGATCTTGGCGAGGCTGCCGCCATCGGGGGCGAGCTCCATGACCGCGCGGGCGTAACGCCGCGCCAGGCTTCCTGTCACCATGACTAACGCGCCTCCTTCGATGCGGCCTGGACGCCGGCGATGAACGTGCCGACGACCTTCTGCTGGTCGGCGGGGTTCATCTTGTCGCGCAGCAGCCGCTCGGTGGCGGTGGCGGCGGCGGCCGTGACCTCGCGGGTCAGGGTCGCGCGTGCCAGCTCGATCTCGGCGGCGATCCGCTGCTCGGCGTCGCGCTTCATCTGCGCGGCCTGGCGATCGGCTGCCTCGAGGATCCGCTTCTTGTCGGCCTCGGCGTCGGTCCGCATGCCTTCGACCAGCTTGGTGATCTCGACGTCCGCATCCTTGAGCCGCGCCTCGTACTCCGAGAGCTTGTCGGCGGCCTGCTTGCGCAGCTTGGCGGCCTCGTCGAGCGCGACCTTGATCTGATCGTGGCGATCGGCGGCGAGCTGCTGCGCGGCCGGCTTGGCCTTCCACGCGAGCAGCCCGAACAGGACCGCGAAGTTCAGCACCATGTAGATGAACGGCGGCGACATCGGCTCTTCTTCGGCCACGACCTCGCCGGTATGGAGATCCTCCATCTTGCCGTCGCCGAACTTGCCGCCGAACTCGTCCTTGCCGTAGTGCTCGCCCGGGCTGCCCAGGAAGTTGAAGTGCTTCGAGGGATCGTGGTGCCCCTCGTGGGGGGCGCTCTCCGAGGGCGTGGGCGCCTCGGCGGCGGGCTGCGCGAAGGCCGTGCCCACGCACATCGCGACGAAGATCGTGGGGATCAGGAGCTTGCGGATCGCCAACATCACGACACCTCCCGGCCGAGCAGCTTGCTCGCGATCGAGCGCGCGAGCGCATCGGCCTGCGGCAGGAGCTCGCGGCGAGCGGCCTCGGTCTCGGCCTGCATCCGGGCCTGCGCCTCGGCGGTGGCGGTCTGCACCGTGGTGCGCGCCTTGTCCGTGACGTCGCGCTCGTGCGCGACGGCCTCGGCGCGGACCTTGCGGCCCTCTTCGTTGGCGCGATTGCGGGCGACCGCGAGCTGCTTCTCGTACTCGGCGAGCTTGGCGTCGGCCTGCCCGGTCATCCGCTCGGCCTCGGCACGGGCACCGTCGATGCCTGCCTTCCGGCGCGACCTCAGATCGAGGTAGGGCTGGAACAACATCTTGTTCGCCACCAGGTAGAGGACCACGAACAGGACAAACTGAACGACGACCGTGAGATCGATGTCGATCAGTGGGTGCCCTGAGGCGAGCGTTGCGATGGGGCTCTGGACCATGGCTTCCTGGCGGCAACCTGTTGAGAACTATTGGGTTGGCGCGCGGAGCTTATAGTTCGCGCCATCTAGCGTGTCAACGGTGGGATGCCCGAGCTTTGGAACCGCTTCTGCGACAATGCGCCGCGAGGGTCGCTTGCCCGTGGATCTCGCCCAGATCGAGCAGATCGAGCAGATCGAGCAGATCGAGCAGATCGAGCAGATCGAGCAGATCGAGCAGATCGAGCAGATCGAGCAGATCGAGCAGATCGAGCAGATCAAGCACCCGCGCGCTGG
>JAGSPR010000359.1 GCA_018262455.1 Deltaproteobacteria bacterium | reverse complement strand
CGGCCGCCATGGAGACGGCCGCGATCGCGGTGCCTGCCGTGAGGAGGTGGGGGCCGAGGAGCATCACGATCGCACACAGGATCGCGACCTGCAGCCAGCGCGACCACGGCGCGACGGGCGACCACGAGACCCCGTCGACGGCCGACGCCACCGCGTGCGCCTGGAGCTGGGCCTCGGTCAGCGGCCCGATCGGCGACGGGACGAGGCCCGCGTACGGCTGGGCGACGAGCCCGATCACGACGATCTTGCCGGTGAACGACTCGCTCGGAAGATTGCCGCGCGCGACCTCGAGTGCCGACAGCGTCGGTAGCCCTCGCTGGCCGATGAAGTTGACGGCGATCCGGTCGGCGTCGATCTCGATGCCGGCAGCCTTCAGGATCTCCGCCGTGGCGGTGGGGCGAGCTGACGTGCGCAGCAACACCTTGTCGATCGTCTCGGCGTCGACCTCGAGCGCGGTCGGGCCGGAGATCACCGGCTCGCGGGGACGCCCCGGCGACGCGATCAAGCGCGCCTGGTCGTCGACGAGGCCGACGGCAGCCGGACGCCCGCGCGAGATCGCCGCGAACAGCCCGTCGAGTCGCGCCGGTTGCCAGGGCGGAGGCCCCCATGCCGCGAGGGTCGGCGCGTCGATCGCGACCAGGATCACCTGCTGCGCGCTGTCGCGCTGGCCGCGGAGCTCGTAGTAGTGCCGGCGCAAGATCCTGTCGCCGGCGTCACCGAGCCCCGTCGAGTCGACGAGCCAGACCAGCGCGACCGCGACGACCATGCGCAGGCCGAACCCGGTCAGGATCCGGCTGCGCGTTGCTGGGGTGAGGTCGTCGAACCGCATCATTCGCCTCGGCCACGGCGGAGGGCTTCGTGCAGGCGAGCGGCGTCCGGCGCGCCGAACCCGGTCGGGTAATCCCATCCGGGCGTGGCCGGATGGTCCGGCGTGCCACCGTCGACGACGTCGTGGAACGCTGCCTGGACGATCGGGTCGCGGTAGAGCGTCGAGTTCAGGAACCCGACGGGAGGTTCGCCGGCGCCAAGGCGCGCGCTGTCGACCACCGCGACGAGCGCGGCGAACACGGGCGACGCGAACGACGTCCCCGCGAGGCCGCGCCATTCGCCGAAGACGTAAGCCCAGTATGGCGTGCCGGACGCGAGCGCGACGTCCGAGATCGCGCGCTTGTCGGTGATCGGGAGGCCGAGTTGCCAGCTCGGGGCGTCGAACGTCAACGAGTCTCCCGATCCCGAACCCACCCACGCGCGTTCCTCGCGCCGCGCGCCGTCGGCTTCGAGCTCGAGCACGGTTCCGCCGACCGAGGTCACGAACGGGCTCGTCGCAGGAACATCGGGTTGCCCCGAATCGCCTCCCGCCGCGACGACGGTGATCCCGAGCGCCGCGGCCATCCGCGCGGACGTGTCGTACTGGAGCCGGATCACGAGCGGCGTCGAGTCCTCGCGATGCGCGAACGAGTCCGTGATGACCTGGGCCCGCCCATCGGCGATGGCCTCGTTGAAGGTGAAGACGAGCGACGTGTCGTGGGCGTCGGGTCCCGCGTACACCACGACGTCCGCGCCCGGCGCGAGCCCACCACACCACTCGATGTCGATCGTGGTCTCGGTGAACCGCGTCGCCAGCGGCTCCATCGTCGTGACCAGCTCCGGGTCGTCGCGCACGATGCCCTGCGACTGCCAGAACGATCGCAGATCCTTGAACTTGAAGCCGGCACCGGCCACGACGCCGATCGTGACGCCTTGCCCGATGGCCCCGGTCGTCGTCAGCGGCTCGAGGCCATACGCACGCGCGACCCTGGCCAGGGTCAGCCGGGTGTCGTCCGGGGGCTCGACGACGACGGCGCCGGTCTCCCCGGGAAGAGGCGAGGTGTCGGCCGGTGGGTCCGCGACCACGATGGCCCCGCCGCGTGCTGGATCGAGCAGCGCCGCGATCGCGTGCGGCGCGTGCAGCTCGGTGAGGTGTCCGTACGTGTGGAACGCGGCGTCGTCGAGCTTGGCGAAGTCATGAAGCTGGGTCTGGAACGCGGCGTTGAACACCCCGACGGTGCTCGTGATCTGGACGAGCGAGCGGTTCTTGCCGATCCGGGCGATCTCGAAACCCTCGGACCGCAGCCACTCGATGAGGGTGTCGAGCGCTGGCTGCGGCGGTGCGTGTCTCGCGATCCAATCGTCGACGGTGAGGTAACGACGGAAGGCCGGGCTCGTCGGGTCATAGAGCTCGGTGATCGTGGCGTCGAGCAAGTCCGGATCGCGGATCGGAAGCGCGACCAGCGCGCGTAGCTCGCTGCGTTCGTCCGCCGGACCGAGGTCCGCGTACACGATCGACGCGCCCCGGAGGAGGCCGCTCTGCACGGTGTTCGCATCTGCCGCGCTCGGCGGATCACAGGCCACACCGGCGATCGCGAGGGCGATCGTGGTGACAGCCTGGCTGCGTGAGGAGGACGGCATGGTCGGCATCGGGTGCGTTCGGTCGTTCGGGCTCAGACATTCGAGGCGGAGGGAAGCCGCTCGTGAACCCCGAGCTGCTCGGCGAGCAGGTACGCGAGCTGGCGGCACACCCGACACGAGTCGAAGTGATCTTCGAGCGCGCGCACGCGCGGTGCGGAGAGCGTGCGATCCAGATATCGCGACAGCTCATCGTCGTCGGGACAGCTCATGTCGTCGTGCGAGGTGGTTCGCCTCGGAGACGTGAACCGGGGTGCGCGTGTAGCGCGGATTCTCTGTCGACGTCAGGCCGGGGCTTGCAACAGCCGGAAAAGACTGACATCCAGGTTCGAATCGATCAGCCGGATCGCGCTGTCGAGGCTCGCGCCATCGATCTTCAAGCTCTCCCGCAGGCGGGCCCGGGTCCCGCGCAGGAGCGATTGCCGGATCTCGGAGACCCACCGCGATGCCGTGACGCGGTGGATCCCATAGACCACGGCGATCTCGTTGACGGTGCGATCGTCGACGACGAGCGCGCGCAAGATCGCCCGATCACGGGGCTCGAGCTCCGAGACCGCGTCCTGGAACGCGGCCTTGAAGTCCGACCGGTGCCGGGTCTTGAGCGCGTGCAGCTCGGGATCGTCCGAAGCGTCGAACAGATCGTCGTCCTCGAGCTCGCTCACCGGCTGGCGCTTGCGCAGCAAGTCGAGTGCTTCGCGCCCGGCGACCGACGCGACCCACTGCGCGAGCGGCCCGGTGCCCTGATACTGCCCGAGCTTGGAGCCGCCGAGCAGGAGCTTCGCGCGGACCTCTTGCTTGATGTCGTCGACGTCCGCGGCTCCGAGCCTGAGGCGCGCCAGCACGCGATCGACGCGAGCGAACATCTCGTGATGGAAGTAGCGAACCGCGGCCTCATCACCGTGCAGGCACGCGCCCGCGAGGACGAGCTCGGCGGCGAACGGCGGCAGCGCCGCGGTCGGCTCCACGTGCTCCGCGATCCGCTGTGAGAGCGCCGCGTCGTCGACGGTGATCTCCGGCCAGCGCGCGCGCGCCTCCGCGAGCACCGCGGCGAGGTCCTGGCTCATCTCGGTAGTATACGACAAGCTACTCGTGGTGACGCGACCACGTCTCGACCGCGGTGCGGTTCTCGACGTCGTTCCCGGCGGTGAAGTCGGCGATCGCCTGGACCGCGAGGGCCTTGGCTTTCGTGCGGTCGCGCTTGCTGTGCCACAGGGCACGCGCGAGCTGGAACCTGGCTTCGCCGAGCTCGGCCGGGACCGCGCGCGCGGCCTCGAGGACGGTGACGGCGCGGCGCAGGACCGGGGCGGCGCGTGGCGGTTGACCGGAATCGAGCCACGCCTTGCCCAGCCCGACGAGGGAATAGGCGACGCGGTGGTGGTCGCGGCCAAGGGCGGTTTCGACGATCGCGAGGCCGCGTTCGAAGTGGGTGATCGCGGTGCGTGGATCTCCGGTGTCGAGGAGGGCGAACCCGAGGTTGTTGAGCGTGGTGCTCACGTTCGGGTGGCCTGGGCCAAGGCTTGCTTCCTGGATCGCGAGGGCCCGGTGATAGAGCGGGATGGACTCGGCGGCGTGCTTGGTCGCGGCGAGCATGCCGGCGACCTGCGTCATCGCGGATGCCGTGACCGGATGCGACTTCCCCGGACGCTGTTCGAAGATCGCGAGGGCACGCCGCGCACGCGCGAGCGCCTCGTCGACACGCCCGAGCGCCTGCAGCGGCGAGCACGAATTCGACAGCACGGTCGCAAGGGCCGGATGCTCTGGACCCACGCTGCGCTCGAGCGCACCGATCGCGCGATCGAACTCGTCGAGCGCCTCGGCATGGCGCCCGGCCGCCGCGAGCTGGCGTGCGAGGTTGCCTCGGTTGGTGGCGGTGTCCGGGTGGTCCGCCCCGACGCCGCGCTCACGGATCGCGATCGCCTCGCGGATCAGCGCGAGCGCCGCGTCGCGATCGCCGAGGATGACCAGCGTGTTCGCGAGGTTGTTGCGGACGGTCGCGAGATGATCGTCTCCGGCCGGTAAGCGCTTCGTCGCGAGCGCGAGCGCCTCTCGGTGCTTGTCGCGCGCCGCCTTGTAGTCGCCACGCTCGTGCAGCAGGACGCCTTCATAGGACAGCAACTGGACGTACCACTCGGCGCTGCTGTGGGGCACGCGGGCGAGGGCGGCGCGCGCCAGCTCGGCCGCGGCGGTCCCTGCTTTCAGATCGCTACGCTGGTAGGCGGTATAGACCTGGGCGGTCCAGGCATGTGCGGCCACCTCGTCGTGCCCGGCCGCGTAGGCGGTGCGCGCGGCTTCGTCGAGCGCGGCGGTCGCGTCGACCCCATGCTCCAGCTCGGACTGGGCGCGCCCCAGCTCCAGGAGGACCTCCGCGAGCAGCGGCTGGTAGGCGAGGGCGCGAGCTCGGTCGACCAGCGGCCGCACCGACTCGAGCGCCTCCGCGAAGCGTCCGGTCTCGAGCTGGACGTGCGCCACGGCGAGGCTGCGACGGACCGTCTCGACCGCGGTGCGCGTGGCGGGGTCCTCGGGCGGACGAACGCCTGCCAGGACGACGTCGAGATCGAGGCAGCGCTCGATCGGCGGCAGCGCCTCCACGGCGCGCGTCGCGCGGCGCACGACCACTTCGTTGGCCTCGACGAGCACGCCGGTGACCGCGCGCAGGTCGTCGAGGCGATGTCCGAGGCATTGCATGCGCAGATCGAGGACCTCGGCCGAGTGTTCCGCGCGTTGGCCGGCCTCGCACGCTTGCTGGTGCGCATCGACCCAGGTCGCGGTGTACTTGTCGAGCGCCGCGCGGACACGCGTCGATGCGTCGACCGCATACGGCAGCTTGGTGGCTGCGAACGCGCGCTCGATCGCGCTGCTGCGATCGGGACTCCAGACCAGGCGGGCGTGCGCATCGGCGCCGCTGCATGGCGCGACACTCGATGCACCCGGATCGGCCCGCGCGATGACGATCGTCGTGGCCGCGAGGCTCGCGGCGGCCACGACGGCGACCCACCGCACCACCGTCGATCGGCGGGAGATGCTGTCGAGCAATGCGGTCATCGACGAGAAGCGTCGCTGCGGATCGGTCTGCAAGCCACGCGCGAGCGCGCGCCGGAGGCGGGTGGGGATCCCTGGCGATGACGGAAACGTGGGCCCTCGTTCGATCGCGGCCCGGAGCGCAGCGACACTGGAGCCCGCGAACGGGCGCCTACCGAACAACGCCTCGTACAGCGTCACGCAGAAGCTGAACTGATCCGTCGCCTCGGTCGCGAGCTCGCCGCGCAGCTGCTCTGGCGCCATGTAGGCCGGCGTTCCGACCAGCGAACCGGCTGACAACGTGACCGCGAGATCGGCGTCGAACGAGGTCGCGCCGGTGGCGAGATCCTCTACCCGTTCGAAGCGCACCAATCCAAAGTCGCCGACCTTGGCAACACCGTCGCCCGAGACGAACACGTTGCGTGGCTTGAAGTCGCGATGGACAAGTCCCACGGCGTGAGCCGCCGCCAGACCTCGGCCAGCACCCGCGAGGAGCTGGAGGATCTCGCCGTGAGACCTCGCCTTGGTCAGCCACTCGTCGAGGGTCACGCCGTCGACATGCTCCATCGCGATGTACGCCACCCCGTCGTGACGGCCGGTCTCGTACACGGTCACGACGTGGGGATGCGTGAGGCGCGCGAGGGCCCGCGCCTCACGGCGCAGCCGTTCCTCCGCGCCCGCGTCGAGACGCGTGCGCCCACGCCGGATCTTGACCGCGATCACCCGGTCGAGCTCGGGATCGCGCGCGCGGTAGACCATGCCCATCGCCCCTTGACCGATCACACCCTGCAACTCGAAGCGACCGATCCGTTCGCAGGTGGTGTCGGGGTGACCGTCGACCTGCTCGCTGGCGAGCGCGAACACGAGGTTTCGACAGTCGTCGCAATCCGCGAGGTGGGCGTCGAGGTGGGCGGCCAGACCAGCGGGCAGAGTGCGAGCCACGAACTCGCAGATCTGATCGTGACCCGGACACGCCATCACCACGCGGGAATCGTGAACGCGTCGACCAGGGCTGCCAAGCACGAATCCAGGCCGGCCGTGGATCCTGCGCGCCGTGAGTGAAGATCGTGTGTGGCAGCCCACGAACCGTCCTCAGGACCGCCGGCGCTGGCGCGCGCTACGGGCCCGACGCAACCACACTGTGGTGCGTCTTCTCGAGGCGCTCCAGGGAGACGCTCGTCTTCCAGAAGCGGACCACCAGGAGGACGGCGACGCAGCCCAGCCCAACTGTGTGCCCGATCCAGTAGCCTGCTACGCCCCAGCCGAAGACGCTGCCGAGTAGATATCCGAGCGGCAACCCGACCACCCAGTATCCGATGAGACCCGTGTAGAGGTTCGTACGCGTGTCGCCGGTGCCGCGAAGCGCTCCTGCAGAGACCAGCTGGATCCCATCGAAGATGCAGGACAGGCCGACGATCCAAAGCAGCGTCGTGCTCACGTCCTGCACCAGTGGATCCGTGGAAAGCCCCCCGGCGATCTCGCTGGCAAACCCGGCGACGATGGCTCCGAAGGCCATCATCGCCATCGCGCCGGTCGCGATGGCGATCTGCCCCGATCGACGCGCGAGGTGCGGCTCCTCCTGTCCGATGAAATGCCCGACGCGTGCGGCGGTCGCGTTGGTGAGGCCGTTCG
>JAGSPR010000747.1 GCA_018262455.1 Deltaproteobacteria bacterium | reverse complement strand
GAGAAGCCGATCGAGAGGCCGATCGAGAAGCCGATCGAGAAGCCGATCGAGAAGCCGGCGGTCGCCGCGGGATCGCGCCCCTCAACGGTGCCGCCGGTCGTCGCGACGAGCCTGACCGCCGGCGCGACGATCTTCGCCGCCGTGTTCTTGGTGCGCGCGCGCGGGTTCGCCGACGACGCCGAATCGCGCACCAACACCATCGAGGACTACAACACCCTCCACGACAAGGCGCACACGAATCAGCGGATCTCGTGGATAGGCTGGGGGATCGCAGGCGTCGGTGCGGTCGCCTCGACGGTCTTGTGGTTGCGCGTCCTGCGTACTCCCGCCCGCGTCGAGGTCACGAGCACGGGGACCGGCGTCGCGATCCGCGGTCGCTTTTAGTAGGGTAGTTGCATGGTGCGTAGCGGGAGGGTCGACGGCGTAGCGCCTGCGCTGGTGGGGCGCGAGGTCAGCGTGCGTGCGGTGGTTCCGATCTGGGAAGAAGTCCGTGGGCTCGGCCACGATCCCGAGCGCCTCGCGACCGACACCGGCTACACGGTCGCGCAGCTGACGACCCCGACCGAGCGCATCTCGTGGGACGGCTACGTCCGCCTGCTGCACAACCTCGGCACGCTGTTCGATGATGATCAGATCGTCGCACTCGGCTCGTCGTCGATGGACTCGCCGTTCTTTCGGGTCCTGCTGTTGCCGGCGCGCATGCTGTTCGGCCTCGACGAGGTCCTTCGGTGGGCGTTTAGTGGGAACGGCCCACCGTCGCAGTTGTTTCCGGTCAACGACTCCACCCTCGTGCCGCTCGGACCAGGGCACCTGCGCCTCGAGATGCGGATGCAACCTGGCTATCGGGTCTCGCGCGAGTACTGCTTGCTGCTGCGCGGCGCGATCCTCGGACTCGCACGGATCGCGGGCCAGCAGGCGACGGTCGGTCAGACCCTGTTCGAGAACGGTACCGACTTGGACATCCGCGTACCCGCGAGCACCGGGCTACTCTCGACCGCGCGGCAGGCGATCTCGCGCATCCGGCCGGATGATCAGCTCTCACGCGCGAACGCAGAGCTCCTCGAGCGTTACGCCGAGCTCGAGCGCGAGATCGCGACGCGCATCAGCGCCGAGTCCGAGCTGCGGCGGTCGGAGCAGCGCTACCGCGATCTGTTCGAGAGCGCGCCGTTACCGATGTGGGTCTTCGACGTGGAGACGCTGGGGTTCCTCGCCGTCAATCGCGCCGCGGTGCGCGCCTACGGGTACTCCGACGAGGAGTTCGCCGCGATGACGCTCGCAGACATCTGTCCGCCCGACGATGCCGGCGCGCTCGAGGAGGACGTCGCGCGGTTTCGCGATCGCACGCGCCTCTGGAAGCATCACACGAAGACCGGAACGATCCTCCACGTGCAGGTCTCCGCGCGCGACTTGACGCTCGAAGGTCGGCCCGCGCGGCTCGCGCACATCTTCGACATGACGCAGCGACTCGCACTCGAAGAGCAGCTACGGCAAGCGCAGAAGATGGAGGCGATCGGGCAGCTCGCCGGCGGCGTCGCCCACGACTTCAACAACCTGTTGATGGTGATCTCGAGCTACGCCGAGCTGATGTTGCGCGAGTCGCGTGAGAGCGCCGACCTGCAAGCGATCCGTAGCGCCGCAGACCGCGGCGCCGATCTGACCCAGAAGCTCTTGATGTTCGCGCGGCGCAAGGCCATCGAGCCGCGCGTCCTCGATCTCGGCAAGCTCGTCGACGACATGCGCGTCCTCCTCAAGCCCGTGCTCGAGAGCGGCCAGGAGGTCGTCTTCGACATCGCCGAGGACCACGGTCTCGTGCGAGCCGATCGCGGAGGCATCGAGCAGGTCTTGATGAACCTCGTCCTCAACGCGCGCGATGCGATGCCCGACGGCGGAACCCTCACCGTCACGGTGCGCGACGTCGACATCGACGCCGACTACGCACGTACGAACATCGGCGTGCTCCCGGGTCCGCACGTCGAGCTCCTCGTCGCCGACACCGGTTTCGGCATGGACGAGATCACGCGGACACGCGTCTTCGAGCCGTTCTTCACGACCAAGGAAGTCGGTAAGGGGACGGGGCTCGGACTCTCGACGGTGCTCGGCATCGTCCAGCAGAACGGCGGCCACATCCGCGTCGACAGCACGCCCGGCGCGGGCACGGCGGTCGCGGTGTATTTCCCGCGCTGTGCGCCGTCGCGCGAGGGCGCCGCGACGCCGAGCGTGCCGACGATCCTGGTGATCGAGGACGACGACGTGCTGCGCGCTGCGACACGTGACGTCCTCGAGGATCATGGTTTTCGCGTGCTCGTCGCGCGTGATGCACGGAGCGGCCTCGCGGTCTGGGAGAGCGAGCCCGCGATCGATCTCGTCGTCAGTGACATCGTGCTGCAGCAGGGGAGCGGCATCGAGCTGGCGAAGCAGCTCCGCATCCAACGTCCGGATCTCAAGGTGCTGTACATGTCCGGTTACTCGTCGACCATCCCGACGAACGACACCAGCACGGCGTTCCTGAAGAAGCCGTTCACGGCGGAGCTGCTCGTCGAGCGCGTGCGCTCGCTGCTCTGAC
>JAGSPR010000746.1 GCA_018262455.1 Deltaproteobacteria bacterium | reverse complement strand
GCAACTTCGGCACCCCCGGCGCCGCCAACGAGGACTGCGAGATCATCGTCCCCGGCATGTGCGACGACGGCACGGCGCTCCGCCCGGTCGTCTCGCCCGCGCCCGGCGATCTCGTGATCACCGAGATCATGCCGAGCCCGGGCGCCGTCGACGACGCGCTCGGCGAGTGGTTCGAGGTCAAGGTCAACCGCGACGTCGACCTCAACGGCCTCGGCATCGATCGCACGGGCGACACAGCGAATCCGACCGTCGTCCAGGCGGAAGCCTGCCTGCGCGTCACGACCGGCGCGCTGATCGTGTTCGCACGCTCCGCCGATCCCGGCATCAACGGCGGCCTGCCGTCAGTCACCGGGACGTTCACCCACACGATGATCGCCGGTTCGACCCCCACGCCCGGCGATCTCGCGATCTCGATCGGCACCACCGTGATCGATACGTTCTCGTGGACCGCGTCGCGCAGCGGCAAGGCGCTGCAGGTCGATCCCGACTTCGCGAACGTCACCGAGAACGACGATCAGACCCGCTGGTGCGACGCGACGCAGACCTACGGAGAGGGCGACTTCGGCACGCCCGGCGCCCCCAACGCGCAGTGCGCCGCGGTCGCGCCGCCGGGCACCTGCGTCGATGGCTCCACCACGCGGCCGGTCCGTTACCCCGACGTCGGCGATCTCGTGATCACCGAGGTGATGCCAAGCCCCAGCGTGGTCAGCGACACCACCGGCGAGTGGTTCGAGGTCCTCGCGACCACCGACGTCGACCTCAACGGTCTCGGGCTCGATCGCGCGTCGGACATGTCGAATCCCAACGTGATCTCGTCGGCGACCTGCCTGCGGCTGGCATCGGGCCAGCGGGCCCTGTTCGCGCGCTCGAGCCTCGCCGAGGTCAACGGCGGCCTCCCCGCGGTCACCGCGGGCTTCACGTTCTCGCTGATCACCGGATCCGCCACCACACCCGGCGACGTCCAGCTCGTCCTCGGCGTCGACGTCCTCGACGCCGTGACCTGGACCCACTCGACGAGCGGCGCCTCGCTGTCGCTCGATCCCGACTTCTCCACCGTCCTCGACAACGACGTCGAGGCGAACTGGTGCGACGGCACGCCCCCCTATGGTGCAGGTGACACCGGCACGCCCGGCGCGGCGAACGCGCAGTGCACAGGCGGCCCCCAGCTCGGCACTTGCATCGATGGTGGCGTCGCGCGCGCCACGGTGGAGCCGGTCGCCGGCGATCTCGTGATCACCGAGGTCATGCCGAACCCGAGCGCGGTCTCCGACACCACCGGCGAATGGTTCGAGGTCCTCGTCACGCGCGACGTCGATCTCAACGGCGTTGGCCTCGATCGCGCGGGCGACACCGCGGGCCCGGTGATCATCTCCCAGCCGACGTGCGTGCGGGTGACCACCGGCTCGCGCCTGGTGTTCGCGAAGTCCGCCGACTCCCTCGCCAACGGCGGCCTGCCCGCGATCACCGCGACCTTCAGCTTCGCGCTGATCGACGGCACCCTCGCCGCGCCCGGCGACGTCCAGCTCGTCGTCGGTGCGGCCACGCTCGACAGCATCACGTGGACGAGCACGACGACCGGCGCCGCCCACCAGGTCGATCCGGACCTCGAGACCGTGACCGGCAACGACCTCGCCGCGAACCGCTGCACGGCGACGGCGCCGTATGGCGCCGGCGACCTCGGGACGCCGGGGGCGACCAACACGCAGTGCGTGCTGCTGCCGCCGCCCGGCATGTGCGACGCGGGCGGCACGCTCCGCCCGATCGTCAAGCCGGCGCCGGGCCAGCTCGTGATCACCGAGTTCCTCGCGAACCCCGCCAACGTCACGGGCTTCACCGACGCGCAGCGCGAGTGGTTCGAGATCCAGAACACCGGAGCGACCGCGTTCGACCTCAACGACCTCGAGCTCGCGCGCACCGGCGCGAACGGCAACGTGATCCAGGCCGCGCTCTGCAAGTCGATCGCGGCCGGCGGCTACGCGCTGTTCGCGCGCTCGGTCGATCCGGCGGTCAACGCGATGCTCCCCGCGGTCGACGCGACGTTCACGTTCAGCCTCGTTGACGCCGACGGCAACGTCGAGGTCCGCGACGGCGCGACGATCCTCGACGTGATCACCTACGCGTCGGTCACGCCGGGCGCGGCAAAGCAGCTCGATCCGGACTTCACGACGGTGCTCGGCAACGACACCGCAGCCAACTCCTGCAACGCGACCGCGATCTACGGCGACGGCACGAACACCGGCTCGCCGCGCGCCGCCAACGCGCAGTGTCCGTAGAGCTCGTTACCGGGGGTGACTACTTCGCCGCGCGCAGCAGCTCGTCGCGGAACGACGTGATGTCCGCGCCCCGACGCCGCTCCCAGCCGCTGCGCGAGTAGTACCGGCTCACGCCGCGCTTCGAGCCGCTGATCTCGAGGCAGAAGTCCATGTCCGCCTCGTGCGGTCGCCGGTGTACGGGAACACGGCACGGATCACGTCGCCGTCGGCGTCAAACCGGAACCGCTCGATGCGGCCATTCCACATCGTCTCCTCGGCGAACCCGCCGATCGACTCGGGCGTCGACATCACGAGCACGTTGAACGGATCGCGCTCGCCGGTCGGCAGGTGATCGACCCAGAACCGGTTGAACGCGAGCGAGGCCTTCGAGTCCGAAGGCGTCTCGCGTTGCCACCGCCACCCGCCGTAGACCATCACCCCGAGCACCGCCATCAAGGCCAGCTTCTTCATCGTCGCCTCCTTGTCCCGAGCCTACTCCGGCCACCGCGCCAGGTGGAGGATCGAGGCTGGAGCACTGACGCCCCACGCGAGCGGGCCTCCGTGCATCTCGCCTGGACGCAATGTCTGCTCGCCTCCACCGGCGACGAGAGCTTGTCTCGGCACCCGCTTGCGAGGACACCGCCCGCCGAGGAAACCCATGTCACCGGTACCGAGCGCGAACGCACGGGTGGCTCTCCCGGGGGGCAAAGGGAATGGGAGCGCGGCTGGGCGGATCTCGGCGAACTCGGCCGCGAGCCGCCAAGGAGGCGCGTGGTTTGATTGGGGCACTAACGATGCAGTCGAGCTGCTAGGCCCTGCGGTCGCGTAGAATCCGACGACGATGACGGTCGGCTTCCCTGTTCTCGACGAGTGGGACTTCTACCCGTGCCGGGTGGACGACAACGACGCATCGATCTTCCTCAACCTGTACTTCGAGAGAGCTGCCCCCCTACCTTCGGCCAGCACTCTCTACTGGGTGCGATTCGAGATGCGGGACGTCGGACCGCACGGGATGGGGACCGCGGCCGAGGCAGAGATCCTTGCTCCGATCGCAGATCGCATCGTGGAACGTGGCCGCGCCCTCGACTTCTACTACGTCGGGCGTTTGAGGAGCGACGGACTCTGGTCGCTGTTCCTCTACGGACCTGCCGAACACCTCGAAACGCTCCGCGCCCTCGCGACCGACAACAACAAGCTCGACGGTCGACGCGTTGACGTTGGATCCAAGGAAGATCCGGACTGGCGCTACTACCGAGACTTCCTGCTCCCCAGTCCCGAGCGCCGGCAGTGGATGTCCGACCGGCGGACGCTGGAAGTACTCCACCAGCATGGCGACCCGTTACTCGAGGCCCGGCGTGTCGACCACTGGGCGTTCTTCCCGACGGCCGCCGCGCGCCAGAACTTCATCACCGCAACGGCTCGTGATGGGTTCGCGAGCGAGGATCCGTTCGACGACGCGGAGGGCACTCTTCCCTACTGCGCCCGGGTCCAGCGAGTGGACCCCGTCGATCTCGAGGGCCTCCACGCGGTCGTGATGCGACTGTGCGACCTCGCGGGCCAGGCTGGCGGCAAGTACGACGGCTGGGAGACAGTGGTCCTCGCGAAGCCGCCGAACTGAACGCGGGGGCAGGCTCAGACCAGCGGGCCCGGTGTCTCGAACAGGCCGATCGGTCCGTACTCGCTCCAGCCGACGCGCAGCAGCCGGCAGCGTCCCAGCCCGTGAACGCCAGGCCGCTCGCGTAGGGATCGAGCTTGGCGGCCATCGCGCGTGGGCCCGCCTGATCCTCGCGGTGCTTGCGCCATTTGTTCAGCACGTACGCCAGCGCGTTGCGCGCCTGACGCGCCGTCGTGATCTGGGTATCGTGATAGCGGTGCACGAACACTTCGCCGAGGCGGTCGAGATCGCGATTGATCGCCTTGGCGAGCGTGATCGAGAGGCTGTGCATCGCGCGCGTGAGCGCTGCGCGGTCCGCCGCCTCGACGAGGAAGTGAAAGTGGTTGGCCTGGATCGAGAGGTGGACGACGCGGAAGTCGTCGCGACCGAGGT
>JAGSPR010000008.1 GCA_018262455.1 Deltaproteobacteria bacterium | reverse complement strand
CGCCAAGCAGCACATGCAACTGCGTTGCAAATTGTGCAAATTGGGAGCCTGACCCCTAGTTTCTTCGCAACCAGCACGATGGCCGGCCGATAGGCCGGTCCATGTCCCTCCCATCCGACACCTCGACCACGCGGCGCGGCATCCAGCGGCTCCTGGCCATCCTCATCGTCAGCGCGGCGTGCGGCTCCTCAACACCCAGCAACACCGATGCGAATGATGGTCGTGATGCCGATCCGGTCGATGCGCCGTGTCCCACGGCCATCACCGGCAAGGTGTTCGCACCGAACGGCACGCTGCCGCTCTACAACGTCACGGTCTATGCGCCGGTCTCGGATCCGCCGCCGTTCACCGAAGGCGTCCAGTGCAGCCAGTGCAACGGAGTGCCCGGCGGTGCATACGCGACCGCCACGACCGACGCCGAGGGCAGGTTCCGCCTCGAAGGGATTCCGGCAGGAAACAACGTGCCGGTCATCATCACGACCGGAAAATGGCGCCGCAAGCTCACGGTGGCCTCGGTCCAGGCGTGCAAGGACACCGCGATCGCCGATGGCACGTTCCGCCTGCCGAGGAACCGGAGCGAGGGCGAGCTGCCGCGCATCGCCATGGTCACGGGCGGCTGCGACCCGCTCGCGTGCGTCCTCACGAAGCTCGGGATCGATAGCGCCGAGTTCGGCTCGAGCTCGGCCGGCCCGACCTCGGTCGTGTTCTACAACGGCGACGGCGGGACGGCGCCCGGATCGCCACAAGCCGCGACCGCGCTGTGGGGCAACCTCGACGAGCTCAAGAAGTTCGACGTCGTCATCAATTCCTGCGAGTGCGACGAGCACAACGAGAACAAGACCTCACCCGAGCTGCTGCGGCAGTACGCCGATCTCGGTGGCCGCGTGTTCGGCTCGCACTTCCACTACACCTGGTCGAAGCACTTGATCCCGGCCTGGCAGGGCACCGCGGACTGGAGCGCCCACGGCGACCCGACGCCGACGCCGGATCTCGTCGACATGTCCCACCCTGACGGCCAGGCGCTGGCGCAATGGCTCGTCGCAGTCGGGGCCACGACGATGCTCGGCAAGATCGCGCTCAACACCAAGACCTTCAACGCCCTGGAGGTCACGGCGCCGACGACGCGCTGGCTGTATTCGTCCGGTGCGCCCGCGACGAGCCACTACCTCTCGTTCCAGACACCCGTCGGTGTCCCGCCGGCAGCCCAGTGCGGCAAGGTCGTCTACGCGGGCATGCACGTCAGCTCGGGCATGGTCGACACGAGCTTCCCCGCCAAATGCAGCACCACCTTCACTCCCGACGAGAAGGCACTGGTGTTCCTGCTGTTCGATCTGACCACCTGCGTCGGCGCCATCTTCTGATCGCCGCTACTTTGGCGCTGCGAGCTCGGCTGCGGCGCGGTCGACCCGTGACGCGAGGAATCCCGACGGATGGTCGAGCCGGTACGCCTCGATGCGGTGAGCCGCCAGGCGGTCGACACGCCGAGCACCCGAACATCGCTCGGCGCGCCCACCGTGTCCGGCCGGTTTCCGGACGCGGTGTCCATGCGGTGTCCGCGGGGCGTCCATGCGCACGTGCAAGCCTGCGACCTCGCTGTGGCGAGCGCGTGGCGCGCGGCTTGCTGTGTGCGACCGGATGGAAGACGTCGACGAACGTCCGCGCGAGCGGCTGTGGCGGTCCGGCACCCACGCGATCGGGGATGCCGAGCTGCTGTCCGTGGTGCTCGGAACCGGGGTTCGCGATCACCCGGCGCTCGCCGTTGCCATCGAGCTCGTGCGATCCGCGGGCGGGGTCGCGATCCTGTCGCGCGCCTCTCCGCGCGAGCTCGCCCAGGTCATCGGCGTCGGCGCTGCGAGGGCGGCGCGGGTCGCCGCCGCGTTCGAGCTCGGCCGTCGCGCGATCGATCTCGAGCAGCATCGCGCGACCGTGGGGCGCCCCGAGGACGTCCATCGCTGTGTCGCGGCGCGGCTCGCCGGGCTGGCACAGGAGGTGTTCCTCGTGATCGGCGTCGACATCCGCAACGGCCTGCTCGACATCGTCGAGGTCGCGCGCGGCTCGGTCGCCGGCGTCGAGGTCCACCCCCGCGAGGTGTTCCGGCCGCTCGTGCGCATGGCAGCTGCCGGCGGCGTGCTCGTCCACAACCATCCCTCGGGCGATCCGACGCCGAGCGCCGAGGATGTCAACCTGACCCGCCGCCTGCGCGAGGTCGGCCACCTGCTCGGGATCCCGATCATCGATCACGTCGTGGTCGGAGATCGCTCGTTCCGTTCGATCGCCGAGTGGATGGGCACCGAGCTCTAGCGACATCTGGCGAGCTGTCGCGACTACTCGATCCAGACCATCAGCGGCTCGTCGACCGCGATCGGCGACGCGAACACCCGCGCGTGCCATCGCTCGAGCTCTGTCCCCGTCGACACCGCGAACGCGAACCGCACGGGCTTGCGGGACGGACCGATGCCGACGCTGGTCCCTGGCTTGCCCAGGACGTTGAGCAGCCGGGTCGGTCCCCCTGGCAACACCGCCGTGACAGGCGTCGTGCCATCGAGCTCGACGAGATCGCCGACGGTGTCGAGCAGGTAGGCCGCGTCGGGGGTCACCAGCTCGATCTCCGGACGGGTGAGCAGCACGCTCCACCGCCGGTAGCCTGGAAACATCGAGAACGGGCCGGGATGGGCGACCTCGGCCACGCTGACGCGCACCTCGTAGTCCTCGGCCTCGAGCGGCCAGCGCACGACCTCCGCGGTGGTGCCGCCGCCGTTCCTCCACGGCTGGCGGAGCCATTGTGATGGCGCGATCACCCGGTCCATGGTCCATGGTGTACCGCGATTGCCGGACGAGCCTGCGACCGTCAAGGCCGTGACGGCACAGGCGTGCGGTTCGTCGATGTCGACGTCAACCGAGGTTCGGAGAAGCGAACCAGTCAGTGAGGTCCTGCTCGACCTTGCTCGCGCACGCCTTACCGCCCGTCTGACGATCGATCACAACTCCGCTGTCGCGCTGGCGGCTCCGGCGATCCAACCGGCTTCGAGGAGCCGCAGGTGCCTGCAACCATAGGTTGGCGACGCGAAGTTGCACCTCAGGGCTTTGTCGACACGTGCTCGCGCCGCGGCCTGCGTGCACTGGACGTGGTTCGGCGAATTCCCGTGGCACGATGGGGCCGTGATGGACTTCGTATCGCTGGCTCGTGCCGCGCGTGATCTACCCGGTCCCGACACGCACGACCGGTTGTGGTCGGCATGGTTCGCGTTGCCCGCTTGGCACTTCATCAAGGCCAGCTCGCCGTCGGGGTGGCTGCCGTTCTCGGGGTTCATCAATGGCGCGCGCTGCATGCTCGGCTTCACCGACGCCCGGCGGGTCGATGACTACGTGCGCTACGCGGCGATCCGGATCGATCCACACGTCGGATCGCCCGTGCTCTCGCTCGCGCCCGAGGCCATGCTCCAGCGTGTGCCCCAGCTACGGACGTGGGGCGTCTCGGTGCTGGCCGTGGAACCCGGCCCCGACGCGTTCTACACGCCGCTCGACGCGTTGTTCGGGATGTTGCGTCGATACCGGATGCCACCCACACCACGACCGCCGGTGATTCCCACACCCTCCGCAGCGTGGAGCATCGACGCGCTGCTCGCGCTTCCGGCGTGGCATGTCGTGACCACCCGACAGGACCCGGGTTTTCCCGAGCTCGCGTTTCGTGACACCGAGCTCGTCGCCCAGATCTACACCAGTGCACAGGCAGTCGCTCGGCTCGCTGGATCGCCGCCGACCGCCGTGATGTCGCCACGCGACGTGCTCTCGCTGCTTTCGGATATCGAGCTCGTCGGGATTGTCCGGTTCGACGGGCAACTCGAGATCCAGTTCATCGATCTCAAGCTCCAGCTTGCAGGCAGATCAGGCTGACGGCTCGGGTCTGGCTGCGCGATCTGGCGAACGCAGCCGCGCTATCGACGTTGCAGCTCGAACTGGGCTCCGGCCGAGAACCACACGAACCGGCCTGCCCACCCGCGGGTCGATGGCGAACCGCCATCCGGGGGCGTGAAGAACCCAGGCAACGCCATGACCTTGATCCTGTCTGACGGTAGACGCTCGACCTCCCGCAGGTTGCGCTTGGTCGAACCGGTGGCGAGCTCCCAGCGGACCTCGCCGTGGAGGCGATCGTCACTCGGATCATCCGGATCGCGGCCGCCACGCTGGGGGATCGGGATTCCGATCCGGGTGCCCTTGCGAATGTCGAGCGCGAGGCCCCCGTGCATGCGATCGGTGGTCCACTCCAGCTTGTCGCGGACCCTGGGCACGCCTTGCTGATCGTCGACGAGCCAGGCCTGCGTCGTCTGCATTCCCTCGCCGTAGGACGACCAGCCGAGCAGCACCCAGCGGTGAGGCCCGGCGCTCACGATCTTCTCGACGAGCGGGAACGGCTCGATGTCGTCGGGGCCGTTTTCGGGGTTGTTGCCCAGCGTCAGCGTTCCTCCGGGGGTGGTGATGGTGAGTCCCGTTGCATAGTGGTACGTGCCTGTCATCGTCAGCCACGAGACGGCGACGCGGATGCCGTCGCGCCCCAGGACTTCATCCTGCTCGGTGTGCGAGACATCGAACTGATCAGCCGAGTCGGCTGCGGCGTCGGCCTCCGATGCCGGCGGATGGGTCGGTGGGGCCGCCGGCGGCGGTTTGTCGACGGCCGTTGTGGGAACCGCCTGCCTTTCGTGAGCCTGCGCTGGAGGCCTTGCGGCGTGCCTGCAACTTACAAGCGTCAGCGCGCTGAGGATGAGGGGCAACGCACCGACGACGACCATGGTTGATGAGGATCTCCGAGGCGGCTGCTCGCCCACCAGGAGGACGCTCGGCGCGACCGCGTGTAGCGCAGTTTCTTGCTGATTGGCTGCTCGCGCGCGGCGATCCCGATCGTGCCGATGGTGATGCCGTTGGGTGGGGTCCGTCGTCGAATCGGCGACGAAGGAGCGCCCCCTCGCTGGCTACTGCCCGGCGGTGGCGCTGATCCGGAGCTCGGAGGCGAACCCGAAGTGCTTCAGGTCGGTCCAGTCGAACGGCGGCGCGGCCGCATTGCTCCACCAGTTCTGGCCGACCATCGAGACCTCGTCCGTGCAGGAGGCGACGCACAGTGACTTCGAGCCGTCGCCGTTCACGGCGAGTGCGATGCCCACGACGAGGACCTGCCCGTTGCGCAAGGTGATCGCGGGATCGAGCGTGAGCGTCACCCCGCGGTCACCCGTGGTCATCGCGATTGCATCCGCGGTCGCGGCGACGTCGATCGAGGTCGTCGAGATGGCCGTCGTCGGATCGTTGGGTGGAGTGCCCGACGGGACCACGTACAGCTCCACGTGGTGCGCCAACGTCGACTCACACCGTTCTGAATCCGCCGCGAGCCGGTATCCGATCGACGCCACGGTGAATGGATAGCTCGGCGGCGTCAGCGCTCCGGCCGCGAGGTGACCCGCCTCGCGAGGGAGGACGGGCCCCAGGGAGCCAGTCATCGTGCACGTGGCCGGCGCATTCGTGATCGTCACGAGGGGGGACCGGGCATCGATGGCCGCGTCGGCCCCGGGCGCATCGGGCATATCGGCGGGATCGGGATCGCTACTGCAGGCGAACAAGGACAGGGCGCACAGGCAGAACGTGACTGGCGAACGCATGGTGGGCAAGTACAGGCATTCGTAGCTCTCGGTCAACCGTTGAGCAGCGGCGGCCGCGTCGATAACGAGCCACGGACGATGTCATCGAGGTAGCCGCCCTCGCCTTTGCCGGTGGGATCACCCTCGCGACCGCACGCCAGGGGCGCACCAGCACGGTGGTCGGGAACAGCCTCTACGTGGTCGGGGGACTGTCCTATTCGACCCTGCTGAGCTCGGTCGAGCGGGCGACGATCTTGGCGCAGCTGCACGAGCGCGTCGCCGCGTTCGAAGCGGAGCACGCGGAGCGCGCTTTGTGGATGGGTCAACCCCGGTGCAGGGCTCACCGATGCGGGGCTCACGATGCGACGGCGCTCCAGGGTCGTGGTCGCAGACGAGATCTGGGCCGTGTCGCATTCTCGGACGATCAGGCTGTGGGATCTTCCCTCAGCTCGGCCCCGGTCGACTCGGAACACTCGCAGGGGCGCCTATCCCCGAGCGTGCCAAGTTCTCTTGGAGCCTGGGCAAGTCGGGCTGCGTACGCCACGCGCGGCGGACCTTCTGCTCTGGCTCGCCGGGTGCAGATTGCTGCGCGGCATGAAGGAAGGCGCCCACACCGCAGCGACGTTGCGAGGCACGGCGCTCGTCGTGCTGCTTGCGGCCGGGGCTTGCTCGGCCGACGAGAGCGACCGCCCCCCGGGCGGTACTTGCGGCGCCGCCGTCAGCACGTCCGAGGTCGAGCCGCACCCAGCGCCCGTCGGGTTCGAGTTCCTCGGTCCCCATGGTGTCGTGGGCTGGGCGAAGCGAATCGTGTTCGACCCGCTGGCTCCGGCCGTCGTCTATGCCGGCATGGATGACACCATGGGTCTCTTCCGTTCCGACGACGGGGGCACGACATGGCACAGCCTGCCCGCGTACGGCGAGAACAGCGCCTGGGCCCTCGACGTCGACGCCAGCGGTCGGGTCTACGCCGGTGATCTCTACGGCGCGGGGATCCGCGTGTCGACCGACCGGGGCGAGACCTTCACGGCTGGCGCCGGCATCGCGTTTCCCGACACGATCATCTCGTCGATCGATGCGCACCCGACCGTCGATGGGACGGCCTTCGCCTCGGTGGGGGAGCCGCGGGAGCACGATGGCTACAGCGGAAGCGGGCGACCGCTCGCCGAGCACGGCGGGCTGCTGCGGACGATCGACGGCGGCGCGTCGTGGAGGCGCGTCGAGGGGGTCCCAGTCGATGCTCCGGTGACCGCCGTCCACGTCCTCCGTGGCCGCCCCGACGTGATCCTCGCGGGGCGAGGCGACGGCATCTGGCGGAGCGCGGACGGCGGTGACACCTGGACCAGGCTGCCGCCGGAGAGCTTCCCGTTCGCCGTCGTGTCGGTCGGCGCGATCGACTTTGCGTCGACCGAGCTCGAACCGAACGTGGTGGTCGCGGCCGGCGCCCCGGGGGCCGGGGTGCTCGTGTCGCGAGACGCCGGTGAGACCTGGGCACCCGCCGTCGTGCCGGAGGAAGCCGACACGACGTTCTACTACTCGGTCGCGGTCGCGCCCGACGGCAGCCGCTACCTCGCCTTCGGAGGCATCGCGCTGGCCGGTAGCTCGGTGCCGACGATGCTGTCGGCCACCGCCAGCGATCTCGACCACTGGAGCGCGGTTGCCACCCCGAATCCGACGGCGCTGTTCACCGGGGCATTCGATCCCGAGCGGCCCGACGAGCTGTTGGTGAGCACGGTGGGCAACGGCGTGTTCCGGGTCCGCGGCGACGCGTGGATCCCCGCGTCGAACGGCATGTTCGGGGCCGCCTGCGAGGGGATGGCGACGAGCGCCAGCGCGCCGGACACGATCTTCATCGGCTGCGCGAACGCGGCATTCCTGTTTCAGCTGGCCCGCTCCGACGACGGTGGCCAGACCTGGAAGCGCGTCGATCCCGCCTACCGGGATGGCATCGGCTCCGAGGGGTTGTACTACCCGGTGCACATCGACCGGGGGGACCCCAGCGTCGTGCTGGCCGGTGGGGCGGTGATCCGTCGCTCGACTGACCGCGGCGAGTCGTGGATCGAGGTGTCCGGGACCTCGCTGACATCCAGCTTCGCCCAGGCGGCGAACGGGACGATCTACGCCGCGGGCCCCACGCTCCTGCGCTCGACGGATCATGGCGCCAACTGGTCAGCCCTGGCGCCGCTCGACTGCGGTTTCGAGGCGGACCTCGAGCTGGACGATGCCGGTCGAGTGTTCGTCGCGTGCGGCGACGATGCGGTCGATCGTGGCTTCTGGATGAGTGAGGACGGCGGCGAGTCGTGGAGGCCTCTCGCGGCCCCCGAGGGCCAGGCGTGCGAGGCACCGCAAGCGATCGCGGCCGACCCGACGACGCCGGGCCGACTCGCCGTGCTGACGCTTGCGCCCGACGGCGAGTCGCAGACCGGCTATCACGGCCACGTCTACGTGTCGGACGACGACGGCTCGACCTGGCGGGACGTCACGCCTCCGACCGTCAACGCCGCGCCCTACGCGCTGACCTACCTGTCGCCGCGTCCCGGCCACCTCGTCGTCGGTACCAACTCCGCCGATCTCGTCGACCCTGCGACCAACGGTCAGGTCTGGGAGAGCATCGACAACGGCGCCACCTGGTGGGATGCGACGCCCGACGCCGTGCCGGGTCACGTCTGGCTGCGCGGCCTCATCGAGGATCCGCGCTCGCCGGGCGCGCTCCTGGTCTCGACCTGGTATCGCGGCGTGTACGCCCGGCCCGCCCTCACCCTGCCGGAGTAGACGTGATCCGCTCGGCCCTCCTGATCGTCCTCGTCGTCCTCATCATCGCCCCGCGCGGCGCAGCGGCTGACGTCGGCGTCGGGCTGTCGTTCCAGCTGGGCGGCTTCTCGGCCGAGGCGGGCCCGGTCGAGTGCGCAGCCTGCGGCTACGGCGTCGGATCGACCGGCGTGGCGCTCCGCACGACGTGGGGGTATCGACCGCGCCTCCGCCTCGGTCTCGACGCTCGCTCGAGCGTCCAGGTCGTCGAGGCCGCGGGACCGCGCGTGTTGCTGCAGGGCGCCGGTGTCGTGACCGGCCACTACCGGGCGGGCGGGAGATGGTGGCTCGGCGGTGGCGTGGGTGTCGCCACGCTTCACATCTTCGGCGCGCCCGGCCAGACCCTCGGTCCGGCGCTGCTCCTCGAGGCCAGCGTGCGCTACGAGCCGACGCGCTGGGGCCATCTCGTGCCACAGGTGAGCGCCGAAGCGACGCGCGTCGTCCACCCGTCGCCGTGGGCTCCGACCAGCCAGTTCATGCTCGGCGTCGGAGTATCCTGGCACACCACGGCGGACTAGGCGTTGTTCACCCCAGGCGGCGAAACATCGCCTCGAGGTCGGTTTCTGCATGCGCCGACGATCAACCCGTGCACCGGGCTGACGTCGTCTCAGGGCGGGCCGGCCGGTGGACCCGGCGGTGGCGGCGGGCGCGGGGCATCGCGGAGCCGGGCCTCGAGCTCGGCGATCTTGCGGCGGGCCTCGTCGCGCTCGCGCTCGATCGCGGTGCGAGCCGACACGGCGGCGTCGCGCTCGCGCTCGGCGGCGGTCTGCCCCTCGCGGGCCGCATCGCGCGTCCGCTCGGCCTCGCCCTGCGCCTGGCGCGCACCATCGCGCTCGCGCTCGGCACCCTCGCGGGCGAGCCGGGCGGCGTCGCGCTCGCGGTCGGCGGCCTCGCGCGCGGTCTTCGCGGCTTCGCGCTCGCGCTCGGCGGCGAGCTGCGCGGTCCGCGACGCATCGCGGCCGCGCTCGGCCTCGCCCTGGGCGAGCCGGGCGGCGTCGCGCTCGCGGTCGGCCTCGTCCTTCTTGCGCATCGCCTCCTCGAAGCCCTTCTTCGCCTCCTCGGCGGTGCCCTTGGCCTGCTTCTCGGCGTCCTCGGCCTTGTGCCGCTTCGAGTCGGCGCTGGCGCGCAGCGAGTCGGCCTTGCGCCGCAGCTCGTCGGCGTTCTTGCCTTCGCGCTGCGCCTTGTCGGCGAGCGCCTTCGCGGTGTCGGCCTCGCGGTTGGCCTCGTCGGCCTCGCGCGCGCGCTCGCTGGCAGCGGCGCGTGCCTGCGCGGCCACCTCGCGCAGCTCGGCCTCGGCACGCGCATTGTCCGCCAGCTGGGCCGAGAGCTGCGCCCACACCAGCGCGCCGGCGATCGCGAACACGACGACCGCCGCCATCGCCACCGTCATCGCGCGGTGCCTGCGCGTCCACCGCGCGATCCGGCCGATCAGCGAGTAACGATGCGAGAACACCAGATCGCCGGTCAGGTACTGCTTGAGCGCGCGCACGAGCTCGTCCGCGGTGAACCGGTGGGCGGCGTCGGGAGCCATCGCCCGCGCGATGATCCCGGATAGCTCGGTGTCCTTCGGCATCGCCGGCGGGGACACCTCGCCCTCCTTGAGCCAGTCCAGGAACTGCATCAGCTGCTTCGAGCGATCCTTGCCCTCGACCGTCTTCCACTCGTACGGCGTCTTGCCCGCGATGACCTCGTAGAGCGTGACTCCGAAGCTGTAGACGTCGAAGCTCGGATCCGCCTGGCGCCCCTGGGTCTGCTCGAGCGGCAGGTAGGGAGGCGTGCCCGCGCTGATCGTCACCATCCGGCCACTCATCGACGGCGGCTGGTCGTTGATCGTGGCCGCATCCGCCTCGCCGCCCGGCACGTCGAGGTCGCGCGCGATGCCCCAGTCGATCAGCGTCGCCTCGCCGCGCTTGCCGAGCAGGATGTTGTTCGGCGTGCAGTCGCGGTGCACGACGCGCCGCTCGTGCGCATACGCGAGCGCCTCGGCGATCGAGACCAGGCTCGACAGCAACTCGAGCCGCTCGCGCGTCCGCGGGGTACCGTCGCGCTCGGCCTCGGACAGCTCGTCGAGCCGATCGCGCAGCGAGATGCCTTCGACGCGCTCGAGCACGCAGAACGGCCAGCCCACCGTGGACTTGCCGAGCTCGTGGATGGTGACGATCGAGGGGTGCTGGAGCTTGGCCAGGATCCGCGCCTCGGCGGTGACCCGGCGCTGGAACAGCTCGTTCATGCCCGGGGGCAGGTCGTCGCCTTCGCGCGGGGCCTTCAGGATCACCGTGCGTCCGAGCCGCTTGTCCTCGCCGGCGAAGATCTGCGCCATGCCGCCACGTGCGATCGGATCGGCGGGCCAGCGGAACGCGGATTCGTCGACGAGCCCCTTCGGCAGGTGGAGCGAGATCGGCGCGCTGTGGTAGTCCGCCTGGACCACCGACTGACACATCTCGCAGCTCGCGAGGTGCCTGGAGATCTCCGGATCCGAGGGGGCCCGCAGCTCTCCGATCGTGGGGTGCTTCACGCCCGAAATCGACATCTGCGTCGGGTCCGTCTCCATGGCGCGCAGTCTATCGCTGTGCGCTCACGCGCGCCCGTTTCGCGCAGCGCTCCATGAGCATGCCTCACCGGCCTCGATCCGGCCTTCGCTCCGGCGCCTCCCGCGACGTGGGCGCGCAGGTAATTCGCTCATCCGAGCGTCGCCGACCGGCAAGCTGGGAGGCCCGTGGAGGTTCGCTCCGGCACGTCGCTCGCAAGCAACTGGAGCGCAGCACCATGGAGATCGCACCCCCGGAGCTCGCAACCGAGCTCGCGTTTCTTCGCACGCCCGGCGCGCTCCATGACGGCGCCGCCGTCGAGTGCATCGAGACCCACATGTCCTACGTGATGCTCACCGAGCACCACGCCTGGAAGCTGAAGAAACCGGTCCGGCTCCCGTTCCTCGATCACAGCACGCTCGATCGCCGCCGCCACAGCTGCGAGACCGAGCTTCGGCTCGGGCGACGGTTCGCCCCGAGCGTCTACCTCGGCATCGTCTCGATCAACGCCGGGCCCGGCGGCCTGACGATCTCGGGCACGGGCAAGGTCGTCGACTGGATGCTGGTGATGCGCCGGCTGCCGGCCGATCGCATGCTGCCCCAGATGCTCGAGCGCCGAGCCGCGACGGTGGAGCACGCCGACTCCGTGGCCGAGCTGCTCGCCGCGGTCTACCAGCACGCGCGGCGAGCCCCCTGGGATGGCGCCAGCTACCGGTCGAGGCTGCGCGCGACGACGCAGGCGACCGCCCGCGAGCTCGTCGAGCGTGGCGCGCCGCGCGCGGACATCGACGCGATCCTCGCCAGCTTGCTCGCCCGTCTCGAGCGCCTGGCCGACGTGCTGGACGCGCGCGTGGCCGCCGGGCGCGTCGTCGAAGCCCACGGCGATCTCCGTCCCGAGCACGTCTGCCTCGAGCGCCCGCCGCTGATCATCGATCCGCTCGAGTTCGACCAGGATCTGCGCACGCTGGACACGATCTCCGAGCTCGCGTTCTTCGCGCTCGAGTGCGATCGCATCGCGGCGGGCTGGTTCGGCCAGCGCGTGCTCTCGCACTACGAGGCGCGGTCCGGAGATCTCGTGAGCCCACAGGTGATCGCGCTCTATCAACGTCAGCATGCGTTCACCCGCGCCTTGATCGCGCTGCGCCATCTCGAGGATGCGCCGGTGGCCCAGCATCCGCGCTGGTACGCGCGCGCCGCCGACTACCTCGACCACGCGCGGGGCACGCCGGCCGGTTGATCAGGTGGTCAGGACCCCGGACATCGAACGTTCCGTGTGGAGTGCGTAGATCGTGCGCGCCAGCAGCGGCGCGATCGGGAGGACCGTGAGCTTGTTGGTCGTCGCGCCGAGGTCGCTCCGGCCCGGCGCGATCGTATCGGTGACGACCAGGCTATCGAGTAGCGGCGACGCCAGCGTCTGCCCCGCCGCGGCCGAGAACACCGCGTGGGTCGCCATCGCATGGACGGCCGTCGCGCCCCGTCGCCGGCACGCGTCGGCGGCGCGGACCAGCGTGGTGCCCGAGACGATCATGTCATCGACGATCACCGCGATGCGGCCTTCGACGTCGCCGACGAACGCCTCGGTCCGCACGACGCCCGCGTGACGGTGCTTGCCGAGCATCGCGAGCTCGACCGGGGTCGTCGTCGCCTGCGCGAGCTCGTCGCGCAGCGCCTCGGCGCGGTGAAATCCTCCCGGATCGGGCGCCACCACGGTGATCGCGCGGTCGCCGAACGCGCGACATCGTTCGACGAACATGGACTTCGCCTCCAGGTGCTCGGTCGGGACCCGGAACGCGTTCTGGTACGCCGCGAGGTTGTGGACGTCGACGGTGATCACCCGGTCGACCCCGCACGCCTCGAACAGCGCCGCCACGTAGCGCGTGGTGACCGGATCGCGCGGATTGGTCCGGCGATCCTTGCGCGCGTAACACAGGTACGGCGCGATCGCCGTCACCCGCCGGCAGCCCGCGTCGCGCAACGTCGCGAGGAAGAACAGCAGCCGGCACAGCCGATCGTTGACGCTGTCACCCGCGTCCCCGTAGAGCGAGCACACCACGTAGACGTCCTGGCCTCGCACGCACTCCAGCGGCCGCAGCTTGGATTCGCCGTCCTCGAACCGTCGCGCCTCGTGGGGCGCAAGCCCGATGCCGAGCTCCTCGGCGACCGCGCGCCCGAGCGCCTCGCTCGGACCGAGCGCGAACACGGAGAGCTGGTGTCGCCACGTCATGTCGGATGGAGATCCAGCAAGCGATATGCCGAGCCACGGCGCGCCCGTGGCGTGTCTTGTTGGGCCCGATCCGGATCGATCAACGCCGGTCCGCAGCGAAGCAAGGATCGGCGTCACCATGCGGCGAGGGTCCCCCTTGGGGGGGGAAGCACGCGAGGCACGATCGGTGCAGTGTTCGAGCAAGTGCCGGCACCGCGGTTCGTCCTGCCGTTACGCGCGCTCGACCTGGGCGAACAGCCCCGGGTGGGCGACCACGCGATCCTTGGGATGGCGGCCAGCCACCTCGCAGGGGCCGGGGTGCGGGTTCCGGATGGCTTCGCGCTCACCGCCGAGGCATGCCGTCACCACCTCCGGACGGCGCGACTCGACTCCGACCCGGCGATGGCGACGCGCTCGCCCGAACCGCACGGTCGATCCGCGACCGCATCCGCGCGGCTCCGCTGCCGGAGGATCTCGCGGCGCAGGTGACCGCAGCGTACGAGGCCCTGTCCCCACGGGACGGCGAGGTGGCCGTGCGCGCGAGCGCGATCACCGAGGATCCCGCCCAGGTACCCAGCCCGAGGCTGCCCGACGGCGTCATCCCCGTGCGCGGCGCTGGAGGCCCGAGCCGGATCGATCGACGGCGGTCCGCAGCGCAGCAAGGATCGCCGTCACCCTGCGGGGAGGGTCCCCCTTGTGGGGGCCTGTTCGACGCGATCAAGACCTGCATGGCGAGCCTGTTCACCGACCGCGCAATCCATGCGCGCCACGAGGGTGGGGTTGCGCACCGCGCGGCCGGCGTGGCGGTGAGCGTGCAGCAGCTCGTGCGCAGCGACCTCGCGAGCGCGGGCGAGATCCTCACGTTCGATCCCGCGTCGGGGTTTCGCGAGGTCGTCGAGATCACCACCGCCTGGGGCTTCGGCGAGCTGGTCGCCGGGGGCCGGGTCGATCCCGACGCGCTCACGATCCACAAGCCGACCCTCACGCAGGGGTTCCGGCCGATCGTGCGCCGTCGCCTCGGCACCAAGGCCACCAAGCTCGTCCTGAGCGAGGCCGGGGCCACCCGCGAGGTCCCGGTCCTCGAGGCGGATCGCCACCGGCCGTCGCTCTCCGACGACGACGCGCTGGTGCTCGCCCGGTGGACGATCGCGATCGAAGACCTCCACGCCGCCCGCACCGGCAGCCCCGCGGCGCTGGCGCTCGAGTGGGCCAAGGATGGCCGCACCGGCGAGCTGTTCATCGTGCAGGCACGCACCGTGCCCGCGCCGCCTCGCAGCCACGGCCCGACCTACGAGCGGTTCCGCCTCACCGGCACCGGGCGCGTGCTCGTGACCGGCCGCAGCGTCGGCACCCGGATCGGCCACGGCAGGGCGCGGGTCATCCGCGATCCGCGCGAGCTCGCGTCGTTCGTGGATGGCGAGGTCCTCGTGGCCGAGACGATCGATCCGGACTGGGAGCCGGCGATCGCGCGCGCTGCGGCGATCGTCAACGACCGCGGCGGCCGTACCGGACACGCGGCGATCGTCGCGCGCGAGCTCGGCATCCCTTGCCTGGTCGGTACCACCACCGCGACCCGCACGATCCGCACCGGCGACGAGGTCACGGTCTCGTGCGCGGAGGGGACCCTCGGCCACGTCTACGCGGGGCGGGTCGATTACGAGCGCCAGCTGGTCGATCCAGCGACGTTGCCGACGCCGTCGGTGCCGGTGATGCTCAACGTGGGCGATCCGGCGGCCGCGTTCACGCATGGTCAGCTGCCGAGCGCGGGGGTGGGCCTGGCGCGGATCGAGTTCATGCTGGCCTGCGTGGGAATTCACCCGATGGCGCTCGTCCACCCCGAGCGGGTCCGCGATCCGGCGACCCGCGACGAGCTCGCCGCACGCACGGCGGGCCTGGCGTCGCCGACCGAGCTGCTGGTCGACCGGCTCGCCACCGGGATCTCGCAGATCGCCGCGGCGTTCTATCCGAGGCCGGTGATCGTCCGGTTCTCCGATCTGAAGTCCGACGAGTACGCCGACCTGCTCGGCGGCAAGGACTTCGAGCCCGTCGAAGCAAACCCGATGATCGGGTTTCGCGGCGCCTCGCGCTACTACCACGAGCGTTATCGCGAGGGCTTCGCGCTCGAGTGCGCGGCGATCCTCCGCGTGCGCCACGTGATGGGGCTCACCAACGTCAAGGTCATGATCCCGTTCTGCCGGACGCTCGGCGAAGCCCGTCTGGTGCTCGACGAGCTGGCCGCCAACGGCTTGCGGCGGGGCGAGGCCGGGCTCGAGGTCCACGTCATGTGCGAGATCCCGAACAACGTCGTGCTCGCGGCCGAGCTCTGCGAGCTGTTCGACGGGTTCTCGATCGGCTCGAACGATCTGACGCAGCTCGTGCTCGGCGTCGACCGCGACTCGAACCTGCTCGCCCACGTGTTCGATGACCAGGACCCGGGCGTCAAGAAGCTGATCGCCCGGATCGTGGCGACCGCGCACGGTCGGGGGCGCCCGGTCGGGTTCTGCGGCCAGGCCCCGAGCGATGACCCTGGCTACGCCGCGTTCCTGGCCTCGCTCGGGATCGACAGCATCTCGGTCACCCCGGATGCGCTGGCGCGCGTCATCGATCTGCTCGCCCGCCGTGAGGGGGACCTCGAGTTGCAGGGACAACAGTCATGACAGCCTGGTCTTCGGCCCCGACGGTGGGTCCTCGGATGTTTGCCGATCGGCGCGCGGCCGGCCGCTTGCTCGCCGACGCGCTGCTCCCGTACGGCGGCATCAGCGCGATCGTGCTCGGCCTGCCCCGCGGCGGAGTTCCGGTCGCGGACGAGGTGGCCCGCGTGCTCGGTGCCACGCTCGACGTGTGGGTCGCGCGCAAGATCGGCGTGCCGTTCCAGCCCGAGCTCGGGATGGGCGCGATCGCGGAGGGCCCCGCCTCCGTGATCGACCGATCCATCGTCGAGGCGCTCGGGATCACACAGGAGCAGATCGACGAGGTCACCCGCAGGGAGACCGCCGAGCTTGCCCGCCGGGTCGAGCTGTTCCGCCACGGTCGCCCGGCGCCCGAGCTGCGCGGCAAGACCGTCATCCTGGTCGACGACGGCATCGCGACGGGGGGGACGATGCGCGCGGCGATCCAGGGTGTGAAGAAGTCCGGCGCGGCGCGGATCGTGATCGCCGTGCCCGTTGCCGCACCGACCACCATCGCCGCCCTGCGCGACGAGGTCGAGCAGATCGTCTGTCTGCGCCAGCCCTACGACCTGGTCGCGATCGGCCTGTGGTACGAGGACTTCCGTCAGGTCTCCGACGAGGAGGTCCTGCGCATCCTCGACCGCTGGCGAGGGCAGCACCCGGCAGAGCTCCAGCCCAGCCACTGAGTCATGCCGGGCGCCGGTGCAGCTCGACGTAGTGCACGAGGTCGTCGATCGAGCGCAGCTGGGCGACGTCGGAGGCGGGGATCGAGACCGCATGCTCGGCGCTGATCGCGGCGAGCAGGTTCTGATAGTCGATCGAATCGAGATCGAGCTGATCGACGAGCGGTCGCGTGGGCTCGACGGTGCTGGGATCGACATCAGGGGCGATCCTGTGCAGGGTGGCGAGGATCTGATCGGCGAGCTCGGTCATAGCTTCTCGGGCTCCTGGAGCAAGTGGTCGAGGTCGGAGAGGAACAGACCGCCGCGGTGACCATCCGACACGCGGTGATCGGCCGCGAGCGTCGCGACGACGGTGGGGTGAGGCACGACCGCGGGACCTTCGACCCAGGGCCGTTCGAGGATCGCGCCGAACCCGACCATCGCCACCTGCGGCGGATTGATGATCGGGTACACCGCCTCGCAGCCGCGGTCCCCGAGGCTCGTCACCGTGATCGTCGCGGCGGTCAGCTCCGAGCTGCGCAGGCGTCCCGCGCGTGCGCGCGCGACCAGATCGTGGAGCTCCTGCATGAGCTGCTCGAGCGGCTTGTCATCGGCATCGAGGATCGCCGGCGCGATCAGGCCGCCGGTGCGAAGCGCGATCGCCGTGCCCAGGTGGACCTCCTCGGAGGCTCGGTACGCGCCGTCGATCCAGAACCCGTTGAGCTCGGGGATGTCCCACAGCGCGAGGGCGACGGCGCGCAGCAGCAGGGCGCCCGGCAAGATCCGATCCTGGATCGCCCGGTGCGCGTTGGTCTCCGCGAGCCAGCCCAGCGCCCGCTTCATGCTGATCGTGTGGGTGAGGTAGTAGTGCGGGATCTCGCGCTTCGAGCGCGTCATCGCGGCCGCGATCGCCTCGCGCACCGGGCTCGCGGTCGGCGGCGCGGGCCTGCGTGCCGCCGACGCGGGCGGTGCCGACGGGACGGGCGGTGCCGACGGGACGGGCGGTGCCGGCGGGGCGGGCGGTGCCGGCGGGGCGGGCGGTGCCGGCGGCGTGACGTCGCGAAGGACGATCGAACCGTGCGGGCCGGTCCCGTGGAGCGAGGCCAGGCCGACGCCCAGCTCGCGGGCACGCTTGCGTGCCGCGGGCGAGCTGCGCACGTGGTCGGACGGCACCGCGCCGGCAGAGGGCGGTGCGGCCGGTGACGCGGGGGGGACCGCGGCAGGCACGCGGGTCGGGCCCGCCCCCGGCGCCGCCCCGCGCGGGGGCGCGCCGGCGAGCTCGTGATCGGAGCGCAGGCGTGCGAGCACGGTTCCGACCGGCACCTTGGAGCCGGGCTCGACGATCAGCGCGTCGACCACGCCCTCGGCGAAGCTCTCGAGCTCCATCGTCGCCTTCTGGGTCTCGATGAGCCCGAGGATGGCGCCGCGCGCGACGCGATCGCCGACCGCCACCTTCCACTCGAGCAGCGTGCCGGCGTCCATGTCGGCCCCGAGCGACGGCATGCGGATCTCATCCATGACACACCTTGCGCACCGCGCCGACGATCTCGACGACCTTGGGCAGCGCGGCGAGCTCGAGGTGGCGCGCGTACGGGATGGGGACCTCGGCGGTGCACACCCGTTCGATCGGCGCGTCGAGGTCCCAGAACGCCTGCTCGACGAGGATCGCGGCGATCTCGCCCGCGAGGCTGCCGGTCTTCCAGCCCTCGTCGACGATCACCGCGCGATGCGTTCGCCTGACCGAGGCCAGGATCGTGGCGGTGTCGAGCGGCCGCAGGGTTCGCAGGTCGATCACCTCGACCTGGGTCCCGCACCGCGCGAGCTCGTCGGCGGCGGCGAGCGCCCGCGGCAGCGATCCGCCGTAGGTGATCACCGTCGCGTCGTCACCGGCCCGCCGGATCGCCGCGCGATCGAGGTCGACCGGGCCCGCATCCTCGGCCAGCGTGCCCTCGGTCGCGTAGAGCTGGCAATGCTCGAAGATCAGCACCGGATCCGGATCGGCGAGCGCGGTCGCGAGCATGCCGCGCGCATCGGCGACCGTCGCCGGCGCCACGACCCGCAGGCCCGGGACGTGCGCGTACCAGTTCTCGAGGCTGTGCGAGTGCTGCGCCGCGAGCTGACGGCCGGCTCCCGTGGCCATCCGGATCACGAGCGGGACATGAAACTGGCCGCCCGACATGTGTCGCATCGCGGCCGCCGCGTTGACGATCTGATCCATCGCGAGCAGGCTGAAGTTCACCGTCATGATCTCGACGATCGGCCGCATCCCGGCGAGCGCGGCGCCGATCCCCGCTCCCACGAAGGCCGACTCGGACAGCGGTGCGTCGCGGATCCGATCGGGACCGAACTCCGAGAGCAAGCCACGGGTCACCGCGTAGGTCCCGCCGTACGCCCCGATGTCCTCGCCGATCACGAACACCGCTGGGTCAGCATGCAGGGCCTCGCGCAGCGCCTCGCGGATCGCGTCGCGATACGTGATCGACCGCGGACCGGGCGAGGGCGCGACGGCGGTCGCATCGCGCGCCATCGCCGTCACGCGACACCTCGCGGGCTGTAGACATCGCGCAGCAGATCCTCGACCGGCTCGAACGGCGACGCCTCGGCGAACGCGCGGGCGGCATCCACCGCGGCGATCGCCTCGGCATCGGCCGCGGTGACGTCGTCCGCGCTCAGCACGCCGGCATCGCGCATCCGCGCGGTGAAACCCGCGATCGGGCAGCGCTCCTTCCAGCGCTCCACCTCCGCCCGATCGCGGTACAGGTCGGGATCGAACATCGAGTGCGCGCGAAACCGATAGGTCATGCATTCGAGGAAGCGCGGCGCGCCGCGCTCGCGGATCGCGGTGATCGCGCGGGTCGCCGCATCGGCCACCGCCAGCACATCCATGCCGTCGACGACCTCGGACTCGATCCGGTGCGCCTCCGCCTTGCGGTGGATCTCGGGCTCCGCATGGGACCGCGCGAGCGCGGTGCCCATCGCGTACAGGTTGTTCTCGCAGACGAACAGCAGCGGCAGGCGCCACAGCGAGGCGAGGTTCAGGCACTCGTGAAACTCGCCTTCGGCCGAGGCGCCCTCGCCAAAGAACGCGACGGTCACGAGGTTGCCACCGCGCATCCGGTCCGCCAGCGCGAGCCCGGTCGCGATCGGCAACAGGCCGCTGACGATCCCGTGGCCCCCGTAGAACCGATGGGCGCGTGAGAACAGGTGCATCGAGCCGCCATGGCCTCGGCTGCACCCCCCTGCCCGGCCGTACATCTCGGCCATGACCTCGCCGGGAGGGATCCCGCGCGCGAGCGCGTGGCCATGCTCGCGATAGGTCGCGATCACCGCGTCCGCGGGGCCGATCGCGCCGAGCACGCCGACCGCGACGGCCTCCTCGCCGATGTACAGGTGGAGGAACCCGCGGATCTTCTCGGCCGCATAGTCCTCGGCCGCGCGCTCCTCGAACCGCCGGATCAGCAACATCTGGCCGAGCAGCCGGAGGGCGTCCTCGCGGGTCGGCGTCACGGCGCACCCTCGAGCATCGAGGTGTCACCTTCGGGCAGGCCGAGCTCGCGCGCACGCAGCAGCCGGCGCAGGATCTTGCCGCTCCGCGTCCGCGGCAGATCGGTGACGAACGCGATCTCGCGCGGCGCGACGGCAGCGCCGAGGTGCTTGCGCGCGAACCCGAGCACGTCGTCGCGAAGCGCATCACCGGCGGCCCCTGCGACCTGCGAACCGTCGCGCAGCACGACGAACGCCTTCACGATCTCGCCCGCCACGGGGTGTGGGATGCCGATCACCGCGGCCTGCGCGACCGCAGGATGCGCGACCAGCACGCTCTCGACCTCGAACGGGCCGATCAGGTGGCCCGAGCTCTTGATCACGTCATCGGCTCGCCCGACGAACCAGAAGTAGCCGTCGGGATCGCGCCGCGCGAGGTCGCCGGTGAGATACCAGTCGCCCGCGAAGCAGCGACGGTAGCGCTCCTCGTCATCGAGGTAACCGCGAAACATCGACGGCCAGCCCCGGCGCAGCGCGAGCTGACCGAGCTCGCCCGCCGCGCGCTCGGTCACGTTGCCGTCGGGCGTGACGTCGACGATGCTCGCCTCGATCCCGGGGAGCGGCTTGCCCATCGAGCCTGGCCGCACGTCCATGCACGCGAAGTTGGCGATCATGATCCCGCCGGTCTCGGTCTGCCACCAGTTGTCGTGGAACGGCAGGCCGAGCACCTCCTTGCCCCACACCACCGCCTCCGGATCGAGCGGCTCGCCGACCGACGCCGCGAACCGCAGCGCGGACAGATCGAACCGCCGCGGCAGCTCCGGCCCCGCCTTCATCAGCATGCGGATCGCGGTCGGGGCGGTGTACCAGACCGTCACGTGCTCCTCGGCGAGCAGCTGATACCAGCGGTCCGCGAGGAACTCCGCCTCGTCGACGATGCTGGTGATGCCGAGGGTGAGCGGCGCGATCAGGCCGTACGAGGTCCCGGTCACCCAGCCGGGATCGGCCGTGCACCAGAACACGTCGTCGGGGTGCAGATCGAGCACCATCCGTGCGGTGACGTGGTGCGCGACCACCGCCTCGTGGACGTGCAACGCGCCCTTGGGCCGACCGGTCGTGCCGCTCGTGAAGTGGAGCAACGCGGGCGTCTGGGGATCGGTCGGCGCGATCGTGAACTGGTCCGATGCGGCGTCGAGCAGGGCTCGCCAGCCCAGGGTCCCGGCCTGGGCCCCGGCCTGAGTCCCCGCGGCGATCGACGACGGCGGGCCATCGTCGATCACGATCACGTGCGCGATCGACGTCAGGCGCTCGCGGATCGGCGCGATCTTGCGCTGATAGAGCGTGGCCGTCGTGACCAGCACGCGGCCTCGGCCCGCGACGACGCGCGTGACGATCGGATCGGGACCGAAGGCGGAGAACAGCGGCGACACCACGCACCCGAGCTTGAGCGCGCCGAACACCGCGACGAACAGCTCCGGAATCCGCCCGCACAACGTGAACACGACCTCACCCGGCGCCACCCCGAGCGCGCGCAAGCTATTCGCGAATCGCGCCGTCTCGGCGCCAAGCTCGCGATAAGTGATGTCGCGTCGCTCGCCGCGTCGGCCGCGCCAGCGGAGCGCGACCTTGGTCGCGAGCGGTCCCGCGGCATGACGGTCGATCGCCTCGTGCGCGATGTTGAGCCCCCCTCCGGGCATCCCGGCGAGCTCGGCGCGCGCATCGCTCCACCGAAACCGCGCCCGCTCCTCGTCGTAGTCGCGGACGTTCGGGAGGTGGTCGGGCCTCGACGGCTTGTGGATCGGCGCGAGCTCCATGCGGGATCTGTCTTGCAAGTGCCGCACCCCAGACAGCCCGGTGCTCGACCTGGCGATCGGAGTTCCTCGCGCATCCGAACCGCCGGCGCACGCGCACCCGGTTCGCGACCGCCGCACGGCGTGCGCGAATCCGGGGCCGTTCCGAGGCACGCCGCTTGCTCCGCCCCAGGGCATGTCCCACAAGCAACTGCTGTTTCGGAGCGCGGCGCGCGCCAAGCTCCTGCGTGGCGCCACCGCGCTTGCCGATGCCGTGAAGATCACGCTCGGGCCGCGCTCCAAGTCGGTGCTGATCGCGAAGAAGTGGGGCGCCCCGATCGTGTGCAATGACGGGGTCACGATCGCCAAGGAGCTCGAGCTCGAGGATCTCGACGAAGATCTCGGCGTCCGCACGATCCGGCAGGCCGCGGAGCGCACCGGCGATGCCGTGGGCGATGGCACCACCACCTCGACGCTGCTCGCCCACGCGATCTACGCCGAGGGCGTGCGCAACGTCGAGGCGGGCGCGAGTGCGGTCGACATCAAGCGCGGGCTCGATCGCGGGCTGCATGCGGCGGTCGCCGCGATCCAGCGGATCTCTCGCCCGGTCGCCGATCACCGCGAGCGGGTGCAGATCGCGACGGTCTCGGCGCACAACGACGAGCAGATCGGCACCCTCGTCGCCGAGGCGGTCGAGCGCGTCGGCGCCGATGGCGTGGTCTCGCTCGAGGACGCCAAGGGGACCGAGACGGCGCTCGAGGTGGTCGAAGGGATGTCGTTCGATCGCGGGTTCCTGTCACCGTACTTCGTGACCGATCCGGCACGGATGGAGTGCGTGCTCGATCAGCCACTGATCTTGATCCACGAGCCGAAGATCACGGCCATGCAGCCGCTCGTGCCGGTGCTCGAGCATGTCGCACAGCTCGGAAGGCCGCTGCTCATCATCGCCGAGGACCTCGAGACCGAGGCGCTCGCCACGCTCGTCGTCAACCGGGTGCGCGGCACCGTGGCCTCGGTCGCGGTCAAGGCGCCGGGATTCGGCGATCGCCGCAAGGAGATCCTCGGCGACATCGCGGCCCTCACGGGCGGTCGCGTCGTCTCGGCCGAGCTCGGCCAGAAGCTCGAGAACGTCGCGATCGCAGATCTGGGCTCGGCGTCGCGCGTCGTGGTCGACAAGGACTCGACCGCGATCATCGGCGGTGCCGGTGACAAGCGCGCGATCGCGGACCGCGTCGAGCGGCTCCGCCACGAGATCCTGGAGACCAAGAGTGACTACGACAAGGAGAAGCTGCAGGAGCGGCTCGCCAAGCTGACCGGAGGCGTCGCCGTGATCCGCGTCGGCGCCTCGACCGAGGCCGAGGCCAAGCGCCGCAAGGAGGCGTTCGAGGATGCGGTGAGCGCGACGAAGGCCGCGGTCGCCGAAGGCGTCGTGCCGGGCGGAGGCCTCGCGCTGCTGCGCGCGATCGAAGCGGTGCGCGCCGAGGAGGCCTCGTGCGATGGCGACGAGCGCACCGGGCTCAAGATCCTCGCGCGCGCGCTCGAGGCTCCGACGCGCACGATCGCCGAGAACTCCGGGTTCGACGATGGCGTCGTCGTCGAGCGGATGCGAGCGGGCACCGGCAACCAGGGCTTCGATGCCGCGCGGGGCGTGTACTGCGATCTCGTCGAGGCCGGCATCATCGATCCGACCAAGGTGGTGCGGCTCGCGCTCGAGAACGCGGTGTCGGTCGCCGGCGTCCTGCTGCTCAGCGAGGCGACGATGACCGAGCCACCGGAGCCGCCGCGCGCGGCCGCCGCGCACCTCGAGGCCTGAGCACCGGCGGGGGCAAGCGAGCGCCCGGGACGGTTCGCGACGCGCGCGCGGGCATCGGCGCGCACGCCCGGCGAAGGCTCAGTGGTCGTGATCGCAGTCGGGGCCGTGGACGTGTCCGGACTCGGCCTGGAGCTCGCCGGGCGAGCCACCCTCGGGCACCGGCGTGCCGGGCTGGGACAGCGTCTCGACCTCGGTCACCTGCGCCTTGCCGACCAGGAACTGGAGGACCTTGTCCTGGCGCAGCGAATACGTGACGTTGTCGATCCGGCCATCGCGCTGCCACTCGGCGCGCAGCTTCGCGGCGGCCATGTTGCGCCCCTTCGCCGTCTCCTCGATGTGCTTGCCGAGCTCCTCATCGCTGACCGCGATGTTCTCCTTGTCGGCGATCGCCTCGAGCAGCAGCTGGCCGCGGACCTCGTCGGCGCCGGCAGGCCGCAGCTTCTCGCGCAGCTCGTCGTTGAGGCCCGGGTTGCCGCGCTCGGGCTTCATGCCGAGCATCTGGCGGAGCCGGCCGTACTGCATCTCGACCGCGCGCTCGACGAGCGAGGACGCGACCGGGATCTGGTTCTTCTTGATCAGCTCGCGCAGCACGCCCTCGCGTGCCTCGCGATCGATCGTCTCGAGCTCCTTGGCCTCGAGCTCGCCGCGGAGCGCCTTGCGCAGGCCTTCGAGGGTCTCCGCCTTGCCGGTGTCCTTCGCGAACTCGTCGTCGAGCTCCGGGACGTCCTTGGCGCGGGCCTCGAGGATCGTGACGATCAGGTTCGCCTTGCGACCGCGGATCGTCTCGTCCTTGAAGTCGTCGGGGATGGTGATCTCGATCGCCTTGTCCTTGGTCGCGATCGGAAGGCCGATCAGCACCTGGCGCATCCCGGGGAGCGGCTCGCGCTCGTCGTCATCGAGATCGACCGCGAACTGCGGCTGGTTGATCTGGTGCTCGCCGATCGTCCCGGTGACGGACAGCCCGACGATGTCGCCGGGTGCGGTGACGTCGCGGCCCTCGATCGGACGCAGCTCGGTGTGCTCGCGGCGGAGCTGGGCGATCGCCTCGTCGACGGCCGAGTCGGGGATCGCGAGCTTGCGCTTCTCGATCGGCAGCGCGGCGTAGTCCTGCGGCACCACCTCACCGCGGACCTCGATGATCGCGGCGAACGTGAACGGCTGGCCCTTCTTGATCGCGGCGGCCTCCTCGACGCGGGGCTCGGCGACGGCGGCGAGCTGATGCTCCTGGTTCGCGCGGTAGAACGATTCGCGGACGAGCTCGTACGCGACCTCGGCGTTGATCCGCGGGCCGTAGACCTGCTCGAGCACCGGGCGGGGCACCTTGCCCTTGCGGAAGCCCTTGAGGGCCACGCCCTTGCTGAGCTCCTTGTAGGCATTGCCGAGCTTCTCGCTCACCGTGGTCCACGGGACCTCGACGAACATCTTCTTCTCGACGGGCGAAACGTCTTCGATACGGACCTGCATGGCGGCAGGCGGGCTTACCACGTCCCTGTGGGCCGCGCCTAGCGCCGCAGCCGGTAGGTCGGCTCGTTGCCGTGTGGCTCGCCCGGCTCGACCAGATCGAGGTGGTAGCTCTCGAGCTTGCGGGTCAGCGATTCCATGTACGCGACGGCGTCGTTGAGATCGAGCATCTGCCCGATGGTGCGGGCGGTCAGCTCGCCGTCGCCGAGCGCGTTGAGCACGCGGCGCTCACCGGGATCGATGTGAAAGTCCACGGGAACCACGCGGTCGACGAGCCGGCCGAGCCGCGCCGAGACCTGCGGGCTGAGCCCGAGCCGGACCACCGCCGACTGCGCTCCGGAGCCCGAGGTGTAGCCGAGGGCCGTGCGACTACCGGCGTGATGGTGGGGCTGGATGGCTGGATGGCGGGTCGTCCGCGAGCGCGGCCGCGGCGTCTTGCGCAGCTCGGCGTTCGGAGGAACCGGCGTGGCCGACGGCACGTGGTGGGCGCTCTGGAGTTGCGGCACGTACGTGGCGGCCTGATGCGATGGGACACGCGCGGCCCCGATCGGTGCCACGAAGTCGACCTGCGGCACCTGGGCCTGCGCTTCGGGGCGCTTCGCCAGGACGCGCGGTGCGCCCGGGCCCCAGTTCGCGGTGGAGGCGCGATCGAACGTCGCCTCCTCGTCGAACAGCCGCGGCGGGTTCCCCTTCGAGCCGGAGAGTCGTCGGGCAGCAGCTTCGAGCTGCTCCTTGATCTCCTGGGCGCGGCCGTCGTTCTCGCCGACGCTGGGCGCCACGTGGATGCCCCACGATCCATTGATATCGAGGCCCGCGGGACCTATCGCGAGCTCCTGGGCGTGGAGGACGATCGTCGGCTGGGTCTGGTCGCGACTGTCGGAGTACGCGCGCATCAACACGCGCTGCTCGGCCCACTTCTCGGCGATCACCATGACCGAGCGATGGTGGCTGGGCGCCGAGGCGGGGCTCCGCAACCAGCTGTCGACGATCCGGATAGACGCCATGCTGCTCCTCATCATACCCGCTCGCGCCCCCGCAAGGTGGACCCTCCCCGTCAGGTGACGCCGATCCTTGGCTGCGCTGCGGACCGGCGTTGATCGATCCGGCTCGGGCCCCCGCAAGGGGGACCCTCCCCGTGAGGTGACGCCGATCCTTGGCTGCGCCGCGGACCGGCGTTGATCGATCCGGCTCGGGCCCTGCCCGGGCGGTCGACGTGGCACGCTCGCACCATGAAGCCTGTCCGTCTGGCCCGGTTGGATAGCGTCTGGGGCCGTGCCGTGGTGGAGCCCGCCGCGTTTGGGCTCGCGCTCGTGGCGCTCATCCTGGGCAGCGCCGGCGGCCCCGGCTGGACCGCGGCCTCGAACCAGGCGGTGCTCGCCGTCCAGCTCGAGCGCGACGCCGGGGCGCCGATCTACAGCCTGATCGCCGGGCTGGCATCGTACCTGCCCGTCGGAGAGCCGGGCTTCCGGCTGGCGGTCCTCAATGCCTTGCTCGGCGCGATCCTGCTCGCCGGCGTGCTGCGGGCCACCCGCGCGCTGCTGCCCCCCGATCCGGTCGCCGGGTGGATCGCGACGCTGGTGCTGGCGCTGTCACCGGGGTTTCGCGAGGCCGTCGGCTTCGCAGGTCCGGCGGTGCTCGCCGCGGTCGGAGCCGTCTGGTCGATCGCGTTCGCGCTCGAACATGCGCGGAAACCTCGCTCCGGACCGGCGCTCGCGGCCCTCGTGTGCGTGGCCCTCACGATCGGAAGCGCCCCCTGGCTCGGCGCGGCGCTCGGGCTGCTCGTCGTGGGTTGGCTGTGGCGGGCGCGCCCGGCCACGCACAACGCGGTGGTGGTCGGGGTGTTCGCGATCGGCGCGATGATGGTCGGGGTCTGGTACGACGCGCTCGGACGCTTGCCAGCGCTGGTCCCCGATCTGACGGCCGCGGTCGCGGCATCGGGGCGCGGATCGTCGGCGATCATCGTCGGTGGTGGCCTGCTCGGTGCCGCGTTCGGCGCGCTCACGGGCCTGGCCTCGGCGCGCTGGCTGGTCGCTGCCATCGCGCTGGCCACGGTGCACGCGATCGCGGTCAACGGCCCGCCCGTGGCGATGCTCGGGCTGCTCGCGATCGGATGCGCCATCGTGCCGAGCGCGATCGTCCGCGCCGTCCCGAGCCTGCGGCCCTACAGTCGACATCGCCACCTCATCGCGTTCGCGGCCGGCCTCCCGCTCGTGGTCGCCGCCGTGCTCACCGGGCCCGCGCACGAGATCGATGATCCGCGAGATGCCCCTGCCCGGTTGGCCACCGATCTCATCGGCTCGGTCCCCGCCGGTCCCGGCGTGTTCATCGCGACGCGCACACCGACCTGGTCGGCGATCGAGTACGCGCAGGTCGTCGCGGGCGCTCGCCCGGACCTCGTGCTCGCGCCGCCGCTGCCATCGACGACCGCCGACACGCTGGCCGTCAACGCGTTGAGGACGGGTCAGGTGGCGGCCGCCGATGTGCCCGCGTTCGGTCGCCTCGAGCCACGCTGGGCCTACCCGCGCGGCCGCGGGTTCGAGCTCCACCTCGAGGCCCCGCCGATGACCGCGCCGATCTTGCTCCCGGCTCGCTATGCCTCGGAGCTCGGCGCAGAGCAGGGAGTGCTGCTCGCGGTCGATCGCGCACGCTACGAGGGGGTGAGCTCCCGGCTCGGGCTCGCGGCGCGCGCCGCGGGGCTGACCCACAGGTTCGGAGCCGCCGATCTGGCGATCCTGTCGACCACGGCGCCGTCGCGCCCTGCGATGTTCGACTTCATCCCCAACCTCGATGGGCTGCCACCAGGGCCGTGGCTGCTCGAGCTGCTCGGCGACGATCTCGCGTGGGTCGCCGGGATCGATCCACCCGCGGTCGAACAGCCGCGCGAGCGCAAGCTCCACACGTTGTGGCGCGCATTGTGGCGCGGCGAGATCCAGCGCACCGACCCCGCGATCGCCGCACTGGGCCCGATGGCCGTCATGGCCACGGACCAGATGCTCGCGGCGACGACAAAGAAATAGGGACAAAAAAAACCGCCGACAACCTTGGGGGAGGCTATCGGCGGGACCCGTGAGAGCACGGGGGTCATGGCGACACAGCTCGCGCGGGTGGAACGCGAGTCAGGCGCCGTGGGAAATGCGAGGCGCGATCACCGTCGCGACATGCCGGATGCTGTGCACGCGTGATACCAACCGGCCGGCCGCTGCAGCTTCGAGCAGTTGCGTCGCGGCCCGGCGCGATGCGCGAGACTCCCGTGCGCGTTGACGCTACATCGAGCGTTGTCGCCCAGGCAGTTGTGCATGAGCCTGAGAGGCGCAGGACCGTGTGGCACTTGCCATGCAAATGCCACCGGCATGAGCCGCAAGCCCAGCTACGACGAGATCGTTCGACGCACGGTCCCCGAGCCCGACAGCTCGTTCCGTCCGACGAGCGAGCAGATCGCCGAGGCCGGCGAAGCGTCTCGCGCCCAGCGGCTGCACGCCCAGATGACCGAGGACGAGCGCGCCCTGTATGCGCAAATCGCGCAGACCCTGCAGGCCTATACGCACTTCGGTGACGTCGGCTTCGAGCTCGACGGGAGTCGGCTGACGCTACGGGGCAGGGTGCATCACGTCGGGGCGATCGCGCAGATCGAGCACGCCGTGGCGACCGTCGCCGGGATCGATCATGTCGACAACCGGCTGGTGGTCGACGGCCGTGCCGAGCCGCGCACCTGAGCGGGCGATCCAGCGCACCGAGCGGATGCGCTCGGTTTGAAGGCGCGTTCACACCATGATCCGCGGATCTGCGGCTGGCATCAGGCTGGCACATAGGGTGCACCGGACAGGCAGCGGCGGGAGCAACTCAAGACCATGGTTTCCTGGGCCGTTGCATTCCTTGTCATCGCGGGCATCGCCGCAGTCTTCGGCTTCACTGGCATCGCCATGAGCGCCGCGGGCATCGCGAAGATCATCTTCCTCGTTGCGCTCATCTTGGCGATCGTCAGCTTCATCGCCGGTCGCCGACCCGCCGTCTGAGCGTGACTTCGTAGGGCCCAGGACCTCGCCTGGACTCGCTGGCGGTAGAAAGGTACGACCTCGCTGTGAACGGAACCATCCTGATCGTCGATGACGACGACGACACCGCCGTCCTGCTGCGCGACAGCCTGCGCAAGCGCGGGTTCGATGTCGACGCCGTCAACTCCGCACAGCAGTGCCTCGAGCACCTCCGGACCGATCCGGTTGACGTCGTCGTGACGGATGTTCAGATGGCGGGCATGTCCGGCATCGAGCTCTGTCAGGAGCTGCGCCAGCGGCATCCGGATCTGCTCCCGCTCGTGCTCACCGGCCAGGGTGGGCTCGAGACCGCGATCGCCGCGATCCGCGCCGGCGCGTACGACTTCATCACCAAGCCGGTGAAGGTCGATGCGCTCGCGATCGCGGTCGGCCGCGCGCTCGAGCACCTGTCGCTCAAGCGCGAGGTCAAGCGGCTGCGATCGGCCGCCGATCGCGACATCCCGATCGACGGGATCGCCGGCAACAGCCCGGTGATCCGGGAGACGGTCGAGATGATCCGCCGGGTCGCGGATAGCGACGCGACCGTGCTCATCACCGGCGAGTCCGGTACGGGCAAGGAGCTCGTCGCGCGCGCGCTCCACAACTTGTCGCCGCGCCGCGATCAGCCGTTCGTCGCGGTCAACTGCGCCGCGATGCCGGCGCCGCTGCTCGAGAGCGAGCTGTTCGGGCACGTCCGTGGCGCCTTCACCGACGCCAAGCGGTCGCGCGCCGGGCTGTTCGTCCAGGCGGGCGCCGGGACGATCTTCCTCGACGAGATCGGCGAGATGCCGATCGAGATGCAGGTCAAGTTGCTGCGCGTCCTCCAGGAGCGCCGGGTTCGTCCGGTCGGTGGGGACGAGGAGGTCCCGTTCGAGGCCCGCGTCGTCACCGCCACCAACCGCGATCTCGAGACCGAGGTCGACGAGAAGCGGTTCCGCGAAGATCTGTTCTATCGGATCAACGTCGTCGCCATCCCGGTGCCGCCGCTGCGTGCCCGCGCCGGCGACATCCTGATGCTCGCGCAGTACTTCTTGAAGCGGATCGCCGGGCGGACGAACAAGCCGGTCCAGGGGATCTCGGGCCCCGCCGCCCGGATGCTCATGGACTACGACTGGCCAGGCAACGTGCGGGAGCTCGAGAACTGCATGGAGCGCGCGGTCGCCCTGTGCCGACTCGACGAGGTGACGGTCGATGATCTCCCGGCGAAGGTGCAGGAGCACCAGAGCTCGAAGATCGTCATCACCACCGAATCGCCGGGCGAGCTGATCACCCTCGACGAGATGGAGCGCCGCTACGTCCGCCAGGTGCTCCATGCCGTGGGTGGTAACAAGACCCACGCCGCGCGCATCCTCGGCATCGACCGCCGGTCGCTGTATCGCCGACTCGAGGAGCCGCGTCACGATCAGCGGGTTGCCGAGAGCCACGCCTTGACCTCGCGTCCACCGAGTAGCGTGGCGAGCTCCAGCCCGGGTGCGCCAGCGAATGGCTTCAGTGGCTCGAGCTCGTCGACTGGATCGGGCTCGTCGACTGGATCGAGCTCGAACGTTCACCCGGCCAGTAATCCTGTCTCGGGAGCGGGCGCGAGCACCAACCACGCTGGCGAAGCCGAACCGATCTGAAGCCGGGCATACGCGTGAACACGCAGCAAGGTGGGGGCGAGGCAGGGCGGCTGCGTGGTAACGAGCCGGGACCGTCATGAACGAGCACGTTCAGATCTTGATGATCGACGACGATGTGGTGGATCGGCTCGCGATCCGTCGCGCCATCGAGCAGAGCGGGTACCACGCTGACATCGACGAGGCGAGCAGCGCCGAGGAGGCGCTCCTCAAGCTCGCCGCCGGGACCTACAACTGCTTGCTGCTCGATCACGATCTGCCGGGCACGACGGGCATCGAGCTCACCAAGCAGCTGCGCGCCGCCGGCAACCTCACACCCGTGGTGTTCGTCACCGGGCAACAGAACGAGGAGCTGCTGCAGGCCGCGGTCGATGCCGGGGTCACCGACTTCTTCCCCAAGGGCGATCTGTCGCCCCGCAGGCTCGCGCTCCGGATCCGGTTCGCGATCCGGATCGGCCGGGCCGAGGCGGAGTCGGCGCGCTCGCTGAAGGCAGCCAACCAGGCCTCGCGGGCGCGCGACGATATCCTCGCGGTGGTGTCGCACGACCTGCGCGGTCCGTTGCACGCGATCAGCCTCGCCTGTGAAGCGCTGCGCGAGGAGACCACGGGAACTGGCATCCGCTACCTCGGTGCGATCGAGCGCGCGTCGCAACGGGCCGAGCGTCTGATCTCCGACCTGCTCGAAGCGTCGGCGATCGAGAACGGCGCGCTGACGCTGAATCGCGGGGCCGTCGATGCGGCGTCGATCATCAAGCAGGCCGCGGCCGATCACGAGCTGCTCGCGAAGGAGAGCGGCGGGCGGATCGTCGCCCACATCCCCGAGGAGATCACGCTCGTCTCCGCGGATCGCGATCGGGTCCTGCAGGTGCTCGGCAACCTGATCGGCAACGCGCTCAAGCATGCGCGCGGCGCCCCGATCGACATCACGCTCCAGCGCGACGGCAAGGAGGCGACGATCGCGGTCCGCGATCAGGGACCCGGCATCACCGATGCCGAGCTGCCGCACGTGTTCGATCGCTACTGGAGCGGACGCATCAAGAAGGGTGGCGCGGGGCTCGGCCTCGCGATCGCGAAGGGGATCGTCGACGCGCACGGCGGTCGAATCAGCGTCGCGAGCACGCACGGCCACGGCGCAGAATTCTCGTTCACGCTCCCGCTCGCGCCGCCCCGGCCGGCCTAGCCGGTTGAACCGTCGGCGTCAGCCCAACCGCGTAAGCGTAAGCGCAAGCGTCGGCGTCAGCGAATCTGGGGCGATTGCTCCGCTTACGCTTACGCCGACGCTTACGCTTACGCTTGCTCCGGATCCATCCAGCCGAACGCCCGGGCCCGTGCGGCCGAGGGTCAACGTGACCCGCGCGCACAATCCGAACCGCCGAACCGAGCGTGATCGCGCCGTTCGTCATGGCATGCGCCATGCTCGTGAGGGATCCATGCCCGCCTCGCCTCCGCCCTCCTCCTCGCTCGTGCCTCGGATGGCTCACCATCCACGGCTCCTCGAGGCCGTCGTCGGACGGCTGCTCGAGCTGATGGTTTACTCCGTCGAAGGAATCCGGAGCCGCCTCGATCGAACGACGGTCTCCTAGTGGACCTGAGCGTCCAACACGCGAGCGAGCCGTACGCGCTCGTCGAGCGCAGGCGATCCGAACCCCAGCGGGACCGGATCCGGCTGAGCGTGCTCGCCGAGATCGGCCTGTTGTTCGCATCGCGCGACAACCATCTCGCGATCCTCGAGCGGGTCGTCGATGTCGCGGTCCCCGCCCTCGCGGACCGCTGCGCCGTGTTCTTGCGCGGCCGGCGCGACAGCCTCGATCGAGTCGCGGTGAAGTACGCCGATCCGACGCAGCCGGCCTTCTCGTCCCAGCTCGCAGTGCCGATGACCGTGCGCGAGCGCGTGATCGGGGTGCTGGTGCTGTCTCGGGTCGAACATCCCGGCTACGACCGCGACGACCTCGCCTTCATCGAGGAGCTCGCGCGCCGGGTCGCGATGTACGTCGACCACGCGATGTTGCTGCGCGATCAGAAGCACCTGATCGCCGAGCTCGAGCGAACCAACCGAGACCTCGACCAGTTCGTCTACGTGGCGAGCCACGACCTCAAGAGCCCGTTGCGCGGGATCGGCCACCTCGCCACGGCGATCGAGGACGATCTCGCGTCCCGGATGACCGAACGTTCGAAGGGGCACCTCGAGCTGCTGCGCAGCCGGGTCCATCGCCTCGAGGACATGATCGAGGGAGTCCTGCAGTACAGCCGCGCGGGTCGGATCAGCGGTCCCGCGGTGCCGGTGGATGTCGGCGTGCTCGTGCGCGAAGTGATCGAGCTGCTCGATCCGGATCCCGAGATCCGCATCGAGATCGATCCGTCGCTGCCGATGTTCCACACCTCGCGTATCGCGCTCCAGCAGGTGTTCCTCAACCTGATCGGCAACGCCCTCAAGCATGCGCACCACGCGGATCTCGAGATCCAGATCGGCGGCGTTGCCAGCGACGACGGCTGGGAGCTGTTCGTACGCGACAACGGCCCCGGGATCCCGCCGCTCTATCAGGATCAGATCTGGAGCATGTTCTGCACGCTCAGCGCACGCGATCAGGTCGAGGGCTCGGGGATCGGGCTGGCGCTGGTACGTCGCACCGTCGAATCGGTCGGAGGCCGCACCTGGGTGACGTCCGATGCCGGCACCGGCGCGACCTTCCATTTCACCTGGCCGACCTCGACCCCCCAACGCTGGCGGCGCACGACCTCGTCGTGACCTCGTGGCACCTCACTTGCTGCGGAGCGTCTCATGCCGCGTCCCAGATCATCGGAACCCGTCGGCCCCAACGACCCCAAGCGTCAGCAAACCGCGGAGCCCGGCCGGGTCGACGAGCGTCTCGTGTCGCGGGTCATCCACGAGACCACCGAAGCTGCGCGGGCCGCGGCCGAGCTCGCCGACGATAGCCTGGAGGAGCTCGATCTCGACGACCTTCACCACATGGAAGGCCCCGACGCCTGAGCCTAGTCCTCGTGCCGATCGCGGACGGCGGGAAACTGAGCCGTCGCGCCGTCGCCGAACGCCGACGGGACGCCATCGAGCTCGAAGTGGAGGTAGCTCGGGTCGCTGGCGGTCTCGCGCAGCAGGGTGATGGTCGCGAGGACCTCGATCGCCGTGGGGCGGTCCTCGTACCGCTTGATGAGCATGCGCTCGACGAGCTCGACCAGCCCGATCGGCGCATCGGGGCATCGAGGTGCGAGCGCGGGCACGGTCTTGTTGAGGTGCTGGACCAGGATCTCGACCGAGGTCGAGCCGAGGAACGGCGGACGCCCGGTCAGCGCCTGGTACGCCACGACGCCGAGCCCGTAGACGTCGCAGTGGCCATCGGTCGGGCCCCCCCGCGCCTGCTCGGGCGACATGTACGTCGGAGTGCCGATCGCTTCGTTCATGCTGGTGTAGCGAGCGCCTGCGAGATGGTGGGCGATCCCCCAGTCGATCACGCGGACGGGGAATCCGCTCGGCGCAGGGGTGAGGAAGATGTTGTCGGGTTTGAGATCGCGGTGCGTGACGCCACGGGCGTGCGCGGCGGCGAGCACCTCGGCCACGCTCCCGACCAGCTCGAGAACCTCCGCGGGAGTGATCATCATCCCGATACCGCGCTGCATGCGGGCACCGAGCCCGATCCCCTCGACCAGCTCCATCGCGATCCAGGGCCGACCATCGTCGAGCAACCCGCACTCGTGGAACCGCGGGATGCCCGGGTGCGAGACCGACGCGAGGGTGGCGGCCTCGCGCATCATGCGGTCGACGGAGCGGTCCAGCGAGAGCTGGTCTTCACGCAGGACCTTGAGCGCGACGATGCGATGCGAGACCCCGTGCTGCGCACGATAGACCCATCCCATGCCGCCGGTGCCGATCAGGCCTTCGATGCGGTACGCAGAGACGACGTCGCCGCGGCGAAGCGTGGGCTCGTTCTGGTCATCGAGAACAGCCTTCACCTGCGAGGTGGCCATGATTGTGGCGAACGACGAGCACACCACGTGCCAGGAGGCTCGATGCGATCGTCCGCTGTGCGTTATCGCTACAGCGCGTCGGTGTCTTCGACTTGGTGGACCGCAACTTGGGCCACCAATTCTCGCGGCAAGCTTCCTGCACAAACGGCTGCCATGACGTCCGACAGCCTCGCCATGCTCGGACCCGATAGCATGGTCGGCTCCTACCGCATCGTGAAGGAGATCGGGCGAGGCGGGATGGCGACGGTCTACGAGGCTGTCCATACGATCCTGCCACGCCGCGCAGCGATCAAGGTCATGCACGGCGACCTCCGCAGGCATCCCGGCATGGCGAGCCGCATGGTGCAAGAAGCGGCGATCCTCGAGGACCTCCGCCACCCCGGGATCGTCCGCGTCTACGAGTGCAACATCCTCCCCGATCTCCGGCCGTGGATCGCGATGGGCCTCGTCGATGGCGAGACCCTCGCGAGCCGCTTGCACTATGCGTCGAGGCTGCCCGCCGTCGAGGTCGCGACGTTGCTCGCGGAGGTGTCCGACGTGCTCGCCGCCGTCCACTCGGGAGGCATCGTCCACCGCGACCTCAAGCCCGATAACCTGCTGCTGACGCCCAGCGATCGTGAATTCCCGCTGCGAGTGATCGACTGGGGCGTCGCGCGGCTCGGCCCCGCGGGGCGGCTCACCCTCGACGGACTCACTCCCGGAACGCCGATCTACATGTCGCCCGAGCAAGCGACCGGCAAGAACATCGGTGCGCCGTGTGACATCTACTCGCTCGGCGTGATCGCCTACGAGGCGCTCACCGGCCACCCGCCGTTCGATGGCCGGACCCTCGCCGAGGTCGTCTGCATGCACCTCACGAGCGAGCCCGCGGCGCTCCGCGGACGCTGCGATGCCCCGCCCGCGCTCTGCGACCTCGTCCTCCGTATGCTCGACAAGGACCAGGCGCTGCGCCCCTCCACGATCGAAGTCCGGAAGGCTTCGCGTGCGCTCGCGAACGAGCTCGCCTCCACGCTGTACGAAGCGTTCGAGGTGACCGGCACCGAGATGGCCGCGATCGAGCAGCCCGCGGCCGACCAGCCCGCGGCCGACCAGCCCGCGCGATTTCTGGCGAGTCGTCGCCGCGCGCGCGCGATGATCGTCCCGAGCGACGAGGTCGTGGTGGTCGATCCGGAGGCGCTCGAATTCGGCAACACCGAGCTGCTGCCGATCGTGCGCAAGCCCCGGTGGACGCCCGATCTCAGCTCGGTCGGACTCCCGCCGCAGGCCGCCCGCCAGCCGATCACGCCCAGGGGGGAGCGCGACCAGCTCGGCGGCGAGGTCGTCTTGCTCGATAAACGCCGATCGTGAGCGGCTGTGCGGTTCCGCTACAGCGGACCGCGCGAAATCAGGGTCATCGTGAGGCGATCGTTAGCGTTCGATCATACCGGGCCAGATCGCTCACCGTGCGTGACCGCACGCCTCCCCATGACCCCGCCGACGTCAGTCCCGATCGCGGCACGCTGCGTGCTTGCTTGGTCTCGCATCAACCATCTCTTCGCAGGAGAACTTCCATGGGCAAGGTCAGCAACACCACCTCGGACAACACCGGAACGGGAACGCACCGGATCGAGTCGATCAAGGAGGGTTTCAAGGGCCTGGTCGATCAGGGCCAGGACAAGGCCAAGGCGATCAAGGAGCGAGTCGTCGACGTCAAGGATCAGGCGATGTCGCGAGGCAGCCACTACATGGAGCGAGCGACCGACATGATCAAGGCCCATCCGCTCAAGGCGGTCGGCATCGCGTTCGGCGCCGGCTACCTCGGCACGCGGCTGTTCCGTCGCTGAACCGAGGACCTGATGGACCCCACGACCCAGGACCCACTCGATCTCCCCGCACACGTTGCGGCCTACCCCAAGCTCTCGGTCGGTGTGGCGTTCGCCGTGGGCGCGTTGCTCGGGCTCCGCCGAACCAAGCGCGCGCCGCATGACGTGGGTCAGGAGCGCCGCGGCCTCGGCAGCCTGGTCAGCGCCGCGCTCGGTGCGCTGATTCTGCGCGCGATGAAGACGCTCGTGATCGGCCAGGTCTCCGCGGCCGCTCGGGAATGGCTCGCGCCCTCCCCCGGCAAGTCGGACCGTCCGCGGCCGATGGCTTCTTGACGGCGCGGTCTACGTCGTCAAAGACGGTCCGCGGACGCTTGCACGACCGGCGCGGTCATTCGATCCTCGCGTCGATGGCTGCCGACTCGTCGACCCAGCTCGCGACCGCCGTCGAGGTAGCGTCCGACCGCCCGCAGAGTGAGCTTGCGCGGGGGTTCGCGCTAGGCACCGCTGCGACCGCCGCGTTCGCCCATGTCCTGTTGCTGTGGAACACGGACGGCGTCCTGAACGCCTACCGCGAGCTCACGGCCGAGCTCCCGGTGACCACGCGGATCACGTTGTCGAAGGCCTGGATGTGGGGGGTGCCGAGCGCCTGCGCGCTCGCGATCGGCTTGCTCGTGACGACCCGGCCGCGCGCGGGGGTGGCGTACATCGTGGTCGCCGTGGGCTTCGTCGCGGCGCTCCTCGCGACCTGGCATTTCCCCTTCGCACCCCTGCAAGATCTCGCCGACAACCTCCGCCCGTAGGCGGAGCTCGAGCGGCTTCAGTTCACCGGCTCCCGGCTGGTGTAGGTGTCCTCGACCTTGAAACCCACATCCCTGCTACCGGATAGTGGGGGAATGCGCGCATTCTATTCAGTGGTCCTGCTCACGGGATGTCTCTCGGGAGATGACCTGGTCGTCCCCGGCTCGGCGAATCCAGGTCCCGACCCCGGCGGCGTGGTGACGCCGGTCGATCCGCCCCGGCTGATTCCTCAGGTCTGCGGCACCCGGACCTGGCCCACGGTCGAGCCCGACGCCAAGGCGAGCGATGTCACCGTGGTGCCGACCAGGCTCGGCGCGACGATCCTCGCGGTGGCCAGTGACGGCGGCCCGGTGCGCGGCTTCCGCGTCAACCTGCGCGGCGAGGTCGTGGGTGACCCCCTGGGGACCACCGTGCTCGACGCTGCCAGCTACACCGCGATCTCGGCGGGCGTGCTCGACGATCGGCTCGTCGTCGGCGCGGTCGACGGCGATCGCACGACGCTCGCGATCGTGAGCGACGATCTCACGGCCACCCACGAGCTCGGCCAGATCGAGGGCACGTTCCTGGGCGAGGCTCCGATCATGCCGGCGCGCGACACGCGGATCGCCGTCGTGGGCGGCCCCGGTGGAGTCACCGCGAGCACCTTCGGTGGCGTGCAGTGGCTCCCGCAGGGCAGCCTGACGATCACCAAGGCCGCGATCCAATCGATGACCGCGACCGCGTATCTCGGGGACTCGCTGATCGCCTGGTCGACCGACGACAACCAGTGTCACCTCAAGCGGTTCACCGCACCGAGCGAGACGCGCGACATGGTCGCGTGTGACCACGTCCGGATCGCGGTCGATCCGACGAGCCCCACCACGACCAAGACCGGCACGCTGGTCTACGAGGAGCAGGGCAACGTGATGCGCTCGCAGATCACGATCGAGGGCATGTGGAGCCAGTTCGGCGCGCACACCCTGGTCGCGACCGGCGCGTCCTCGCCGCGCGTCGTGTTCGATGGGGTGCGCACCTGGATCAGCTACCTCGATGGTCACGGTGACGTGATCGTCGGGTTCCTCGACGCCAAGGGTGGGTTCGTGTCGCGCGCGCTGATCGATGTCCGCCCGCAGCACGACGCCTACGAGCTCGCCTACTTCTCGGGTGGCGTGCACGTGGTCAGCGTCTCCGAGCAGGGCTTTGGCGCGCAGCGGCTGTGCGTGAAGGCGCTGTAGTCGACGGCCAGGCGAGTGACGGCTTCGTGACGCCGGCGCACGTCGCGACCAGGCGGCTCGCTCGCCGACGCGCCCGCAAGCTTGGCGCGTGATTTGTAACTACCCCTGACATGCTCGAGGCCGTGCCGTGCCGCTGACGCGACCCAAGTCGATCCTCGTCGTCGACGATGACGAGGATACCCGGACCGTCACCGTCCTGCTGCTGGTCAAGGCCGGGTACCACGTGCGCGAGGCGCGCGACGGTCGCGAGGCGCTCGACCTGTGCTGGTCGGAGCGGCCCTGGCTCATCCTGCTCGATTGCGTGATGCCCTTCATGAACGGCCCCGAGCTCGCGAACGTGCTGGCCGCCGAGCCCTGGCTCGCGCCGATCCCGATCGTCTTCGTCTCGGCGACCTCGTTGCCGGCGACTCCCGGACCCAACGTGGTCGGCCGGCTGTGCAAGCCGATCACGCGGCTCGATCTGCTCGCGATGGTCCGCGGGGTCGCCGCGCGAGCCAGTCGCGACGTGACGGGTCCTCGCTATGCGGCCGGCGAGTAGCCGTCAATGCAGCCCGCACGTTAATGCGCGACGTGGTCGACCTCGGCGCCTCGCTCTCCGAACTGGAGCCGCCCATCTCGTAGCGTGGTGTCTCGCAGGGTCACCGCGAGCGCCTCGGCGAGGGTCTCGGCGCCCGACACGTCGATCATCCGGCGCACCTCCTCCGGGAGGTCCTCGAGATCGGCCTCGTTGTCCTTGGGGATGACGATCCGCGTGATGCCGGCCCGCACGGCGCCCAGGATCTTCTCCTTGAGCCCGCCGATCGGCAGCACGCGTCCGGAGATCGTGATCTCGCCCGTCATCGCGACGTCATTGCGGACCGGTCGACCGGACAGGGCCGAGACCAGCGCCGAGGCCATCGCGATCCCGGCGGAGGGTCCGTCCTTGGGGATCGCACCCGCGGGCACGTGGATGTGCACGTCGCGTTCGAACTCGCTCTCATCGATCGCCAGCCACGCGGCGTGGGACCTGGCGAACGTCCACGCGGCGCGCGCCGACTCCTTCATGACGTCACCGAGTTGCCCGGTGAGGATCAGGTCGCCCTTGCCCCTCATCAGCGCGGCCTCGACGAACATGATGTCGCCACCGGCGGGGGTGTAGTACATGCCCGTCGCGATCCCGATCTGGTCCTCGCTCGCCATCTTCTCGGGATGGACGCGCGGCCGCCCGAGCAGGCCACGCACGTCGGGTCGCGCGATCTCCGCGTGCTCGATCTCGCCCGTCGCGATCCGGCGCGCGATCTTGCGGGCGAGTCGGCCGAGCTCTCGCTCGAGCTGGCGCACGCCCGCCTCGCGGGTGAAGCTCGCGATGACCTCGCGCAGCGCGTCCTCCGAGATCGTGAGCTGGTCGGGCGACAGGCCGTTGTCGGCGAGCTGCCGGCGGATCAGGTACTTCCGCGCGATGTGGCGTTTCTCCTCCTCGGTGTAACCGGCGAACTCGACGACCTCCATGCGATCGAGCAGCGGGGCTGGAATGCCCTGGAGGAAGTTCGCGGTCGCGATGAACAGCACCTCGGAGAGATCGAACGGCACGCCCAGGTAGTGGTCGGTGAACGTGTCGTTCTGCGCGGGGTCGAGGACCTCGAGCAGCGCGCTCGCGGGATCGCCCTGATAGGACACGCCGAGCTTGTCGACCTCGTCGAGCAGGAAGATCGGGTTCTTGGTGCCCGCCTGCTTCATGCCCTGGAGGATCCGCCCCGGCATCGCCCCGATGTACGTGCGGCGGTGGCCGCGGATATCGGCCTCGTCGCGCGTGCCACCGAGCGAGATCCGGACGTACTTGCGTCGCATCGCGCGCGCGATCGACTTGGCGATCGAGGTCTTGCCGACGCCCGGCGGACCGACGAACAGCAGGATCCGGCCCTTGATCCCGGCGGTGTCGTCTCGCTCCGGCGCCGCGGCCTGTGCGGCGGCCGCGCGCTGCGACAGCTGACGGACTGCCAGGAACTCGAGGATCCGATCCTTGACGTCGGCGAGGCCATGATGATCCTCGTCGAGGATCCGCGCGGCCTCCCCGACATCGAGATGCTCGCTGCTGCGAGCGCCCCACGGCAGCTCCGCGACGGTCTCGAGGTAGGTCCGGATGACCTGGGACTCCATCGATTCTCGGCCGACCCGGACCAGCCGCGCCCACTCGCGATCGACCTCCTTGCGTGCCTCCTCGGGGAGCGGCAGCCCGTCGAGCTTCGTCCGTAGCTCGACGAGCGCCTCGTCTGCCGCGCCCTCGCCTTCGCCGAGCTCCTTCTGGATCGCCTTGAGCTGCTCGCGCAGATAGGCCTCGCGCTGGCGACCGCCGAGCTCCTCCTTCACCTTGGTCTGGATGTCCTCCTGGGCGGACAGCACATCGTGCTGGCGCTGGACGTGGATCAGCACGCGGCGGAGCCGGTCCTCGACCGACAGCGTCTCGAGCAAGACCTGGCGCTCCGTCGTCGGAAGATCGAGATACCCGGCGACGAGGTCCGCGAGCCGGCCCGGCTCGGCGACCTGGGCGAGCATCTGCTCGACGGCCTCATCGGGAATCCCGAGCATGCGGGCGAGCTCGGCGGCGCGCTGGCGGACGCCGCGATGCAGCCCGACGAACGCCGGATCGCGAGGATCGATCGGCTGCATCTCGGTGGCTTCGGAGACGACGGCCTCGAAGTAGCCATCCTGGCGCGCGAGCCGCAGGGCGATGCCGCGCCCCTGGCCCTCCAGCACGCAGCGCACGCCGCCGAGCCCGCGATGGACCGCGCCGAGGGTCGCGATCGTGCCGATCGTGTAGAGCGACTCGGGAGCGACCTCCTCGGTTTCCTGGCGCTGGGCCACCGCGAACACCCGGCGCTCGGGCGTCTTCAAGGCCGCCTCGATCGCGCGCAGCGTCACCACCCGGTTGGCCGAGATCGTGAGGCTGACGCCCGGCAACACGACTGCGTTCCGCAACGGGACGACAGGAAGATTCTGGTGCTCAGGCATGCGGCGCTCCTTGTCGTGGGAGGGGCTGCAACTTGCTCGCCTGACAGCTCGCGGGCGTACATTGCCGCGATGCTGCTCGTCGAGGACCCCGCTGTCGACATCGCCACGCCCACCGGCCCGATGCGGATGTACGTGTACCGCCCGCTCCCGGCGCACGGCACGCCGGCAGCGCCGGCGAAGATCGCTGCGCCGGCGCAGATCGCGCGCTGGCCGGGCCTGGTCGTGTACTCCGAGATCTACCAGCGCACCGCGCCGATCCACCGGATGGCCGCGCTGCTCGCAGGTCACGGCTTCCTGGTCGTCGTTCCCGAGATCTTCCACGACCTCGAGCCTGCCGGGACGGTGCTGCCGTACGACAAGCAGGGCACCGAGCGTGGCAACTTCTGCAAGACCGCCCGGCCGGTCGCGGCGTATGACGCCGACGGCCGCGCCGCGCTCGACTGGCTCGCCCGATCACCACACTGCACCGGCAAGCTCGGCGTGATGGGGATCTGCATCGGCGGCCACCTGGCGTTTCGGGTCGCGCTGCAGCCCGACGTGCGCGCGGCCGCGTGCTTCTACGCGACCGACCTCCACAAGGGCTCGCTCGGTCAGGGCGGCGACGACTCGCTCGCGCGCGCCGGCGAGATCAGCGGCGAGCTCCTGATGGGCTGGGGCCGCCAGGACCCGCACATCCCCGACGAGGGCCGCGCGATGATCCAGCGCCGGCTCGTCGAGGCTGGCCGCACCTTCACGTGGCACGAATGGAACGCCCAGCATGCGTTCCTGCGCGACGAGGGTCCTCGCTACGATCCTGCGCTCGCGCTGACCTCGTATCAGCTCGTGGTGGAGCTGTTCCGCCGCACGCTGTCGTGACCGCTAGCAGCAGGCGTGATCGCGTGGAGCGCTGCGGACCTCGCACGCGCCGCCGTAGCCAACCTCGCACTCGGTCGGGGGCGGAGGCTGGACCTCGAACTCCCACACCCCGTAGGTCCCGAGCGGGTAGGACAGCACCGGCGTGACCTCGAGCAAGTACACCGCCGCGCCGTGGTGCTCGGTGGACTCGGTGGCCGAGTCGCGGTAGGGCGCGAGCTGCACCGTGATCCCGCCGCCGGCGATCCCGAGCTCGCGATACGGGCTCTGGTCACGACCCTGGACATGCGCCGGGCCCGCGCAGGCATAGACATGATCGATGACGCCGGCCCCGTTGACATGAAACCGACGGCACTCGAGGGCATCCTGCGACAACGGCCCTCGGGTGGTCGGCTCGATGACCTCGAAGTAGTAGTCGCCCATCGGCATGTAGGTCCTGGGGCCGTCGTGCGCGCGCGGCACGCGCGGCCCCTCGGGCGGCGGTAGCCCGCCGAGCACCGCGTCGAGAAACACGGCCTGCTTGTCCGCGAACGAATCCTTGAACGCGCGACGCCCGGTCGCGAGTCCGACGTAGAAGTCCGGCGGTGGTCCGGCCTCGAACGCCGGTTGCGGTCCGGTGTCCGTGGAGGATTGACATCCAACGAGCAAGGCGAGTGCCGCTAGCCATTTCATGGGGACGCTCCTCGGGGCCCAGGAGCCAACAGCCAGGAGCAAGACCTGATCCGCGCGCGCGGCTTCGAGCAGGCTGGCCGCCGGTGCATCACCGGCAATGGCGCCGAGCAGCTCGGCGATCGATCGCGGCCGGGAATCGAGCGCCACGGCCACGCCCCCTGCCTGGCGCGCGACCCAACGCCCGCTCGGTCCCGCCCACCGCGCGCCTGCGCATCGGTCGCAGATCGGTCTCGCATCGGCCGCGCATCGGCCGCGCATCGGCCGCGCATCGGCCGCGCATCGGCCGCGCATCGGGTCGATCAGGCCGCCGGCGATCGCAGGTAGACGCCGGATCGGGTTGCCCCAGGGCGCAAGGCCAGGTACGGCAAGGCATCGTGGCCGGCAAGCAAGATCCCGTCGTCGAACCCGAGGCCGCGCAGCCTCCTGCAAAACCTCAGGAAGTCGGGCTTCGCCGCAAGAACCTGTTGTGGATCGGTGGCATCACGGCCGCGGTGTGGGCGTTCGCGATCTACACCGGCAGCCTCGTCTTCATGATCATCGTCGGGGTCCTGACCCTGGCGCTGATCTTCGTGCTGTTCCGCGCGTTCCGCTCGGTCGGCCAGCAGCGCGAGCTGGTCAATCTGCTGCACGGTGCCAGCGCCTCCCCCGAGGCTCGCCACAAGGCGGTCGCGCAGCTCGCCGATAGCAAGGACGCGAACACGCCGTTCCACCTGTTCGCGCGCGCCCAGCTGATCGCCGCCGACGATCCCAAGGCCGCGCTCGACCTGCTCGTGCCGGTCGACCTCAAGACGTTCCCGCCGGCGATGCAGGACGACGTCTCGCTCCTCAAGACCCAGCTCTACCTCGTGCTCGGTCGCACCGCCGACGCGCGCAAGACTGCCGACTCGATCAACCTCGAGAACCCGTCCCGCAAGGACAGCCGCCCGCTCGCCGCGACGATCGTCGGTGAAGCATGGGCGCGCACCGGCAAGGCCAAGGAGGCGCTCGCGCTCCTCGACTCGATCGAGATCCCGCGCAAGGACGGCGACCAGATCCTGATGCAGGCCCGGGTCGCCCGGATCTTTGCCCGGTTCGCCGCGAACCAGCGCGCCCAGTGCAAGAACGACCTGACCGCGCTCGCCGACGACAACATCGATCACCTCGGCCGGTTCCTGCTGCCGCAGTTCCGCGTCCACCCCGAGCTCCAGAAGATCGCGCGTCGGGTGTTCGACCAGCACCCATCCCGGCGCACCCGGATGAAGGTGCAGAAGCGCTAGCCCGTCCTCGTACGATTCCACAGCCGGGGCTGGCCGCACCGCCGAGCATGTCGCATGATGCCGCGGTGAGTGATCTCCCGCCCTGTGGTCTGTACCGCACCGTGTCGCCGATCGCCGAGATCGCCGCCGGTCGCCTCGTCTACTTCCACAACCACGGCAATCCCGGCCCCGGCGTGTATTTCCCCGAGAGCTGGACCGGCAACCGCGCGCATTTCTCGCCCCAGGGAACGACCCTGCCGGTCGGGTTCGATCCCAAGGCGCTGTTGCCGCTGCCGGCCGAGGGCTTCTACCGGGTGACGAAGTCGTTCGTGTGCTGTCCGAAGAAGTGCGTGACGTTCGAACCCGAGTCGTTCGTCCAGCTCGGCTACAACGGCGCGGGCGCGCCGCTGCTGTTCGTGCCCGAGCTCTCGGCGGGCGTGATCACGGTCCCCGAGCGCGGCACGCCGATCGATGACATCGCGTTCGCGAACCTGGTCCTGCTCCGGATCAACGAGCGCGCCGCGAGCCCGCAGGGCAGCCCGATCACGTTCCCGCGCGGCATCCTCGTCCACTGATCCGTCGCGCGAGCCGCTACTGCGGCGGCGTTGGCGCTGGATACGGCAGCGGCACCGGACCCGGGGGCGGCGCCGGATACGGGGGCTGCGCCGGATAGACCGGCTGTGCCGGATAGCCGGGTTGCGGATAGCCTGGCGGCGGGTAGCCCTGCGGCGCGACAGGCACCAGGACCGTCACAGGTGGCGTGGGCTTCACCTTGCCGAACGGCAGCGTGACCATGAGCGCGAGACCCGGGCCGTACTTCGCGGGAGTCTGCGACACGTCGTAGTAGGCCATCGCCGACGCGAGGATGCCGCCGTCGGCGAACGAGATCTCGGCGCCGCCCGAGACGATGAAGTTCGGGGGACCCGACTCGACCTCGGGCTCCTGGAACAACGGATCGAGCTCCATCCCCTTCTGCTGGATCGTCGGGTGCTGGCGGACGGTCACCCCGCCGAACAGCGTGACGTCGTCGGCGACGCGATAGCTCGGGGTGATCGAGGCGGCGAACGAATCGACCAGGTCGTGACCTCGGTCCTCGATCATGTACGGAAAGCAGGTGTCCCCGGCGGCGCACGTGAAGTACTGGACGTACGGCACGCTCCACACCATCGCGTCGACGCCGAGCCCGACGTGGAGCTTGGGATTGCCCGTCGGGATCGAGACGTCGATCGCGACGCCGTAGCCCTGCACGCTGCCCCCGTTGACCGGCGGTTGTGTCCGCTTGAGCGGCACCGCACCCTGCTCGAGGCCGTTCTCGTAGAGGATCCCGAACGACAGCAGGTCACTGATCCGGCCGCGCAGATCGCCGTGCAGCTGCGTCCCCGGGATCTCGATGCCCGCATCCGGATCGCCGACGCCAGGCTCGATCAGGTTCGCCACGCTCGACGCGCCGAGGCTGACCTGGCCCTTGCCCGTCAGCGGCTGGCCGTTCGTCATCCGGGGCGTGGCTCGTGGAACCAGCGCGGCACGGTTGTAGTTGTAGGTGCCGCAACCAGCGAACACGAGCATCAAGGCGAGGGCGAACGGCCGCATGCCCGCGAGCGTACCGCAACCGCGTTCGTCGCCGGCGGTAATGAAAGCGGGCAACTCGGCATTTCACGGCAGGCTTGCCGGCCCGCTCGCAGCCAGCCGGGCGCGCTCGCGGCGGGCAGTCCGCGCCTTGCCAGCGACCTGCAGGAGCGCGCGATCGCGTTGCCACCGTGCGTGCTCGGCGTCGGGTGACGCGGCCCACACGCGTTCGACGTCGACGACGATCCGCGTGACGAGGTCGAGCAGCCCGGCGAGCGCGAGGTGCGTCGTCGCGGCGGTGGTGTCGGCGGCCGCGAGCGCGCGCGTCGCGATGGCCACGGCCAGCAGCTGCTCGAGGAGCTCGCGAGGGAAGCCGCGACGGCGCGCGACGCCCACCAGGTACCCGGCGAGCGCGGCGTGGACGTGGAGATCCTCGAGCGTTCGAAACGGCTTGAGATACGCGTCATAGCCATCGCCCGGTAGCAGGTCGGCGTCGGTCACGCGGACCTGCTCGAGCACGACCTCGGCGTGCGGGATCTCGGGAACGAAGGGCACGCTCGCCGGCAGGAGCGTCACACCAGGGGCGGTGGTGGGCACGCGCACGACCCGGAGTCGATTCTTGCCGGTCGCGTCGAGCCCGGTGCTCGCGACGACGAGCAACGACGACGCGGCGCTCGCGAGCGTCGCCCAGCGCTTGTGCCCGGTGAGCGTGTAGTGGCCAGGGGAGGCGGGCGTGACCGTCGTGCGGATCGCGCGCGGGTGGTTGCCTCCCTGCTCGGTCGCACACAGGGCCGAGATCCCGACGAGGCCGGGCACGAGCGCGCGCAAGGCTTCCGCATAGCCGCCCGCGAACGCGAAGCCGAGGCGATCCGCGGCCACGCCCCCTGCGAACGCACGATCCACCGGCAGCTCCCAGCGCGCGCGGTGCGCGGTCGTCGCGTCCCACCAGGTCTCGACCGACTCGACCTCCGGGGGCACCACCGCGGGATCGAGGGCGAACCGGAGCAGCGCGTCCAGATCGGGGCCAAAGCTCATCGAACCTGCACCTTGATCACGTTCGACTGCAGCCCACCGAGCTTCCATTCGATCGAGTGGGTGCCGGGCGTCTTGAATCGATAGATCGTGATGTCGTGGTCCCCGATCATGGCCAACGCTCGCATGACCGCAGTCTGATACATGGTGGGGATAACCGACCACCGCAATCGGCGATCGTTGGTGAGCGCACCAGCGACCGCACCGACGTCGCCTCCGGCCTAAGCTCGACGCGGTGCGCGCATCGTGGGCTGTGCTGGCGGTGCTCGGCTTCACAGCCAGCGCGTCGGCAGCGCCTGGCATCGTCTGGGACGCGCCCGCGAGCTGCCCCGATGCGGCCGAAATGGAGCAGCGGATCGAGCGCCGGCTCGGTGATGACATCGAGATCCCGCAGCTCGAGATCTCGATCACCCGCGGCCCCGCCGGCTACGTCGCGCACATCGACACCCGCGCGATCACCGTCGGCAACCAGGTCCGCACCCTGACGAGCGCCCGGTGTGACGAGCTCGCCGATGCCGTCGCGGTGATCGTCGCGCGGCTGGCCAGCGAAGCCCGCCTCGAGCGGATGGCCGTGGTGGCCGACCCATCGATGGTACGCACCACGCCGCCGCGCCCGAGCAAGCTCGCCGACGAATCCCGCGTCGAGCAGGCAGCGGTCGTCACGCGGCGCGAGGCGAGCTGGGGCGGCGGGTTTCGCGCGCTCGCCGTGAGCGGCATCGGCATCGTGCCGAGCGTCGGGATCGCGGGCGAGGCCGCCGGGTTCGTCCGCCGCACCGATCGGTTCGCCGAGGTCGCGGTGGCCCGGTGGGCCGATCGGCCG
>JAGSPR010000745.1 GCA_018262455.1 Deltaproteobacteria bacterium | reverse complement strand
CGTGACCGGCGCCGTCGCGGGACCGATCGACGGGCTCTCGTCGATCGGGACGGGGTAGCGCTGCGTCGGATCGAGCATGCCGTGGCGCGGCTTCGGTGGGGGGGACGGCGCGGCGGCGATCGGCCTCGCACGGCACGCATCGAGCTCGACCTCGAGCGCGGCGATCTTGGCCTCCAGCTCCTGCTTGTTCGTCGCGAAGCCTCGTTCGAGCTCGCGCAGCCGCGCGTCGAGTGTGGCCCGGTCGGTGGTCGGCGGCGCCGCGGGATCCGCCGGTGGTGCGGGTGGCGGGCCGGTCGCTGCGCCGCCCGAACACGCGATCGCGAACACACCGAGAGCGAACGTCCACCGCATCGCGCGAGGATGACGCGCGGGTCGTCAGGGGTCAATCGTCGTGTCGCGTCGCCACGCGCGGGCCGCGAACACCACGACCTCGACTCCGAGCGTCAGCGCGAACGTCGTCGCCGCGCACGCGACGCTGACCTCGAGCGCCGGGATCAGCACCAGCCACATCGGATCCGGCAACGACACGAACGGCGGCGGGAAGAACGCCCAGGTCAGCCCGGCGGGAATCCCCGCGAGCAAGAGTCCGACCCACGCGACGCCGTTCGCGGCGGCGAGCCGATCGCCGAGCGTCAGCTGCGTGCGGAGCGCCCACAGGTTCGCGAGCAGCTGCACGCCGGTCGCGACGAGGCCGTACCGGATCAGCGCACTGGCGAGGTGCCCCTGCGCCGGCACCAGCGACGGTGAGAACCGCTGGCCGAGCGTACCGATCAGCGCGTAGTAGACGATGAAGAACGCCGGTACCGTGACGACCAGGATGCGGAGATCGAGGCGGAGCACGCGCCGCTTGATCAAGACGACCGCGAACACCGTCGCGATCAGGGCACCGAGGGCCACGATCGCGAGCCGCAGCGCGCGATGCTCGAGCACGTCGATCGCCGCATCGACCTCGCTCGCGCCGACGATCGCGCGCGTCATCGTCAGCCGCGTGTCATCCGCCGACCTCCGGCGCGTGGCCGCGGCCTCGTCGAGGGTGAGGATCTCGGTCAACGTGCGCCCGAGGCCGTGTCCCGGCGACGGGATGGCGAGCAGCGCGGCGATCGTCGGAGCCATGTCGATCAGGCGGGCATTGCGCGGCGCGCCCTTCGCGTCGATCCCCGCGCCCACGGCGATCAGCGGCACCGTGACGACCTCGGGTTCGAGGCCCCCGTGCCCGCCGTGGTCGGTATGGCCGTGATCGGCGACGACGAGGATCGCGTCCTGCGCGAGATCCACGCGGTCGAGGGCACGGGCGAGTGCGCGATCCGCGGCCTCGGCCGCGAGCCGGTACTCCGGGCTCGCACCGCCGTGGGCGTGGCCCGCGGCGTCGACGACCCCGACGAGGAGCACCACGAGCTCGGCCTCGCCGGCCGCGAGCGCGGCGCCGGCCTCGCTGAAGCCGCCGGCCCACGGCGCGTAGCGCGCATCGTCGAACGGGGAGGCGAGGTCGGCATCCGGGGCGCGCACCGCACCGAGCGCCGTCGGATCCTCGACATCACGCTCGCTCTCGAGATCGATGTCGACCTCGATCCCGGTGCGCGACGCGCCGGTCCGCGGCCGCAGGAACAGCCGCGGCAGCACGTCGTAGTCGGTGCCGCTCGCCGCGGACAGCCCCGCCGCGCGCACGCGATCCATCAGCGCGTCGAGCTGCACGGGCGTCGCGTGATGATTCGTGCGCACGCCGCTCGCGCTCGGCGGCACGCCCGTCAAGATCGCCACGTAGTTCGGACGCGACCACGTCGGGTAATGCGCGGTCGCCTCGGCATCGACCCCACGCCGCCGCAGCTCGTCGAGGAACGGCAGCTCGTACGAGCGGTCGAGGCGCAGGCCATCGACGATCACGAGGAACACGCGGCGCGCGAGGCGCGGCGTGTGCGGATCCTCGACCACCGGATCGATCCGCGCGAGCGCCGGCTGCACCTGCTCGAGATCGTGCATGAACGAACCGCCGGCCATCCCCGCCTGGACGGCGCCCACGGTCCCCACGACCAGCAGCGTCAGCGCCGCCGCGACCACGTGCCGGGTCGGCGCCGTGTCGCCTGGTCGCCGCGACGCTGTCATTCCAGAGTCTAGCGTGGGGCCCCCACCTGGCCATAAGGTGTCGGCATGCTGCTCCGCGCCATGCTCGCTGTCGTCGTGCTCGCTGCGTGTGGGAGCGACGACGACGCACCGCGTCCGCTCACCTTCGGCGGCGATCGCCCGGTCGACCTCAAGGTGCCGCCGACGCTCACCGAGGGCAGGCGCTATCCGCTGTACTTGGTGCTCCACGGCTTCGGCGCCAGCGGGTTCGGGCAGGCGGCGTACTTCGGCGTCAGCGGGCTACCCGCGGCGAACGAGGCGCTCGTGCTCGCGCCCGATGGCACGCCCAACAGCGCCGGCCGCCTGTTCTGGAACGCGGACTCCGCCTGCTGCGACTTCGAGAACCAGGGTCCCGATGACGTCGCGTACCTCGGCGGCCTGCTCGACGACGTCCTCGATGCCTGGCCCGTCGATCCGGACGAGGTCTACGTCGTCGGCCACTCCAACGG
>JAGSPR010000744.1 GCA_018262455.1 Deltaproteobacteria bacterium | reverse complement strand
GCCGGCGGCCGGATCGTACGTGAGGAGGCCGGCCTCGCGACCGATCGCGAGCGAGGCGATGCTCTTGCCGTCCTTGTCGGTCCGGATCAGGGCGCCGCTGTCGCCATCGATCACGAGCGCTCCGTCGCCGGCCGCCATGATCCGCGACCCGGTGAGGTGCGCGGCCGTCGCCTTGGCGGGCGTCGCGCCGCCGATCGGCCGACCGAGCAGCTCGAACGCCGGTGGGCTGCGATCGAAGTCCGAGATCATGCGCTTGGCGAGCGCGTAGGTCGGAAGCGCCGCCACCACGAGACCGATCGCCAGCTTGCGCATGAGGGCTCTGGAACGAACGACGCCGCGACCCGATCTATTCGCCATGCCACGCAGACACCGCCGATCGCCGGCAGTTCCACCCGATTCTCAGCGCTGTGGCCCGACCACGATCGTCGCGTCGATCACCTGGTCGCCGATCAGCAAGGCATCCGCGGACTTCTGCCCGGTTCGCACGCTCCCGATCCAGGTGTACCGACCATCGAGATGCGGGGCCCGGCCGTGCATCACGAACCACTGCGATCCCCCGCTGTCCCTCCCGGCATCCGCCACGCCTACACCACCCGCCACGAACCCCGGGCCGTCGGCGAGCGAGCCGGGCTCCGAGGGCGTGGTGAAGCCGGGCCCGCCCCATCCCGACTCGGTCGGATCTCCACCCTGGACGACGAAGCCCGGGACGACGCGATGGACCTCGAGACCGTTGTAGTAGCCCTTGCGGGTCAAGGCGACGATCGTCGCGACCGCCCATGGCGCGACGTCGGGTCGCAGCGCGATCGAGATGGCGCCACGCGTGGTCACGAGCTTCCAGGTCAGCTCCGCGCCGATCACTGCGGCGACGTCGACGGGAGGCGGTGACGCGGCGGCGACCTCCACCGGTGGCGCTGCCTCGCCGAGGGCGCGAAGACACGTGCGCGCGGCCTTGATCCGGACGGCGTGACCGGTGAGCCCCGCGCGGCACGCCTCGGCACCGGCCGCGAGCTTCTGCTTGCCGATCAGCTCGAGCAGCGCCGCGGCGAGCTCGGGATCTCCCTCGCCGCGCGCCCGCGCGATCACGGCGGCGTCCAGCGCCGAGTGATCGCCCGCGCCGATCGCCGCATAGAACGCCGCCGCCGCGTCGATCGCGGAGCCCGCGACGATGGCGTCGCGCGAGCCGATCGCGCCGGCGATCATCAGGATCGCCGCCTGATGATCGCGATCGGTGCCGTCCTTCCACAGCGCCGCGAGCGCCGAGAACGCCGAGGCGCGGACGCGCGAATCGTCGTGAGCCAGGAGGCCGACGACGGCGGTGCGTCGCGCGAGGACCGGACCGACGCCCGCGGTCACGAGCTCGGCGACGAGCGGCAGCTTGAGGTGATCGGGCAGCTTGCAGCTGTCGACAAACGTCAGATCCGGAGTCTCCGAGGCCCGAACGAGCGCCGCGGTCGCGAGACAGCCGATCCACCCGTAGGTCAGTCCCTCCACCGCCGTCGATGCCGCGGCGGCGGTCGCGAGCGCGTTGACCGAGATCGCTACCAGTGGTCGCTTCGCGTGCGGCGCGAGCAGGCGCAGCGCCTCGATCACGACGTGCGCCTCGGCGAGGTGACCGCGCTCGAGCTCGGTGAACCGGCGGACGAGCGCCGTGGCGACGGCATCGCGCCCGGCGTCATTGCCCTTGTCGCCGGCGAGGGCACGCACGGCCTCGACCGCGACGCGCCAGTCGGTGTCGAGCAGCGCCTTCTCGAGCCGCACGCGCGCACCCTCGACATAACCATGCTTGACGATCGCCAGGATCGCCATCGCGCGAACCTCGGGCACACCTTCGTCGGTGAGGGACATCAGCACCGGGGCGAGGCGCACGTGGGCCGCGAGATCGGTCGCCGTCTTCTCCGTCGGTACGAGGTGCTCGCGCGAGATCGCGTAGACCGCGGCGTAGCTGCGCGCCGGATCGGCCTGGGCGAGGACCGGCAGCGCGATCCGGGCGCTACCGATCAGCTCGATCTTGCGGCGGCCGTAGCGGCCGAGCGCGAGGGCTGCGGCCTCCGCGAGTGCCTTGTCGTCGAGGAGCGGCACGAGCGTCGCCTGCGCCGACGCATCGGCCGCACGGCCGATCGCCTCGATCACGAGCGGCTTGTGGTTCGCAGCGACGCGCTCGAGCGTCCCGAGCAGCTCCTTCGTCAACTCCGCCGACGGCTCGGGCTCGTCGAGCCCGGCCAGCACGCCGATCGCGCTCGCCGCGCCTGCTGCGACCGCATCGTCGGGATCGCGCAGCAGCTGGCGCAGCACCTCGAGCGCCTTGATCCCACCGATCCGACCGAGGCCGCGCACCGCGAGCAAGCGCTCGGTCCCCGCGCCGTGGGTCGCGAGCTCGACGAGCTCGGTCAGCCCTGCGCCGCGCCGCGCCTCGGCCTGGGCAATGCGGAGCCGCAGCGCGCGATCGTCGGGAGGCTCGGGCAGCTTGGTCGACGGTGTGCGCGCGGGACACGCCGCCAGCGCCACGGTTGCAGCGATCACGCACCACGAGCGCACCATGGGATGCATCGTACTCTCGCGTTGAGCGTTGCTGTGA
>JAGSPR010000743.1 GCA_018262455.1 Deltaproteobacteria bacterium | reverse complement strand
CCAGTGTCGGTGAAATCAACCAGCTAGAGACGCCTCGATCCGTCCGATCGCTGGCAGACGTAACCGTCGGAATTCTCTGGCCGCGGAAAACGAAACCGTTTCTCTCAGCAAGAGAAGTACGCCTACGCCGGCGATGCACTCGCCGTCCTCGCGGCGTGCGCTACGGTAATTCAGTCCCCAAGAGCCCGCGTCGCGTCGCTCTGCTGCGATGCCTGGCACATCGGCTCGCTCGCCGGCCTTGGTGTACAGCGCGGTCAGGTAGTGCTCGAACAGCATGGGGGCGATCCGTGGCCCAGCGGGCCCTGGCGATGATCTGCGCGTGGCGCTCGGGAAAAGCACCCTCGCGCTAACGTACGTTTATGCACCGGACACGAGAGGACCCCTCGCCAAGCACCCGGCCCCGCCCGCAATCCGTCCCGGCCCTGAATCCGAGCACGCACCGGCAGACGCCCGACCGCTGCTTGACTGCGATTTCGCTACCGACAGCCTCGACAGCATGATCGACGCGTGGCGCAAAGCGGGAGCAAGCGTCCGCGGTGGAGTCGCCGAGGCGGGAGCGGGGTGGCAAATCCTGCTTCAGGATCCATCGAGGAATGTCGTCGCGTTGTTCGAGCACGCAGAACGTTTGAGCTGACATTCCAGACGCAGCGAGCGCAAGCGCGAAGGTGACGAAGACTTTCCGGGAACTTCGAGCGGGTCCGCAACGTCGACACCGCGAACGGCGTCGACGTGCGGCTGAGCACGCTGCTTGCGATCGATCACGGCGTGTGGCGAGCTACCGCAGCGGTGGCATCCTCCAGGTGCCGCGTCGCCCGGGGACGGCCGCCTTCTGCTTCGCGTGCGAAGAGGGCTGGCGCGCAACTGACGCTTCGTCGCCGATCGTCGGGATGAAATCCGGTGGGACGCGTACCTGCGTCGCCTGCTCGAATGCATAAGCGAGGCCGATCAGCGTTGGCTCGTCCCAGCGGCCACCGATGAACGTGATGCCGAGCGGCAGCGGCCCCACGTAGCCCGCAGGCACCGTGATGGCGGCATAGCCGGCGATCGCCGTCGGACCGGACGACCCGACGAACGTCGAGAAGTCGCCGCCGAGGTCACCGTTGACCGGGTCGGTGACCCAGGCCGGGCCGTTCGTCGGGGCAATGATCGCGTCGAGGTCGTCCGCGGCCAGCGTGTCGTCGATCGCCGCCTGGGCGACCGGCGTCGCAGCCGCGCGAGCCGCGGTGCATGCCGGATCGCTGCGGCCGCCGGTTGCCTGGGCGAGTTCGAAGATCAGAGAATTCCAGTCGGACTCCGGCGCTCCGGACTCGAGCTCCGGGTTGTCGTTATTGAAATCGATCAGGTCCTGGAGCGTCTTCGGGTAGCCGGCTTCGGTGTAGGCGTCGAGATACGCGGCAATGTCGGTCTTGAACTCGCAGAGTAGCGCCTCGAACTCCGGGCCATAGGCCGGCTCGATCGGGATCCTGGTGCCGTCAATCACGGTCGCACCGGCCGCTTCGAGCGCCGCGATCGTGGCGTTGACCATCGCGTCGACTTCGGGGCTGATCGACGGGTCATAGGTACCGTCGCGCCAGACGCCGATCCGAGCCCCCACGAGCGCGCCGGTGTCGAGAAACTGCGTGTAGTCGGCGAACCCATTGCCGACCTGCTCGGCCGTTGCCGGATCGTTGGTGTCCACGCCAGTCATCGCGCCAAGGAGCACCGCGGCGTCGGTCACGTTGCGGGCCATCGGCCCGGCGGTGTCCTGGTCGGCCGAGAGCGGGACGATGCCCGCCCGGCTCAGGAGCCCGAGCGTCGGTTTGATGCCGGCGTTCGCGTTGGCGCCCGAGGGGCACAGGATCGACCCATCGGTCTCGGTGCCGACGGCGGCCACTGCGAGGTCAGCGGACACGATGACGCCGGATCCGGAGCTCGAGCCGCAGGGATTGCGATCGAGGACGTAGGCCATGTTCGTCTGGCCGCCGATCCCGCTCCATCCGCTCGACGACGGTCCGGACCGGAAGTTCGCCCACTCGGACAGGTTGGCCTTGCCGATGATCAGGGCACCCGCGGCCTTGAGCTGCTGGACGATGAACGCGTCGTCCGGCGTGCTGCCGGCGAGCGCCCACGAGCCGGCAGTCGTCGGCATGCCGGTCGTGCCGATGTTGTCCTTGACGATGATCGGGATACCGAGGAGCGGTCGGCGATCGCCGCGGCGGCGGGCCGCGTCGGCCGCGCGAGCGTCGGCGAGCGCCGTCGGGCTGACGGTGATGACGGCGTTGAGGGTCGGGTTGAGCTTGCGGATCCGGTGCAGGTAGAACTGGGTCAGCTGCACGGACTTCAGCCGGTTCGCGTCCATCAATGCCTGGAGCTCTGGGATCGTGGTCGCGTCGACGTCAATGCCCGCGACGCGGGTGTCTGTCGGGTTGCCTCGGGGGCCGATCGGCGGCGCGGCGCTGGAGATCCCGGGCAGCAGTGCCAGAAGTGTCGTGAGAACGCGCGATCGCCGAAGACGACGGGTCAGGGCGCGGGACCTCCACGGAGTTGGGTGGGCGGGTAAACCGGGGCGCCGGGGGCTGGCGCCATCATGAACTTTGA
>JAGSPR010000742.1 GCA_018262455.1 Deltaproteobacteria bacterium | reverse complement strand
CTGAACCCGAGGTCTCAGTGGCGGAAGTGCCGCATGCCGGTGAACACCATCGCGAGCCCGTGCTCGTTGGCGGCCGTGATCACCTCGTCGTCGCGGACGGAGCCGCCCGGCTGGATGACGGCCACCGCGCCGGCCGAGGCGAGCACGTCGACGCCATCGCGGAACGGGAAGAACGCATCGGAGGCGACGACCGAGCCGGCGAGCTTGTCACCCGCCTTGCGCTCGCAGATCCGCACCGAGTCGACGCGGCTCATCTGACCGGCGCCGATCGCGACGGTGGCACCGTTCTTGGCGAACACGATCGCGTTGGACTTGACATGCTTGGCCACGCGCCACGCGAACGCGAGATCGGCACGCTCGGCGTCGGTCGGGGCCCGCTTGGTGGCGAGCTTGGCGAGCGACACGTCGACCATGCCGTGATCGACGGTCTGCACGAGCGCACCACCGGCGATCGTCCGGATCGACCACGCGATCGCGTCGGTCGGGGCGCGCCAGTCGCCGGACGCGGCGACGAGGCGGAGGTTCTTCTTGCTCGCGAGCAGGTCGCGCGCCGGCGCAGAGTAGCTCGGCGCGACGACGCATTCGAGGAAGGTCCGGTGGTAGGCGGAGGCGATGTCGCGATCGATCGCGACGCCGCAAGGATTGTTGTGCTTGACGACCACGGCGGCGGGCTCGCCGAGCTCGAGGCACAGGCCGAGCGCGGCATCGAGATCGAGGATGTTGTTGTACGAGAGCTGCTTGCCGCCGAGCACCTCGGCGCTCGCGATCGTTGGCCGTGCCGTGTGGCTGGTCGAGAGCGGCGAGCGCGCGTCAGCGTAGAACGCCGCCTGCTGGTGCGGGTTCTCGCCGTAGCGGAGCTCGTAGAGCCGGCGCCACTGGAAGCCGAGGGTGTCGGGCAGCTCGCGCCGGGTGGGCGCCTGACCGCGCGCATCGGCCGCGGTGTCGTCGATCGCGGACAGATACGCGGCGATCGCGGCGTCGTAGGCCGACGTGTGGGCGAACGCCTTGCGCGCAAGCTGCAACCGCTGCGCGGGTGACAGGCCGCCGGCCCGGAGCGACTCCACGACCCAGCCGTAGTCCCCCGGATCGACCACCACCCCGACGCGTTCGCAGTTCTTGGCGGCGGACCGCAGCATCGACGGCCCCCCGATGTCGATGTTCTCGATCGCGTCATCGAACGTGGTGCCCGGCTTCGCGATCGTGGCCTCGAACGGATAGAGGTTCACGATGACGAGATCGATCGGGGCGATCTCGTGGCGCTGCATCTCCGCGCGGTGGGCATCCGTGTCCCGGCCGAGCAAGCCCCCGTGGATCTTCGGATGCAGCGTCTTGACGCGCCCGTCGAGGATCTCCGGGGCGCCGGTGTATGCCGAGACCTGAGTCACCGCGATTCCTGCTGCCGACAAGGCAGCCGCGGTTCCTCCGGTCGACAGGATCTCGGCGCCGAGCTCCTTGAGCACCCGTGCGAGCTCGACGACGCCTCGCTTCTCACTTACCGAAATCAGCGCGCGGCGGATCATTCCGCGCGTGTACCAACCACACCCAGGGCGGTCAATAGGAGCCGCCCCCACACGCGCAGCGTGTCAGTTGTGGTTCAAGGCCTTCGCCGCGAGGAGCTCCGCACCGAGCTCATCGGGTGACGGCGAGCCCATCTTGAGCTTGAGCAAGCCTCGGACCTCGACCTGGCGGATGCGCTCGCGGGTCAGGTTCATGATCTCACCCACCTCTTCGAGCGTGATGCCACCCTTCTCGGCGACATCGAGTGCGCAGGTGTTCTTGAGCTCCCACGGCTCGAGATCGGGGAAGTTGATCTTGATCGACCCGGTCTCCGGGTTGATGTCGAGGTACAGGTGGTGCTTGCAGGCGACCCACGGACAGGGCCGCATATCCTCGCGACACTCCGAGCGATTCGTGGGCCGCGCGATGTCGACCGGCGGGTACATCGCCGCACCGACGCGGAGCTCCTCGCGCGTGAGTCGCTTCATCGCGATCGTCTTGCTCCGCGGGCGAGTGCGACGCCGACGGCGCCGGATCTTCCGACTGACCTCCGGCGCGTCGCCCTCCCCTCCTTCCCCGGACTCGATCCCCGCGTCGGAGAGCTCCTCCTCCTCGTCCACCTCTACCGCTTGATCAAGCCCCTGATCGAGATCCTCATCGTCGTGGTTGTCGGTGCTCATGTTTCTCCTCCGTGCGTGCGTTGGTGCGGGTAGCTAGAGCAGGTCCTCGGCGCCCCCCGCGGCGCCGGCGAGACGAAGACTGTCGGTACGTGGTGCGGCAACCCGGCGCGTGAGCTCGCCGAGCCGCTCGACGAGGCGGTCGCCGTCGCGGCGGGCATCGCCGAGCTCGCGCTCGAGTTGCTTGCGCGTGGACTGATCGGACTTCGCGATGTCCTCGCCCAGCCGCGACCACAGCGCGGCCAGGGTCTCGGCGACCCCTTCGGCGAGGTCGGTGTAGAGCAGGAACTGGCCCTGGATCTCTTCGATCGTGAAGCCGTCGCCCATGAGCTGCTTCACGGTGTTGATGCGGCGGATCGTCTTGGCCGGGTACACGCCCATCGAGCCGCGGTGCTTGCCCTTGCGGCCGATTCGTCGGCTGCGTGGCAGCAGCCCCTGCTGGACGTACTTGCGGAAGCTGGCCTCGGAGAACTTGATGCCACGGCCGGTGAAGACCTCGACGACCTGGACCGCCGTGATGCCGTCGACGTAGGTCGTCTCGATCGCGCGCAGCTCTTCTTCCTTGAGCAGCCGCGAACGCGACACCGGCGAGGCAGCGGCGAGCGGGGCGTCGTCATCGCGGCGTTGCGCGACGTCTCCGAGGATCGGGCGTCGGTGCGCGCGGAACGGCACGACCGCTCCCGTCGACGACGTCTCTGGAACCCAGCCTCGGTGACGTGTGAACAACGAACTCTCCCCTCGCGGTGTTGCCGATGGCGCACGCGTGGAGATCGCACCGGCGAAGCCCTACTCCCTCGAGTAGCGCTTCGACCGTCCGATGTGCGTGTCCCCCTGCGAGCTGTATCTATCTTGATGAGACGTTGGAGGAACCAATGTCCGACAAGATATCGTCACAATATTCGTGTGAATGTAATCGGTCAACAAGAGCCACGCGAAAGTAGGAAACTTTTTAACTGGGTCTCTGTTCAGGTCGCTGCGGAGGTGCGAACCGGTTAGG
>JAGSPR010000741.1 GCA_018262455.1 Deltaproteobacteria bacterium | reverse complement strand
CTCGGAGGTCGTCCGCACGCACGCGCCGCGCCCCGCCGCGAGGACCGCCGACTCGACCAGCGCGTGCGACCGCGGTGATCTCGTCGCGTGTCACGCGGCGGCACTCGACGCGTACCACGCTCCGCCATCGCCCGAGACTGACGCCCACGCGCGCGACCTCTTCGACCGCGCGTGCGAGGGTGGCTACGCGCCGTCGTGCAACGGCCTCGGCCTCCTCTACGAGGCGGGACGTGGGGTGACGAAGGATCCGGAAGCGGCGGTCGCGCTCTATCGGCGTGCGTGCGAGGCGGATGGGAGCACCGGCTGTCAGCATCTCGCGGACAGGCTGCGCTCCGGGCGGGGCATCGCGAAGGACGCGAGCGCCGCGGAGCGGGCCGAGGCGCGCGGTCACTGTCTGTTCGAGGCGTCGCTGAAGAAGGACGCGCGGACGTGCCCGTCGCTCGACGGCCCGTAGCCGCCGGAACGCTCAGCGACTTGGTTGGATCACCTGGCCCCCGCGTCGCTCACAGGATGTCCCTTCACCGCGTTTCCGTCGCGACGTGCCTTCTACGTACGTGCCTTCAGTCCGACGATGAAAGCGGGCATCGCTGTCGAGCGGCTTCGTCGCCCGGAGTGGACTCCGTCGACTGGTGCCGAGTGACCCAACCGAATCGCTGAGGTTCCATCCCGAGGAGAAGCAGAAACCGTGCCCCTCGGCCACGCGGCATGCGCGCAGCCTGACGAGTGATCCTGCGAATGATCGGCGCGGTGACGCTCTGCGCATGCACTTCCTGCGCGACTGGACCGAGTCGACCGGTACCGGCGTATCCTGCGCACGTGCACGTCGACATCCTCACCAGCGGCATCTGGCAGACCAACACGACCATCATCTCCAACGGGGGCAGCTGCGTGGTGGTCGATCCCGCGTACTTCCCGCGCGAGCTCGACGCGATCGCGAGCCGGGTCCGCGAGCTCGGCCGTGCGGACGCGGTCGTGTTCACGCACGGCCACTGGGATCACGTGATGGGTCACGCCGCGGTGCCGGATGCCCCGGTGTGGGTCAGCGAGACGCTCGCGAACGCGATCGCGACCGATGACCCACGTTCGGCGCGCTATCTCGAGGATGCGCGCGAGTTCGACTCTCGCTGGTACGTGCCGCGCCCCGACGGGCATCGCTGGCCCGCAACGCTCCGGGGCATCGGCGACGACGAAGGCCTCGAGATCGCGGGCACGCCCGCCCGCGCCCTCCACCTCCCGGGTCACAGCCCGGACGGGCTCGGCCTCGTGATCGCGGGCCTCCTGCTCGTCGGCGACTACCTGTCGCCGTGCGAGATCCCGTTCATCGACGATCTCGACGCGTACCGGCGGACCCTCGTGCGGCTGCTCGAGGAGCTGCGCGACGTCCGCGAGGTCATCCCCGGTCATGGCGCGGTCCTCACCGCGAACGAGGCGGCCGAGATCGCGCGCGCGGACCTCGCGTACCTCGATCGCCTGACCGCCGCGCGCGACCACGCGGACCCCGACGCGGCACTCGCGATCGGACTCCCACGCGCCGCCGACGTCGTCGGGATGCAGGATCATCATCGCGAGAACTGCGCCAAGCTCCGCCGAGCCTGAGAGAGCCGAACCCCGCACGCGTTGCGCATCGGTGGCGATTCGTGCGCTGGGCGCCCCCTTGCAGGAGCGGGGGGCCATGAAGAACCTGGCCTGGCTCGTCGTCTGTTCCGTTCTCGCGACCGGCGGTCGCGCACACGCGCAGGCCCAGCTGGTCCCCGCCGAGGTCAAGGCCGCCGACGAGACGACGGACCTCAACGGCTGGGCCCCGTTCCTCGGGATAACCTCCACCTTGAGCCTGACCTCGAACACCAACGTGGTCGGTCAGGTCGAGGGGTTCTCGACCATGTTCGGGCTGGGGATCACCGGCGGCGCGGACTACACCCACGACCGGCACGTGCTGCGTTCGACGCTGTCGATCAGCGAAAGCTTTGCGCGGACGCCCGTGATCGACGAGTTCGTCAAGACCAACGACGTGGTCAAGCTCGAGGGCGTCTATAGCCACTTCGAGACCAAGACGTTCGGCGAGTTCGCGCGGCTCACCTTGCAGACCTCCGCGTTCCCGGCGACCGATGTCCGCGGCGTCCCGACGTCGTGGGTGGAGAAGCCCGCGGTGATGGGCGATCCGCCGATCCCACTCAACTCCGATGCGTACCGCCAGCGCCTCGCGGATGCGCTCCACCCGTTCACGATCAGCGAGGCCATCGGTGGGTTCGCGGATCCGATCCGCAAGGAGGAGCTACGGCTGTCGCTGCGGCTCGGCGCCGGCGGCCGGAGCACGTTCGCAGACGGCGTGCTGCTGATCGACGACGACAAGGCCACCCCCGAGGTCGAGCTGCTCCGGCTGGCCAACGTCCATCAGCTCGGCGCCGAGGCGTTCGTCGGCGCGCTGGGGAAGATGAAGGGCGGCAAGGTCGACTACCACGCGGGCCTCAGCGTGCTGATCCCGTTCGTCAACAACGACTCGTTCGATCGCAGCGCGACGTCGCTCACGCGGATCGGGTTCGAGGGCGCGGTGACGTTCAACATGTACACGTGGATGTCGCTG
>JAGSPR010000740.1 GCA_018262455.1 Deltaproteobacteria bacterium | reverse complement strand
GGCTGCGCGGTGGAAGGAGCTGTGATCGCCAAACCGGATGTCCATGGGACTCTATGAACGCGCCTACCCCCGCGTTCGATCTAGCCGGTCTGTGCCGCCCCGAAAATCGATAAGGGCCCGGTTTCCCAGGCCCTTCTCCTACCCAAGAACGGGGAGGACTAGAACGTCACGCGGAAGCCGAGCTGGATCGAGCGAGACGACTGCTGCGCCGGTCCGCCGTTGCCCGAGCCCGTGTTGCCGAAGTTCTTGTTCTTGACCGGCGTCACGTTGGTCTCCTCACCGGACGCTCCACCCAGCGTCTTGATGTGCTTGAGGTCCTCGGCGTCACCACCGATCACGGGATTGGCGAACTCGAAGGTGTAGTTCTCGTCCGTGTTGAGCTGCTCCTGCGAGTTGAACAGGTTGAACACGTTGACGAAGCCTTCGAGCTTGGTCGTCTTGCTGAGGTTCTTGCCGTACGCGAGACGAACATCGAGCTGGGTGGTCAACGGCGACCGCTCCGCCGCGCCGCGGGGCAGCAGGTACGCCTCGCCGCTGCCGTACACGGCGTGGGCAGCGAGCACGTTGTGCGCGATGCCCGACTGCGCGCGGAAGCTACCGCCGGCGACGACGTAGCCCACCTTCTTGAAGTCGAACACGTAGAAGCCGTCGACCTTGAGGTTGTGCGGGCGATCGAGCCCCATCGGCCCGTAGCGGTTCGCCATCAGGTCGGGCAGATCGTACAGCGACGTCAGGTTCGGATCGTTCTGGCCGGTCTCCGTCGAGAACAGGCCGGGGTAGTTCCCCTTCGATTGCGAGTACGTGTACGACGCCATCAGCAGCGACTCCTTGGTCGGCCGCTGCGTCGCGGTGAGCTGGAGCGCGTCGTAGCTGCGGACCGGCTTGACCAGACGCTTGACGTTGTAGAGGCTGTCCGCGCGGTTCTGGTACACGGCGCCGAGCGCCTGGTCCTTCGGGCTGCTGGAGGCCATCAGCCGCAGCGCCTCGGCGCTCAGCCGATCGGCCTCCTCGTCGAAGTTGAAGCCCGGGTTGGTGATCAGGTAGTTGTTGCCGCCGTCGACCGAGATGTCCTCGATCACGACCGGCAGCGAGCGGTGGATGTAGTTGGCGCCGATCTTGAAGTCCGCGGCCATCTCGTACTCGGCACCGAGGATGACCTCGTCCGTGCGCTGGCCCTTGAGCCCGGGCGACACGTACTCGAACCCGCCACCGAGAAGTGCCGCCGCGCCACGGTCCTGACACTGGTCGAGCGTCGTCGCGAGCTGGCTCGCGCTCATGCCCGGGGTGTGGTCGACGTCGCAGTTCGCGTCATACGCGCCAGAGGTCGGCAGGCGCCGGTTCTGGTTGAGGTTCTGGATGTTCAGGATCTCGCCGCCGTAGGCACGGACGTTGAGGTCCATCGGCACGTTCTCGTAGAACTGACCATAGTGGCCGAACAGCTTGGACTTACCCTCACGCGTCGGGTCGTAGATGAAGCCGATGCGCGGCGCGACCATGTTGTCGAGCTTGTACGCCTCGTCCGGGATGATCTCGCCTTCCGGCGAGATGTCGCCGGCCAGCTGATCGGCCACGTAGCCGATCTGCTGCTCCCACCGGAGTCCGACGTTGAGCGTCAGGTTGGGCCGGATCTGCCAGCTGTCCTGAAGGAAGGCGCCGAGGTTCCGGTTGTTGGTGTCGGCCACGACCGCATCGGCGCGCTGGCAGATCGCCTGATCGTTGGCACACAGCGCCTGCCCGGGCTCGAGCACCACGCTGCTCGGATCCATCGCCTCGGCGTCGGTCAGGTTGCGCGTGCGCTCGAAGTACTCGCGGAGCTGCCAGCGGCCCGGTGCCCCCGCGGCGGTATCGGCGGAGCGCCGGTAGCGCGAGCCACCGGTGTAGCGCGTCTCCGCGTTGTACTGCGCGAACTCCGCGTCGATGCCCGCCTTGAACACGTGGTAGCCAGCCGCCTTCACGCGCTGCGTCGCCGAGACGTTGACCGACGTGCGCGCCTTGAGCTCCTCCTGTAGCAAGCTGATGCCGGACTCGGCATAGCCGAACACCGGACAGTTCATGATCTCGGGATACGGATCATCAGGATCGTTGTCGTCGCAGCCCGCGATCTGCGTGCCCTCGATGTCCGAGAAGTCGGCGAGCGAACGATCGTAGTTGTAGTAGACGAACGGCGTCTCCTGCGCCGAGTCGTACGCCGACTCGTTGTTGAAGCCGCGGTGGTAGCCGAGCACACCGTCGATCTGGGTCTTTCCGTCGTTGAGCTTGGAGGTCCACTTGCCGGCAACGTCGTACGCGCCGTCCTTGTACTTCCACCGGGTCTGAGCGGGGTTGCGCGTGACCCCGAGCAGATCGGTCGCCGAGCGCGGATTACCGAACGTCGAGATCTGGAACTGGTTGTTCTGATTGACCGCGCCGTTGATCTTGCCGGTGAAGAAGTAGGTCTGGAAGTCGCGCGGGATGTCGGACGACGACACGAGCTCGTGCTTCGCGATCCCCGTGTCTGGATCGACGTCGGGCACGCCGTCCGCGGCCTTGCCGTCGGTGCCGTCGACCTGACGCTGGACCAGGCGCTGCGTCGTGCTCTTGGAGAG
>JAGSPR010000739.1 GCA_018262455.1 Deltaproteobacteria bacterium | reverse complement strand
CGAGCTCTCGTGCACGTGGTTCAACGAGAGCGGCAAGACGATCACGTACGGAGAGTCGGGTCAGGACGAGATGTGCATCATGTTCGGCTACTACTATCCAGCGACCCTCGACGCCACGCCCTGCATCGGGCTGTGACGGCATCGCCGCGCCTCACGCATCATCGAAGTCATCGAGGTCGAGCTCGAACTCGATGTCGAGCTCGACCTCGTCCGCCTCGTCGTCCGCGATGACGTCGTCGGAGCTCGGGTCGCCGTCGAGGTCGTCGCCACCGAGCAGGTCGTCGTCGACGAACTCGACCTTCTCCGTGATCGGGGTCGGGTCGAACACGCAGTAGACGGCGAGGTCGTTGAGTGGGGGAGGGATCGTGCCGAGTGCGATCGCCGTCCCTTGCGGCCGGCAGGCGACCGGACCGTGCACCCACAGGCTGGCGTCGACCATGACGCTCGGGCCCGCTTCGGGATGCGCGAGCTCGCCGGGGGTCGGCGTGCGACCGACCCGCTCTCGCTCGGGAACCACGATGGTCGCGACCGCGTTCTGCCCCACCAGCTCGTTGATGACATCATCGATGTCATCGGATGGTTCCGACACGTAACAAGGTGGCTGCAACGCTCGTTCCGCTCGTGGCGGAGCCCGGCGCTCGAGCATGTGCGCTGAACTCTTGAAGTCGATCCGACCGCAGCGGTCGCTGGCTGTACGTTTTTGTACGGGCTGTACGAATCGCGGCGCCGCTGAGCGTCGGCGTCTCACCGTGGCGAGCTTGCCGTGACGGAACGCCCGGTCTCGCGCATCCTGGATCAGCACGCACGGTCCGGCACCACGCAACGAGCGTTCGCCTTTGGTTAACGTGTGAGCGCGCGATCGAACTGCGGCGCATGGGCGGGGCTCGTTCCTTGCTCTGCCCGGTTCGAAATGAGCAGCCAACTGATCTCGAGAGAACCGGCTCCCGTTGCCAAGACTGGCTCGCGCCTCACGACGGAGCTGGCCAAGATCGACGCGCTCTGGCGCGCGGCGAACTACCTCTCGGTCGGGCAGATCTATCTGCTCGACAATCCGCTCCTGCGCAAGCCGCTCGTTCGCGAGCACATCAAGCCGCGCTTGCTCGGACACTGGGGCACCACGCCGGCCCTGAACTTCCTCTACGCGCACCTGAACCACGCGATCAGGAAACACGACTTGAACATGATCTACGTCATCGGCCCGGGACACGGCGGGCCCGGGATCGTCGCGCACACCTATCTCGAGGGGACGTACAGCGAGGTCTATCCGAACATCACCCGGGATGAAGAAGGGATGCGGAAGCTGTTCAGGCAGTTCAGCTTCCCGGGCGGCATCCCGAGTCACGTGGCCCCCGAGACTCCCGGATCGATCCACGAAGGCGGCGAGCTCGGCTACGCGCTGTCTCATGCGTTCGGTGCCGCGTTCGACAATCCCGATCTGATCGTCTCTTGCGTCATCGGCGACGGCGAGGCCGAAACGGGACCGCTCGCGACCGGCTGGCACGGCAACAAGTTCTTGAACCCGGCCCGCGACGGCTGCGTGCTCCCGATCCTCAACCTCAACGGCTACAAGATCGCCAACCCCTGTTTCCTTGCCCGCATCCCGAAGGACGAGCTCGCGAAGCTCTGCGAGGGCTACGGGTACAAGCCGTACTTCATCGAGGGTCACGACCCCGAGGTGATCCACCGCCAGATGGCGGACACCCTCGAGATCATCGTCGGCGAGATCCGCGGGATCTGGAAGGACGCGCGCGATCGCGGTCGAGTCGAGCGGCCGAGGTGGCCGATGTTGGTGCTGAAGACACCGAAGGGCTGGACGTGTCCTCACGAGATCGACGGAAAACTCTGCGAGGGATACTGGCGCAGTCACCAGGTACCGATGGGTGACATGGACAAGCCCGAGCACATCAAGGTGCTCGAGGGGTGGATGCGGAGCTACCGCCCCGAGCAGTTGTTCGACGCGAAGGGCCGGCTCAAGCCCGAGCTCGCCGAGCTCGCGCCGAAGGGCGCGCGCCGCATGAGCGCGAACCCGCACGCCAACGGCGGGCTGATGCTACGCGATCTCGTCATGCCCGACTTCCGCGACTACGCCGTCGAGGTCGCGCGTCCAGGCGCCGTGTTCGTCGAGTCGACGCGGCGCCAGGGAGCCATGTTGCGCGACGTGATGAAGCTCAACCTCGAGCACCGCAACTTCCGGCTGTTCAGTCCGGACGAGAACAACTCGAATCGTTGGCAGGACGTGCTCGAGGTGACGGATCGCTGTTACATGGCGCAGATCCTCCCCGAGGACGATCACCTCTCGCCCGACGGTCGCGTGATGGAGGTGCTGTCGGAGCACCAGTGCCAGGGCTGGCTCGAAGGCTATCTGCTCACCGGGCGACACGGCTTCTTCAGTTGCTACGAGGCGTTCATCCACATCATCGACTCGATGTTCAACCAGCACGCGAAGTGGTTGAAGGTCTGCAACCACATCCCGTGGCGGCGGCCGATCGCTTCGCTCAACTACTTGTTGAGCTCGCACGTCTGGCGACAGGATCACAACGGCTTCAGCCATCAGGATCCCGGCTTCATCGATCACGTCGTCAGCAAGAAG
>JAGSPR010000738.1 GCA_018262455.1 Deltaproteobacteria bacterium | reverse complement strand
GAAGCTCTCCAGCCGCTGGAGCAAGTAGTTCACCTCGAGGTTCGCATACCGATCGTTCGACGACTTGACCGCGGAGCGCTTGGCGAACAGCGAGTCCGCTTCGTCGAACAGCAGGATCGCGTGCCCCGACTCCGCCGCCTCGAACAACGACGCGAGGTGCTTCTCCGTCTCGCCGATGTACTTGGACACGATCTTCGACAGATCGACCTGGTAGAGGTCGAGCCCCAGCTCCGACGCGATCAACCCCGCGACCATCGTCTTGCCCGTGCCGGGGGGGCCCGAGAACAGCGCGGTCAGCCCGTGGCCCTTGCCGACCTTTGCCCCAAACCCCCACGTCTCGAGCACCGTCGACCGATGCCTCGCGCGCGCGACCAGCTCGATGACCTGTTCGAACTGATCGGTCGGCAACACCAGATCGTCCCAGGTCTGCCGCCAGTCGATCCGGGTCGCGAGCGCGCCTAGCTCGGCCCCCAGCTGGGCGCGCACGCCCGCCTGGATCGCCTCGGCGGAGACCGCAGCGCCTTCGCCGCCCGCGATCGCGATCGCATTGCGCGCGGCGTCGGCGATCGCGCCAGGGCGAAGCGTGTAGCTGTCGGCCGCAGCCCCGATCAACTCGTCGTCCGCCCCGACGAGCCGGTCGCGCCAGACCCGCACGCGCGCCGCACGATCGGGCTTGTCGACCGTGTGCGCGACGACGGGCCGCTGGTGCCATCGGACCGCCTCGCTCGCGGTGGCGAGCACGGGCCCCGAGAACGACCGCACCGAGCGTTCGATCGCCGCCTGCACGGCGTGGTCGCCACCCGCGTCGAGGTTGCCGAACAGCGGCACCACGTCGAACAGGCACGCCTCGCGGACCACGGCGCGGAGCTGACGCTCTAGTGTCCCGGGCTCGCGAGCGAGCGCGGCGGTGTCGATCCGCAACGTGCCGAGACCGTGGCTCGCGGCCGCGCGCGCGAGACACGTCGTGCGACCGGCGCCCGTGGGCCCGATCGCGGTGATCAGAGGAGCCGGCGACGCGCTGAAGGCCCGCACGAGCTCCGGCACGGCGGGCTGTGTTTCCGCGGAAACAGGTGCCGCATGCAACGCCGCGACGCCCGCGAGATCGTGATCGAGGCGCAGCTCCCCGCGCGCGATCTCGATCACGCGATCGTTGATCCGGACGGGCCGCCGATGATGCGGCATGCGCGGGTCCACCGTCACCTCGATCAGTCCGAGCCGCTCGAGCGCTTCGAGCTGGCGGCTCTCGATCGCGACGAGCCGCTGCACGATCTGCACGCTGAGATCCGGGCACGCCGCCGTCCCGAACGCCTGCGCGAGGCGCGCGACGCCGGGATCGAGCTCGATGCACGCGAGCAGCCAGAGAAGATCGAGCTCGGCCGCCGACAGCCCGAGCCGCGCGGCGAGCCACTGCATCGGTGCGACGCCGACGTCGGGCGGCGTGACCGCGATCCGATCGTCGATCGCCTCGTGCAGGTCGACCGGGTCCACCGCGGTCCCGATCGGTGATCCGTCGAGCCAGCCCGCGCCGCGGCCCGCGTTGACGAGGCGAACGAGGCACGCGGTGGCCCAGCGGAGACGGTCGGTCAGGGTCTCGCCGGCGGAGCGATAGGGCGTCATGAGGCTCGCTATCGAGCGAGCCCTGCGCCGGTTGCGTCCTTGAATTGGGCAATAGACGCGCCTGGTTGGCGCCCGGGGGCGGACTATCGCTTGCTGGGCAGCCAGTCCTCGTCGGTCCACTCCGAGCGCCCCAGGACGCGCATCGAGGTGCAGATCGAGAGGGCTTCTGCGCGCAGCTTTGAGGACGGAGATGCACCGATCCTCGTCACCGAGCACTGAACCACGGTGTCGATGTTGCGCGTCAGTCGAACGATCCAGACGCCCCTGACCTTGCCTTGGTCCCGCTTCTCGCAGACCACCGTAAGATCGTCGGGATGCTCGATTCGTTGTGCAATGTCCCAGGTCAGTCCCGACGCGTCGCGAGGTTGTCCGCACGGAAGCTCGAAGGTCGCTTGCTCACGGGGATCGGTCGTCACCGCGATCCATGGATCGTTGCCGCGGAACCACGCCCGGCTGAACGGCATCGTATCGTCCTCGTAGCCAAGGGGTACCCGCAGCTCGAGGTCGATTCCGATGTTCCAACCGTCGTGGACCCGAGCAAGCCTGAACGTGGCCGGTGGGCCTGGCGCGAGGCTGATGTCTCGATCTCCGCAGCCGTTGGCAAGCAGCACACTGCTCATCAGCAGCGCGGAGGCGTTACTTCGCATCATCGGTCTCCAGCGACTTGTCCGCCTCCGCGAGCGACTTCACCATGATCTCCTCCTCGATCAGCTTCTTCGCGCCGCGCTGCTCGTCGCTCGAACCACCGTTCGTGGCGACCCCAGCTTTGCGCGCGAGCCAGGTCGCCTGCTGTCATTCGACGGTGGTGTTGTCGGTGAACGCAATGGTCCCCGCCTCGTCACGCACGACCGTCACCGAGACGCTCGGGCCACCGAGCAGACCTGAGGCGCGCACCGGGAGACCGAGCGTGTTCATCGGTTGTCCGGCCAGTAACCTTGCCACCTCGTCACGCACGCCATGGACGCGCGCTCGGAT
>JAGSPR010000358.1 GCA_018262455.1 Deltaproteobacteria bacterium | reverse complement strand
CCCCAGCGCGCGGGTGCGCGCTCGGCTCGGAATCCGCGCCGGAGGCATTCCCCGCCAGGCAGCTTCGCTGCGCGCTATCCGAGGCGCTCGATCAGCTTCTTGCCGATCAAGTACGCATCGCCGGGCCATCGCCCCGACACGTAGCGGCCAGCTTCGACGACGAATGCCGCGCTGTCATCGTCGCGCGTGCCGCGCTTGAAGAGGTTGCGGGGGCCGCGCTCGAAGTGGTCCGGCTCGGCGAGCGCGGCGCGTACCTCGTCCTCGACGTACGCCGGGTACGTGCGGTAGTAGCGGCCGCGTCGCCAGAACGTCGCGAAGTACGCGCTGCGTTCCATGTACTTGGGCAGGCACGTCGTCCGGATGCCGTGCAGCACCGACGCCCCATCGGCCCGCTTCGCACGCGCCGCCGCGAGGACGCCGTGGCAGATCGCGGCGACCGGCTTCGGCGTGGCAAAGAACGCCGCGATGAAGCGCTGGACCTGCTCGCTCCCGAGGTACTGGCGCATCCCGGGAGCGTGTCCGCCTGCGAGGAACAGCGCGTCGAACGCCGCCGGATCGCAGTCGCTCCACGTGAGCGGCGACACGAACGCGGGCGCCTGCTCGAGCTGGTGATAGAACTCGATCGGCTCGGGGCGCGCACCGAATGCGCCGAACACGACCCCGGTCAGCAGGAGTGGATCGCAGGCCGGCGTGGCGCCGGCCTCGGTGGCGAACACCACCTCGTGGCCCGCGTCGACGAGCAGCCTCCATGGAACCGCGACCTCGGTGATGTCGAAGTCGCGATCGGGTAGCGGAAACACCACCTTGGCCATCGCGGCATCGTATGCCACCCGGTCCGCGCGGCGTCTGTGCTCGGGAAAATTCGGATACGCCCGCCTCGCCGAGGCTCCTCGGGCGATTTGACGTGGGTTGGGAATCAATTGTTGATCACCGGAGGTGCGCCGTGGTCGCGCCGGGTGCGCACGGATGTTGCTCGGAGTCGTGCGGAGAACAGGGAGTCACAAATGCCAAGGAAGCAACGGTTCAAACCATCTCGCAAGCCCAAGCCGATCGAGCCCGTGGAATCTGTCGAGGTTGCTCGAAACGACCAGGATCCCAAGGCCAGACCCAGCGCCGAGGTCATCGATCGCGAGTCCGAGCGTTCGGCGCGACCGCTCATGGACGTGCCGGCGGTGATCGAGGACGAATCTTCCCGAGCGTGATCGCACGACGAGCGCATCGGCACGAGCGCGATCACGCAACCGTGGCGGATTCAGGGAGCTGACCGAGCTTCGATCGCGAAGGCTCGAGGTCCGCCCGGCGCGCCTGTTCATCAAGTCTTGATACCCCTCGATCGACCAGATCTCGATCTCGTTCGCGCGCTCCATGGCGAAGGGATGGGACCGAAACCCAAGGTGGTTTCGGTCCTCGGGACGCGGACCGAACCCGATCGACTGGCTCGGGGCCCCCGCAAGGGGGGTTTTCGGTACCATGAGGGGCATGTCTGCCCTCCTCACGACCACGCAATCGCCCCGTACCGCATCGGAGACCCGGACGCTCGCGATCGACATCGGCGGCACGGGTGTCAAGGCGCTGGTGCTCGATGTCGCCGGGCTCGCGCTCACGGAGAAGGCGCGGCTCGACACGCCTCGCCCGGCGACTCCCGAGGCGGTGCTCGCCGCGATCTGGACGCTGCTCGAGCAGCTCGGCGACTTCGACCGCGTCAGCGTCGGGTTCCCGGGCGTCGTGATGGACGGCGTCACGATGACCGCCCCGAACCTCGACGTGGCGTGGCGCGGCTTCGATCTCGCGCGTGCGCTCCGCGAGCACGTGTCGCGCCCGGTCCGCGTGCTCAACGACGCCGGGGTCCAGGGCTACGGCGTCATCGAGGGCCAGGGCGTCGAGATGATCCTCACCCTCGGGACCGGCCTCGGCTGCGCGGTCTTCAACGACGGCGTGTACGTCCCCAACCTCGAGCTCGCCCACCACCCGTTCGCCAAGGGCAAGACCTACGAGCAGTACGTCGGGGTGAAGGCGCTCGAGAAGGTCGGCAAGAAGAAGTGGAACAAGCGGGTCCAGGAGGTGATCGACCAGGTGCTGCCGATCTGGAACCCGCGCAAGCTCTACCTGGGCGGCGGCAACGCCAAGAAGGTGAAGCTCGACCTGCCGGCGAACGTCGAGATCACCCAGAACGTCGCCGGGCTGCTCGGCGGCATCGCGCTGTGGCACGACACTCCCGCACGACGAAGCGTCTAGCGACCCTCGTGACCGGGTGATCGATCCTCTATGCTGCGCGCCATGCGCGCTCCCTGGCTCTCGATCGTCACCCTCGGCTTCACGTTGCTCTCGTGTGGGCCGGCCACCGCGCCGGGCATCGCACCGGGCACCGGACCGGCGGCGAAGACCGCCACAGCGGGATCCGGTGCCGGTGCGCCGGCTACCGATCCCACGCCCCCGGAGCTGCGGTTGCCGACGACGGTGCGGCCGGTTCGCAACGCCGTCGAGCTGACGATCGACCCGGCGAGCGAGGACTTCACGGGGACGATCACGACCGAGCTCGAGGTCGGCTCGCCGGTCTCGGTGCTGTGGTTGCACGGCGACGAGATCAAGATCGACGAGGCCGCGTTCCAGGTCGCCGGCGAGCGGCTGGTCGCGCGACCGGTCTACGCCACGAAGCTCGTCGGGCTCGTGGTGCCGCACGCCCTCGGCAAGGGCCGCGCCACCCTCACCATCAAGTACCGCGGCAAGCAGCACCGCAACGACGGCGACGGCATCTACACCGCGAAGGAAGGCAACGACTGGTACACGTTCACCCAGTTCGAGTCGACCGACGCGCGCCAGGCCTTCCCGTGCTTCGACGAGCCGTCGTTCAAGGTGCCGTGGTCGCTCGCGATCCGCACCAAGCAGGACCTCGTCGCGGTCTCGAACACGCCGATGGTCTCGGAGCACGCCGAAGCCAATGGCTACAAGCTCGTCAAGTTCGCCGAGACCCGGCCGCTGCCGGCGTACCTCGTGGCGTTCGCCGTCGGGCCGTTCGAGATGGTCGATGCCGGCAAGTCCCGCGGCGGCGCGCCGATCCGGATCGTCGTGCCACGCGGCCGGACCCACGATGTCGAGTACGCGGTCGCGACCACCCGCCCGCTGCTCGATCTGCTGGAGGACTACTTCGGGATCCCGTACCCGTACGACAAGCTCGACCTCGTCGCGGTGTCGGTGTTCAACGCCGGCGCGATGGAGAACCCGGGACTCATCACGTACCGCCAGGAGCTCCTCGTGACCAAGCCAGCGGACATGACGCTCGGCAAGCGGAAGTCGTTCGCGGTGGTGACCGCCCACGAGCTCGCGCACATGTGGTTCGGTGACTACGTCACGCTCGCGTGGTGGGACGACACGTGGCTCAACGAGTCGTTCGCGAGCTGGATGGAGGGCAAGGTCGTCGAGAAGTGGAAGCCGGACTGGGACGTTGCCGTCGAGCAGGTGGCCTCGAAGGCCAGGGTGATGGGCGCGGACAGCCTCGATTCGGCACGCGCGATCCGCCAGCCGATCGCGACCGCGAACGACATCTCGAACGCGTTCGACGGCATCACGTACGCCAAGGGCGAAGCGGTGCTGACGATGCTCGAGCGCCACATCGGCGCCGACGTGTTCCAGAAGGGCGTGCGCCAGTACCTCGCGAAGCACGCCTGGGGTAACGCGACGTACGACGACTTCGTCGCCGAGATGACCGCGGCCGCGGGCAAGGATCTGAAGCCGGTGTTCGACGGCTTCGTCCTCCAGAGCGGCGTCCCGCTCGTGTCGTTCGAGCTGTCGTGCAAGCCGGGCGCGCCGCCGACGCTCGCGCTCGCCCAGCGTCGCTATGTCCCGACCGGCTCGAAGATCGATGCCAAGCGGACCTGGCAGCTCCCGATCTGCGTCCGCTGGGGCGCCGGCCAGGCGACCGGACGCGACTGCACCACGCTCGGCGCGGAGACCGGCGAGCTGGCGCTGACCGCGAAGACCTGCCCCGACTGGGTCCTGCCGAACGAGGCCGGCCTCGGTTACTACCGCATGCTGCCGAAGGGCAAGCTGCTGGACCACCTGCTCGCCCGCGCGAGCAAGGCGCTGAGCTTGCCCGAGCGGGTGGGCTTGATCGGCGATGTCAACGCGCTCGTCGCGAGCGGTGACGTCGGCAAGGGCGTCGCGCTGGCGCTCGTCGACACGCTGTCCCGCGAGACGAGCCGTCACATCGTGGACGCGTCGATCGGCGTCGTCGCCGGGATCGACGAGATGGTCCCCGACGCCTTGCGCCCGAACTACGAGCGCCTGATCGCGAAGCTGTACCGTGCGCGGGCCCGCGAGCTGGGCTGGCAGAGCAAGCAGGGCGAGGACGACAACACCAAGCAGCTGCGCCCCACCCTGCTGTCCCTCGTCGCGGGCATCGGCCGCGATCCCGAGCTGATCAAGCAGGCGAGCGCGCTCGCGTGGAAGTGGCTCGACGATCACCAGGCGGTCGAGCCCGAGCTCGTCGGGCTGGTGCTCGAGACCGCCGCGCGCTACGGCGACCAGAAGCTGTTCGATCGCCTGCACGCCGATGCGAAGCAGGCCACCGATCGAACCGAGCGCGGCAAGCTGCTCGGGGCGATGGGCGGCTTCATCGATCCCAAGCTCGTGGCGCAGGCGATGGCGATCGTCCTCACCGACGAGTTCGAGCTCCGCGAGGCGACGGGGCTGCTCCAGGGCGGGTTCGCCGAGCGCCGGACGCGGCTAGCGGCGCTCGAGTTCGTGAAGCAGCACTTCGACGAGATCTCGAACAAGCTGCCCGAGGCCTACCGGCCGTACATGGCGTTCACGTTCGTCTCGCTGTGCGACGACAGCCACAAGCCGGAGATCGAGGCGTTCTTCGGTCCCCGCATCGCGAAGCTCGACGGCGGCCCCCGGGTCATGGCCCAGGCGCTCGAGCAGCTGAGCTTGTGCGCTGCCGCACGCAAGGCGCAGACCCCGGGCGTCGTGGCGTTCCTCAAGAAGCAGTAGCTCCCGATCGGGAGTGAGCTGACGTAGTATGTCGGCCAGATGAAGTTCCGCGCGCTCTGGGTGATCGCGCTCGTGCTGGTGTTGACGTCGGCGTGTCGGATCGTGCCGCGCAATCGCCGCCAGCACCTGGCCGATCCCACGATGCAGCCCGACGAGGATGTCCTGCGCGACAAGGCGCACGCGAAGATCCACACGGCACGCGAAGGGGCCGCCGGTGGCGACGGCGAGCCCGCCGGGGGTGGCTGTGGCTGCACGAACTAGCGGGGAGCGCCGAAGGCGCGTTCCCCGCGTAGTCTGCGGCGCCCCTCGCGTCAGCGAGGCAAGGCCGCGAAGCGGACTTGGTGACCCGAAGGGTCACGGCGCAACGCGAACTAGCGTCAGCGAGGCAAGGCCGCGAAGCGGACTTGGTGACCCGAAGGGTCACGGCGCAACGCGAACTAGCGTCCGCGTCGTCGTCTGCTCCGTGATCGCGGTGGCGGGGCTGCAGCCGTCCTACGCCGATCCGAGCGACGCCGAGATCATCGGCCTCGACCCGGGGTGGCGGATCGAGGACGTCCAGCTTCGCACCACGTACCTCGATCAGCGCGGCACCGGGTTCCAGGCCCGGGGCCAGGCCCTCGGTGAACCCGGCAGCGAGGCGATGTACATCATCCAGCCGTCGGCGTTCCTCACGATCCGGCAGAGCGCGCGCGTCGTGCACACGGTCGCGGTCCCGCTCGATGCGATCACGGCGGCGTCTCCCGATGCGGTCGATGCGACGACCTCCGCGTCGCGCCGCAACGTCGCGGGCGACTTCGACCTGCGCTCCGCGTTCAAGGTCTCGGAGCACGACACGTTCACCACCCGCGTGGTCGCGCACGGCGAGGAGTGGATCGGTGGTGGCACCGTGGGTGCCGGCTGGCGGCGTAGCCTCGCCGATGACAACGCCACGATCTCGATCAATGGCTCGTTCGGGCTCGACGTGTTCGACAACCACAACCACTTCGGCAACTACCTCGGCAAGACCGCGCGCGAGACCTCGAGCCTCAACCTCGGGGTGTCGCAGTTGCTGTCTCCGACCACGGTCCTCGACGGCAGCTACGGCGTGACCTACCAGCACGGCACGCTGCACACCGGGTGGAACGCGGTGCCGACCGCCAACGGCCTGCTCACCGACGAGGTGCTGCCCCGCGATCGCGTGCGCCACGCGGCGTCGGTGCGGATCGCCCAGCACGTCCCGGTCACCCACTCGACGATCAAGGCCAGGTACCGCGCGTACCTCGACGACTTCGGGCTGCGCGCTCACACCGTCGATGCGAGCCTCTATCAGTACCTCGCGAGCTGGCTGTACGTGCGGGGCGGCTATCGCTACCACCGCCAGACCAGCGTCGACTTCTTCACGACCGCGCTCGCGGCCCCGTTCGCCGCCGACCTCTTGCGCACCTCTGACTCCGACCTCGCCGCCCTCCGCGCGAACGAGGTCAGCTTCCAGCTCGCGACCGTGCGCGATCGTGGGCCGCTCGCGAAGTGGTCGGTGTCGGCCGAGGTCTTGCGCTACCAGCGCAGCAACGATCTGCACATCACCGCCGTGTCGTTCGGGATCGGCAAGGCCCTGTGAACGGGCGTCCGTGGCTGCTGCTCCTCGTCGCCGTGCTGGCCGGATGCGTCTCGGCCCGGCCCCCCGCGGCGGCGCACCAGCTCCCCGCGCAGGGTCGGCTATTCGATCTCTCCTCCGATCCCGGCGCCGGTCGCGACTCCAGCTCGTTCGTCGCCGCAGAGCGCTACCGCGGCAAGGTCGTCGTGCTCGACTTCTGGGCCGGCTGGTGCGGCGAGTGCAAGCGCACCGTCCCACAGATCACGCGGCTCGCCTCGGCGTTCTCGGCGGACGGGCTCGTCGTGGTCGGCGTCAACGCGGGCGAGCGCTCCGACGACGTCGCCACCTACGCGAAGGAGCTCGGCATCGGCTACCCGATCGCGCTCGATCCCGAGCTGGCGTTCTCCGACCAGCTGGGCGCCGCCAACCTGCCGGTGCTCCTCGTCGTCGATCGCACCGGCTCCGTGGTCCATCGCTCGCGCCACGTCGACGCGGAGACCCTCTCGGTGATCCGCAGGCTGCTGCACCCGCGCTGAGCTGGATACGTTGACCCACATCGAGTAACTCGGCGGAGCGAGCGGCCGGATCGGTAGATTTCCCC
>JAGSPR010000737.1 GCA_018262455.1 Deltaproteobacteria bacterium | reverse complement strand
CGCGCCCTCGCCGCCCGAGCGCTCCGAGCCGATGAACGCGGTCAACCCGTCCGCGGTGAACGACACCTTGCTGTCATTGGTGGACGAGCTCAGGTTGGTGTCGAGCGTGCGCCCGCTGAAGCCGGACGAGGTCGACGCCCGGGTCGCGCGATAGATATCGCCATTACTCGCCACGTAGATCGCGAGCTCGTCGAACGTGACGAACGGATCACCCTCCGAGTTCCCGGTGTTGATCCCGCCGATCGGGCTCGGCGTCGGGATCGTCGGGCCCTGGCTCCAGCGCTGGACGCACGTGGGGGCCGAGGTGTCGGGGACCGGCCCATCGCCCGGCGTCCCGTCGGTGGTTGCCTCGGCTCCGCTGGCGTCGCGCGCGCCGTCGTCGGGCAGAGCCTGCACGTCGACGCGGAACCCGCATCCCACGAGGGTCGCGATGGTGATCGCACGCACGCCACCAGGCTATCACGGGGGCTTCGCCCGCGATGACCGAGATCGCCAGCGGCCGAGCGACGACGGCATCGGCGACGCGGTCCCCGAGACACTGGAACTTGATCCCGCTAGCTGCGCCCGGTCGCGAGCGGCCGGGTCGCCGGATGACCTTCGGCGAGGGTCTCGTGCTCGCGCTCCTGCGTCGAGCCGACCGCACTCGATAGCTTGACGTCGCCGTGCGGGTTGGCGGCGGTGATCGAGGCTTGCTGCGTGCGATCCGCGCGCTCCTCGCTCACCGGTGCGTGGCTGCCCGGGCGCCCCTCGGCGAGGGTGTGACCCGTGCTCGCGCCCGCCGCCCCGGTCGTGCCGGCGGCCGGCCGGACCGCGAAGGCCGCGAGCGACGCGGGCAGCGCGCGTTGCAGTCGACCGAGTGCATCATCGGAGAGCTGCTCGCCGAGCACGTGGCATACGCTCGCGACGACCTCGCGCGCGTGTCCGACGGTCAGGCCGAGGGATCCCAGCTGAGCTTCGACGGGTAGCGCCACGCTGGCGTTCGCGTGCTCGATCACGGCGCCGAGCGAGGCCGGGAGCTCGCTCGCGATGCACGCGCGATCCGCGGGAGACAGCCGCGCGCCGAACGCGCCGAGCACGACCTCGGAGGCTTGGCGAGTGCCCACGAGGTCCGTGGTCCCGACGTGAGCGGCGACGTGCGCTACGAAGTCCTGGTCGACGATCCGCATGTCGAGATGAGATCCAGCAATTCGCGGGCCTGGGGCGAGCTGCACACCCACCCGTGAGATTCCAGCCATGTACCGGGCGGGTGGGCGATCGAGGTCGCACCATTTGCGCGGGCTGCCGGTGACGCGGGCCATCGCCAGGCCGCGCTCGCGCTCGCCTGCGCAGTCGCCGAGTATCGTTGGCGCCGATGTCGAAGTCGAAGCCGAAGCAGGCCGCACGCTCCGTCGCGAGGAAGAGGTCTCGTGCGAGAACGGCTCGAGTACCGAAGGCAGCGACGTCCGGCGCGAGGTAGAAGTCCCCGGCGAAGCGGGCCCCGCGGAACCACAGCTACTACGATTGGCCACCCGAGACGTGCGTCGGTCGTGGGCTCGTCGTTGCGGTGCGAGGGTTGCGGTCCAAGGGCGGGAACCTCGACGCCATCCTCGGTGAGGTTCGTGCTGCGATGGTGGCCTGAGCCCCTGCACGCTCGAACGGGGTGGTAGAGCTGGACGATGAAGCTCGTCGTCCTTGGTGTGCTGCTCGCGCTCGGGTGCGGATCGAAGGGCGAGCCATCCGGCGGAAGCGGCTCGGGCGCCGGATCCGGGCGTCCAACCGTCACCGATCCGCTCGGGTTCTGCGAGCGAGCTCGCATGGTGATGACCGGCCGGCGGAAGTGCTTCCCGGAAGACACGTCGATCAAGATGGGACTCGAGGAGATCGTGGATCTCGTGAAGGATGCGCCCGCGGATCCGTCGCCGCGTCGCCGCATCGCCGCGACCTGTGCGGTGATGCTCGACGGCATGATGCGCGTGGAGCAGCCGCGGAACTGCCCTCTCGATGTGACCGAGGAAGAGCGAGCCGAGCTCTCCGCGTTCCTCGCAGCCTGGTACGGCGAGCGCACGGCACCCCCGACGACCGGAGACGCGGCCGCCGACGCCGCGCTCGTCACGCTGGCCGCCCAGCGCGATGCCGCCTGCGCGTGCAAGGACCTGGCGTGCGCGCGGCAGGCCGGCAGCGCGCTCGACGCCGCCCTCTCCCCGGGTGCTCCGACGACGGCGCGCGACGCAGCGGCGAAGATGGTCGACGAGGTCGCGCGCTGCAGGCAGAAGCTCGCGAACAGCCCGTGAGCGGTCGAGCTACGTGCAGTGCGAACTGACGACCGCGACATCGCTCGACCGAGGTGCTACTCCCGGGTTCCCGCGCCTGGGCCCCACCGATGACTGGACCTCCCGCCCCCCCCGAGCAACCACCGATCGCCCCCAGCGTGCTGCGTCCCGGTCTCCGGCTGAGCGATCGGGTGCGGTTTCCCGAGAACCTGCCGATCACGGCCCGGGTCATCGACATCGCCAACGCGATCGACGCTCACCCGGTGATCATCGTCGCGGGCGAGACCGGCTCGGGCAAGACGACGCAGCTGCCGAAGATCTGCCTGGCGATGGGGCGCGCCGCGAATTCGTACATC
>JAGSPR010000100.1 GCA_018262455.1 Deltaproteobacteria bacterium | reverse complement strand
CCGCCGACGCAACACTCCACTTCCTGTGCCACGCAGCGAACGGCCGTGGAAGCTACCGCGCGCCGCAAGGCCGCCCGCCGCCTGGCGCGCGCGGTGACGCCGCTGGGGACCACCGTGTCGACGCGTGCTGGAGCACGTTCGACGAGGTCTTCAAAGGTTCGGCCGCGCGGACAGCCCCTCGGGGTCGGTGAGCCCGACGTCGCTGAAGCCCGCTTTCACCGCCACGTCCATCGCCGCGATCAGCTGCTGGTAGGCGACCGGCTCGGCCCGTGTACTGGCCGCCGCGATCTCGATCTGGGTCTTGTCGGCAAACCACGTGCTCCGCTTGTGGAATTGCAGCCGCTGTTCGAGCCGCGACCAGTCATACGCGCCCGAGGCGAGCCGCGGGATGCGCTCGAACTCGTTGACGCGGGAGACGCCGATCCACAGCTCGTGCTGTTCGACGAGCACCGACAGCCTGGGATCATCGCAGGTGCCATCGTCGCAGGTCGGCACGTCACGCCCCTTGCCCGCAGGCTTGACGTCGAGCTGCGCGGTGTTCACCCACACCGCGGTCACGAGCAGGAACGCCGTGAGGCAGCTCATCAGATCGATGAACGGCACGATGTTGAGCTCGACGTTGACAGTCTTGAGATCTCCGGTTCCGAGTGAGCTGGACATCCTGTGGGGACACCCGGGATCACGCGCGGTTTCAACCCTGCCGACCGTGGCGAAAGGCCACGGTTGGCATTACCCCGGCTAGCGCAGCGCCGCGGCGAGATCGCCAAGCTGGGTGCGGCGTGCGATGCATCGGTCGATCGCAGCGAGCGCGGGGACGAGGGCGTGCTCGCGAGCCAGGTCGTCGAGCTTCCCCTCGAACGCCGCCGCTACCTCGGCCCGCGCGACCGGATCGCACAGCGCACCGGTGGCTTCGATGATCGGCGTCAGCTCGTCCGCGGGCTGCGCGAGGAGCGCCGGAAGCCGCTCGCGAATGGCGACCCATGCGGCGGTTCGGGTGCCGGGGCGCGCCTGCATGGCGACGATCGCCGACCACGCATTGTGCGGGCGAGCTCGCGCGTCGGTCGCGAGCTCGACCAGGCGCGAGGCGAGCTCGGGACCGAACGCACCGAGGCTTGCAAGCCAGCTGTCCTGGCGCTCGTCGCCGCCGGCCGCAGCAGCCGCCACCAGGCGATCGAACAACATCCGGCCGCCGCGTGGCGCTGCCAGCGCGAGGGCGAACTCTGGAGGCAGGCGCCCTGAGTGGAGCGCGCCGTCGACGATCGCCGTGGCGCCAGCGATCACCGCGGCGTCGAACCGATCGGCCGGGAGCAAGCGCGCCAGCCGGTCGCGCAGCTCGCGCTCGACCGGCGAGCGCGGCGACAGCATCGCGAGCTTGCCGAGCCGGCGTTGGAACCGCGCTGCCAGCCAGCGCGACCACACCGGGCGCGTGGTGTCGTCGATCAGGGGATCGATCGCTCCGGCGATCGCCAGCGCGGCGAGCTGCGACGCCGGATCACCCGCGGCTGCAAGCGTGGCGAGCTCGCGCGACGCGTCGGCGAAGCCGAGCTCGTGACGGAACAGCGCGGCGGCGATGTCGTCGGCGTGCGCGAGTTGCTCGCCACGTGACAAGAATCGGCTCGTGCCCGACGTGGGAACCGCAACGCGATAGTAGCCATCGCCCCCGGCGTTACCAGCGATCCATCCCGTGCACGTGGGCAGCGCGATGCGTGCGGATTCACCCACGATGGCGCACGCGCGCCCCGTCGCGTGGCGGACGCAGACCGGGACCATCGCACCTTTGCGCGCGTGGAGCTCGAGCGCGGGTGAAGCGCCGCAGCGAACCGCGAGCTCGACGATCGGAGCCCCCGTACCTTCGAGGAACGACGTGAACGCGGTCGCGACCGCGGGCGTGGTGGCGGTGCCGAGCGCGGACACGAAGTCGTTCGACGTCGCCGTGGCGCCGGCGTGATCGCGCAGGTACGCGCGGATCACCTCGCGGAACCTGTCCTCGCCCACGAAGCGCTCGAACATCCCGAGCACCGCACCGGCCTTCTCGTACGAGATCGCGTCGAACCGATCGTCGGCGTCCTCGGTCGTCGACATCGCGTGTCGCATCGGCCGAGCATCATCGGCGTCGTCAGCGCCGAGCGCGTCGAGCCGAGCTAGCTGCGTCCGCAGGCCCGGATCATCGGTCCCGCCGAGCTCGATCGAGATCTTGTCGCCGAGCCAGGTCGCGAAACCCTCGGCCAGCCAGAGATCATCCCACCAGGCGGGCGTGACGAGGTTGCCGAACCACTGGTGGGCGAGCTCGTGCGCCGCGAACCTGGTGAACCGGCCTGAGTCCCCGAATGCCTCCACCTCGCCGACGAGGATCGACGACTCGATCGTGACGAGCCCGACGTTCTCCATCGCGCCGAAGAAGCGCGGGACCGCCACAAGATCGAGCTTCGCAAGAGGGAGTGGCCGATCGGTGTAGCGCTCGAGCGCATCGACCAACGCGGAGAGCTTCGCGACGACCAGTTTCGAGCGACGAACGTCACCCGCCGCGACCGCGACCCGTACAGGAACCTGCGCTCGACCGACCCGCCCGGCATCGAGCAACGTGAACGGCCCGACCGCCACCGCGAACAGGTAGCTCGGCATCGCCGTGATCTCCGCGAGCGTGACCTCGTGACGACCGTCGGCGCGCACCACGTCGATCGCGAGGGGGCCGTTGCCGAGCGCGACCAGCTTGTCAGGCACCACGAGCGTGACGCGCCATGCCGGCTTGAACCGCGGCTCGTCGAAACACGGCAGGATCCGCCGCGCGAACATCGATTCGGCCTGGGAGTACAGAAACCACCGCCCGCCGGCCTGCCGGCGAAACAGGCCCTCGTCGTCGCGCGCGACCTGCCCGACGTAGCCGAACGTCAGCGTCACCTCGCCCGCGGGCAACGAGGTGCCGAAGCCAAACGCTCGCATCGGTTGATCCCTGACCGCGACGTCCTCGCCCCTCGCGAGCACACCCTCGCGCGTGGCGGTCCGGAACGTCGCCGTGTCCAGCTCGAGATCCTCGAGATGCAACCACACGTGATCGGTGGGTGCGTCGAGCCGGACGCGGATCTCGACCCGACCCGTGAACCGATCCGCGTCCGGATCGAGCTCGAGCCGGAGGTCGTAGGAGAGCGGCGTGACGCCGTCGGCAAGCCGTGACGGCGCAGCCCGCGACCGCACCTCGGAGCCCGCATCGCTGGCCGGCGCGTGCCTCCGCGGCTGCCCCGGTTCGCGATGCGGACATCCACCGAGGGCCGCGATCACCAGCAGCAGGAGCCAGGCGCGCACGGCCACGGTATAGCCGATCGGGGGGAACCCTGCCGGCGTGCCGGTAGGGGGGGGCGGAGCCCTGGAGCGATCGCGACGATTACGTCGGAGTCACGACCGCGAGGATGCGATCGGTGTCGACCTGATCGCCGACCTCCACGTCGATCTCGCGCACGGTTCCGGCCTCACCGGCGCGCACCGTGTGCTCCATCTTCATCGCCTCGAGCACGACGAGCGCGGTCCCTGCAGTGACTTCCTGCCCCACCGTGACCAGGACCTTGAGGACCTTGCCCGGCATCGGCGCGCGCAGCCCTCCGACCACGGCCCGGGCGGAGGGATCGGGGAACCGCGGCTCTTCCACGAACGCGAGCTGCATGCCCTCGGACAGCACCCAGCTGCGTGCACCGACGGTGACCACGCGGACCGTACGACGGTGACCGCCCTGCTCGACGAACCACACCTCGTGATCGCGAGAAGGATCGACGCCGAACGCCGAGACGTGCATGGTCTTGCCGCCGATCGAGAGCTCGACGCCAGCTTCGGTCACGTGATAGCCAACGATGACATCGGCCTCACCGAGCTTGTACGTGACGACCTGATCGAGATGGCGCACGTTGCGCCAGCCCACCGGCGCGAGCGCCCTCGGATCTCGACGCGCCACGATCCCGGCGAGCACGAGCCCGGTCACCGCGACGCGCACCCGATCGAGCCCAGGCGGCTGCGCTGCGAGCTCGCCGGCGTGGTGCTCGAGGAAGTGCGTGTCGAGCTCGCCCGCCAGGAACGCGGGGTGCGCGAGGATCTTCGCGAGGTGCTCGCGGTTGGTGACGAGGCCCGGCAGCCAGCTCTGCTCGAGACCGCGGCGAAGCAGCTGCGCGGCCTCGTGGCGCGTCGCGGCATGCGCGATGATCTTGCCGAGCATCGAGTCGTAGTGGATCCCGATCTCACTGCCTGCCACGACGCCGAGATCTGCACGTACCGTGCTCGGGACCTCCACCGCGTGGAGCGTGCCGGTGGTCGGCAGGTAGTCATGCTCGGGATCTTCGGCGCACAGCCGGACCTCGATCGCCCAGCCGCGTTGCGGTGGAGCTTCATCGTAGCCGAGCGGCTCGCCGCGCGCGATCCGGATCTGCTCGCGCACGAGATCGAGCCCGGTCGTCAGCTCGGTCACCGGGTGCTCGACCTGGAGCCGGGTGTTGACCTCGAGGAAGTAGAACGCGCCGTCCGGTGCAGTGATGAATTCGACCGTGCCAGCGCCGACGTAGCGGACCGCGCGCCCGAGCTCCACCGCGGCATGCCCCATCTCGGCCCGGCGCGTCGGATCGAGCGCCGGCGAGGGCGCCTCCTCGATGACCTTCTGGTGACGGCGCTGGATCGAGCACTCGCGCTCCCACAGGTGCACGACCTTGCCGTGGGTATCACCGAGGATCTGGATCTCGATGTGGCGAGGCCGCTCGACGTAGCGCTCGAGCAGCAGCGTGTCGTCGCCGAACGCCGACGCCGCCTCGCGGCGCGCCCGCTCGATCCCTTCGACGAGCTCCTCTGCGCGCCGCACGATCCGCATCCCCTTCCCGCCGCCGCCGGCAGAAGCCTTGACCAGCAACGGAAACCCGAGATCCTTGCCCGCCGCGACGAACGCGGCCGTGGCCTGGTCCTCTCCATCGTAGCCCGGGACGGTCGGGACCCCCGCCTTGCGCGCGATCCGCTTGGCTTCCTGCTTGGAGCCGAGCTTGCCGATCACGTCCGCGGGTGGGCCGATGAAGACAAGCCCTGCAGCGGTGACCGCCTCGGCAAACCCGGCATTCTCGCTGAGGAAGCCATAGCCGGGGTGGATCGCCTGCGCCCCCGTCATCCGCGCCGCATCGAGCAGCGCGTTGGTCACGAGATAGGACTCGCGCGCAGGTGGTGGGCCGATCCGGACCGCTTCGTCCGCAAACCGCACAAACGGCGCGTCGGCGTCGGCGTCGGAATAGACCGCGACGGTGGCGATGCCCATCGCGCGGCACGTCCGCATCACGCGGAGCGCGATCTCTCCGCGGTTCGCGATCAGGATCTTGTCGATCGATGGCGCTCTCACGGCCGCAACGCTACAACACTCGACATGTGAACCGTGGGGCGGGTGGCCGCGATCCGCGGTACGAGTGGAGATGGGGAGCCCCTCGAGGGGATCCCTGTCCGTGTCCGGCCGCCCCTCGGACAGCGCGTCCAGTGGACGGACAGATCGTCGAGATCGGCGCCGGATCTCACGTCGTTACGCATGGCCCGAGCGCTGCAATTGCCCGGGGCATGTTCAACGAATACCGGACCGAGTCCACGCTGTCGGAAGCCTTCGATGACCTGCTCGCAATACTGCTCACGCTCGACCGAGCATGGACCTGCCAGCCCGAGCGTGCAGCGTTGCGCCATGCCGCTGGAGATGTCCGTCATCACATCTGCGCGGTGATATGGGAGCTCGGCGACCTCGCGCGTCATGCCGAACCGCTGCGTCCGTGTTCGAGGCTCGACACACTCGGCGAAGGCACGCGCGTGCTCGCACACGAGGGGTTCCTCAGCGTGCTGTCTCTCGGACAGCTGCTCCGGCGGGCCCTCGAGGATGACCTCGCACCGGCGCCCGACGTCGCAGTCGCGCAGCTTGCGGTGTCGAACCTGCTCGACGAGCTGACGCCTTACATCGCCAAAGCCGATGACCTGCTGCGCTGGGTGCTGCTCGAGCAAGTTCCCGTTGATGACGGTGTGCGAGACCACGCCCCGCTCGATCACGCCCCGCTCGATCACGCCCCGTTCGATCACGCCCCGTTCAGCCAGCTGGCGCGCTGCCCATGACCGGGAGCGTCAAATCGAGCCTCGCGCCGAACCGGAGATCCTGACGAATGTGACAGATCGATCTACCTCCGGTGATACGCTGGTAGCGCTGCGATGAACTGGTTCGTCCCCACCGCGATCGGACTGGCGCTTGCTGCGTGCACCGACGCGTCCGGTCCACCGGTGGCACCGGCGTGGATGTCCAAGATCGACGATGGCCGGCTCCTGTCGGAGCTCTCGATCCCCGGGACGCACGAGTCGGCCTCGCTCTACGAGGTGATTCCGGGCAGCTCGCGGGATCAGACGCTGACCCTCGACCAGCAGCTCGACGCGGGTGTGCGGTACTTCGACATCCGGTGCCGCCATCTCGGCGATGGCTTCGATCTCTACCATGGCCCGCTCTTCGAGCGGCAGACGTTCGCCCAGGTGGTGGAGACGTTCTCGGCGTTTCTCGACAGCCACCCGACCGAAGCGGCAGTGATGAGCATCAAGGAAGAGTCCGTGGCCGACAACACGATGTTGACGTTCGAGCAGGTGTTCGCGACCTATGTCGCGCTCGATCCAGCGCGCTGGTATCTCGGAGGCGCGGTCCCTGCGCTCGGTGACGTCCGCGGCAAGATCGTCCTGGTACGCCGGTTCGTGGCCGAGACGTCGCCGCTCGGGCTGGATGCATCGGACTGGCCCGACAACGCCACGTTCTCGATCACCACCCCGCAAGCCTCGTTGCGGGTCCAGGACGCCTTCAAGGTGACTTCCAACGAATCGAAGTGGATGGCGATCGAGGCCCTGCTCGCGGAGGCACGCGACGCCGGTCCATCGACGCTGTTCCTCAACTACACCAGCGGGTTTCAGACGCTTTCCGGGATCCCGAACACGCCGAGCGTGGCGATGGAGATCAACCTGGATCTCGATGCCTTCCTCGCCGATCCGGCCAACGCGCACGCGCACCTCGGCGTCCTCGCGATGGACCTCGTCGAGAAGTCACGGGTGGCCGCGGTGGCCGCGACGAACCAACCCTGACGGACCGGTTCGCGGGCTCGACCCGCGCTGGCTCAGTGGCGGAACACGCCCCAGCTCGTGGTGCCGCGGAACGGTGCGGAGTACGCGGCCGACAGCGCGATCGCGACGACAGTGCGCGTGTCGCGCGGGTCGATGATCCCGTCGTCCCACAGCCGCGCGGTGGCGAAGTACGGATCGCTCTCCTTGTCGATCATGGATTCGATCATCGCCTTGCTGAACCCGAGCTTCTGCTCGTCGACGGGTTCGCCTCGCTTGGCGGCGGCATCGCGCTGGATGATGTCGAGCACGCCCGCGAGCTGCTTGCCGCCCATGACCGCGATGCGGTGGTTCGGCCACGTGAACAGGAAGCGCGGGGCGTAGGCGCGACCGTTCATGGCGTAGTTGCCGGCGCCGTAGCTCGCGCCGGTCATGATCGTGATCGCCGGCACCGTCGAGTTCGAGACCGCGTTGATGAGCTTCGCGCCGTGCTTGATGATGCCTTCCTGCTCGTACTTCCGGCCGACCATGAAGCCGGTGACGTTCTGCAGGAACAGCAGCGGGATGTCGCTCTGGTTGCACAGCTCGATGAACTGCGCGCCCTTCTGGGCCGACTCCGAGAACAGGATCCCGTTGTTCGCGAGGATCCCGATCGGGTAGCCGTGGAGGTGTGCCCAGCCACAGACGAGCGTTGAGCCGTAGAGCGGCTTGAACTCCGAGAACCGCGAACCATCGACGATTCGAGCGATGGCCTCGCGCTGATCCCATGGCACCTTGACGTCGGCCGAGGCGATCCCGAGCAGATCCTCGGCGGGGTAGCGCGGCGGCTCGATGACGCGCGCCGGCGCCGGCGAGCCCTTCTTCCAGTTCAGGTGGGACACGATCTCGCGGCCGAGCCGGATCGCGTCCCGCTCGTCGCGCGCGAGGTAGTCGGAGACACCAGAGACCCGCGAGTGCATCTCCGCGCCGCCGAGCTCCTCGTGGTTCGTGTCCTCTCCGGTGGCCATCTTCACCAGCGGCGGGCCGGCGAGATAGACCTGCGCCTGCTTCTCGACCATCACGGTGTAGTCGCTCATGCCCGGGATGTACGCGCCACCCGCGGTCGAGCTACCGAATACGAGGCAGATCGACGGGGTGCGCTGCTCCGAGCGACGCGTCAGGTCGCGAAACCCGCGGCCGCCGGGAACGAAGATCTTCGACTGGTTCGGCAGGTCCGCGCCGGCCGACTCGATCATCGAGATCGACGGCAGTCGGTTCTGCTCCGCCACATCGGAGAGCCGGCCGGACTTCCAGGCCGTGATCTCGCTGATGGCGCCGCCCTTCACCGTGGACTCGCTCGCGGTGATCACGCACTCGACGCCGGAGACCAGGCCGATCCCGCCGATCAGGCCGGCACCGGGCACGTGACCCGAGACATCCTTGCCGGCGAGCGCGCACAGCTCGAGGAAGTGCGAGTCGCGATCGAGGATCAGCTCCACCCGTTCGCGCGGCAGTAACTTGCCGGCGGCCTTGTGACGGCTGATGTACTTCTCGCCCCCGCCGAGCGTGGCCTCGAGCTGGGCGGCGCGCAGCTTGTCGACCGCAGCGCGGTTGGCATCGACGTTGGAACGAAACTCGTCGGAGCGCGGATCGACGCGCGTCGCGATTACCGGGTACGGCTGCTCCACGACCCAGGTATCGCACGACCGGACGGTCGACGTGGGCGCCGGCAAATCGATTCTGGTCACGTTCGTGATGGGACGCCACCTCCGGCCGGAGGTAGGTTCGCGCCCTATGGCGAACGTCATCGAGGAAGCCAAGTCAGGGCGGGCAAGCTGCCGGACGTGCAAGAAGACGATCGGCAAGGGAGAGCTGCGCCTTGGAGTCGAGACGACGACCCAGTTCAGCGATACCCCGAGCCTTGCGTGGCACCACCTGGTGTGCGCCGCGAGCAAGTTGCCGGCCGACCTGAAGGCCGCCCTCGACACGTACCCCGGTGACGTCCCGAACCGCCCCGAGCTCGACCAGGCCATGGCGGAGGCGGTCAAGAAGGGCAGCGCCAAGCCTGGCGGGTTCCCGCACATCGACAAGGCGCCGACCGGCCGCGCCAAATGCATGCAGTGCGCGGAACCGATCGAGAAGGCGTCGTTCCGTGTGGCGGTCGAGCGCGAGGTCGATACCGGCAGCTTCATGACGCGCAGCGCCGGCTACCTGCACCCAGCCTGCGTGGCCGCGAACGTCGACAGCACGGGTGGATCGATGGAGGAGCTGCTCGAAGGTGTGAAGCAGAACTCACGACTGCCCGAGCCCGAGCTCGTGGCCGCGCTGGCCCAGCTCGGCGGCGCAGGCGACTGACTTATGTAAGCCGCGCGGACGGATCCTGGCGTACCGGCACTCCCCAGGCGATCATGTCGCGTGAGATCCTGGCTGCCCCTCGTGGTGTTCGTGACGCTCGGGGCGCTCGGTCGTCCGGCGTGGGCCGGACGGCACGTCGTCGAGCGCGGCGAGACGCTCGAGCACGTCGCCCAGATCTATGGCTGCGGAGTCGAAGTAGTGATGCGCGCGAACGGGCTGACCACGACGCTCGTCCCCGCGGGCACCGTGGTCGTGATCCCGGCCTGCACGGTCCGCAGCCGCGCTCGAACCCGCGAGCGCCTGGCGGCACCCGCCGATGATGGGCGTGTCCCACCCTCGACCGTGGAGGATCGCGCGCGGCTCGCGCTGGAGGCGATCGACGGCGCGACCGTCGTGACCAACGAGCCCGACGCTGCGTCCGAGAGCCTCGGCCAGCCCTGGAATGGCCGACTTCGCGGCGGTGAGGCGCTCCCGCGTGGCCCCGGCTATCAGATCCGGCGACCGCAGCGCGCGTTCGGCGCCAGTCACGTCGTCGATCACCTGAAGCACGTGATCGCGGAGGTGCGAGCCCTCTACCCGCGGGTCCACACGCTCGCGATCGGAGATCTGTCCGCGGAGCACGGCGGCAAGCTCGCCGAGCACCACTCGCACCAGTCGGGGCTCGACGTCGACATCGGGTTCTACTTCCAGAAGGTCCCGGCGGGGTACCCGGACCAGTTCGTGATGGCGAGCTCGGAGATCGACCTCGAGGCGACGTGGGCCCTCATCACCGCGTTCGCCCGCACGTCGTCGCTCCACAACGGCGTCCAGGTGATCCTGCTCGATCGCGACATCCAGGCACGGCTGTATCGCTGGGCACACGCTCGCGGGACGCCCGACGAACAGCTCGCAGACCTCTTGCAGTACCCCCGCGGCAACGACGCGCAGGTCGGGATCGTGCGGCACTGGCCGCACCACGCCAACCATCTCCACATCCGGTTCAAGCCCGGCCCGTAGGCGGGTTCTCGATCACACGCGCCACCGGAAGCCGCATTCCAGCGGATTCGTCGCTCAGTAGCCTTCGACCTTCGAGATCACCTCGTTCATGATCTCGCGAGTGCCGCCGCCGATCGGGTAGAGCCGAGCGTCACGATACAGCCGTTCGACGAGGGTCTCGCGCATGTAGCCGTATCCACCGTGAATCTGGACGGCCTGATCACACACGAAGCTGCACATGTCCGTGGCGACGTTCTTCGCCATCGACGCCAACCCCGTGGCCTGCTCGCCTCGAGTGATCCTCACGATCGACTCCCCGGTGAGCGCGCGCGCCGCGGCGATCCGGCTCGCCATGTCCGCGAGCTTGTGGCGCGTCACCTGAAACCCGCTGAGCGGCTTGCCGAATGCCTGACGCGCGCGGGCGTAGCTGATCGACTCGCGGTACGCGAGCTCGGCGATCGCGACACACTGGCCGGCGATCATGAGGCGCTCCGCCGCAAAGTTCATCATGATCATCGGGAACGCGCCGTTCTCAGGGCCGATGCGGTTCGCGATCGGGACGCGACAGCCATCGAAGGAAAGCTCGGCGGTGTCGCTCGCCCACCAGCCGGTCTTGCGCAGCTTCTTGCTGACCGTGAATCCCGGCGTACCGCGCTCGATCACGAGCATCGACACGCCGCCGTGACCGGAGCCGCCCGTGCGCACGGCGGTGGTCACGAAGTCCGCGCGGGTTCCGGACGTGATGAACGTCTTGGCGCCGGTGACGACGTAGTGGTCGCCGTCGCGCTCGGCGCGCGTCGTGAGCGACGCCACATCGCTGCCGCCCCCGGGCTCGGTGACCGCGAGCGCGGCGATCTTGCCCTCGGTGAGGCACGGGGTCACGAAGCGGCGCTGCTGCTCGGGCGAACCGAACCGAACAATCGGAGGGAGCGCGATCCCGTGGCTTCCGAGCCCGACGATCGTACCGACGGTGCGGCCCGCGATCACGAGCTCGTCGCTCGCCACGAGCACGTGGCTCAGGTCCCCACCCTGCCCGCCCAGCGCCTCGGGGTAGCCGATGCCGGTGATGCTGGACGCGCACGCGGTGCGGTACAGCTCGATCGGGAACTCCTCGTTCTCTTCCCAATCGGCGCCATGGGGCGCGATGTACGTCTGGGCGAACTTGCGCGCGCTCGCGCGGATCGCCGCGTGCTCCTCGGTCTCGAACAGGTAGGGCATTGCGGCCGCAACCATACTGCGGAAACCACCAGCTACGCGAACCTGGTCTTCGTCGGGGAGAAGCCAGCGCGTGGGGAACGGTCGGCGGCATGTCGTGCCGGGTCGGAAGGTCGCTGACGCGCTCGGTGACCCGTGCTAGCTTCCGCGGCCGATGGCCAAGCCACTCGAGTACAACGCGACGCTGATCGAGCGCATCGACGTCACCGATTTGCTCACCTTGTTCCGGGTCAGGCCCGACGCCATGCCCGAGTCCCGGCCGTGGTTCGTGCCCGGACAGTACTGCGTGCTCGGCATGAACAACGCGGACAAGCCCGAGCTCGGCTCGGTGAGGCGGTCGATGTCGATCGCGTCGGCGCCCGAGGAAGAAGGCGAGATCGAGTTCTACATCCGGTTCGTCAGCAAGCCAGAGTCCGAGAACCCGCTCACCCACCTGCTCTGGAAGTTGAAGAACGGCGATCGGATGTACATGCGGCCCGTGGCCGCCGGCGTGTTCACCGTGAAGGACACCATCGGGCTCGACGATCCGAGGATCCGGGTGATGGTCGCCGCAGGCACAGGCTCCGCGCCGTTCGTGAGCATGGTGCGCAGCGAGCTGCGCCGGAACCCGGGCGCCGATCTCTCGAAGTGGGCGCTCCTGCACGGGGTCTCCTACCCCGCGGATCTCGGCTATCGCGACGAGCTCACGCACATGGTCGAGGCCAACCACCTCAAGTACTGGGGCACCGTGAGCCGCCCGAAGGAGGCGCCGGACTGGAAGGGCGATGTCGGACGCGTCGAAGGTTACTTCGAGGGCCGACGGCTCGACGATCTCGAGAAGCGGCTCGGGCTGCCTCCCGGCGGATTCACGCCGAAGAACGTCGTGATCTTCATCTGCGGCCTCACCGGCACGATCACCGGGACGATCCTGCCGTTGATCGATCGCGGCTTCGTCCCCGACTTCAAGCGCATCCGCGAGGCCCTCGGCGTCCCTGCGGACACCAAGGACAGCGTGTTCTACGAGCAGTACGATACCGAGCCCGTGATCGACGTCAAAGACGAAGCCGTGATCGCGCCGCTCCGCTCACGCATGCAGGCCGCACTGGCCCGGCTGTGACCGCGTTCGTGCTCGGGGCGACGGGGTTCGTCGGCCGTGAGGTGGTGCGCCAGCTCTGCATCCGCGGGACGACGACGGTCGCCCACGTCCGGCCCGACTCGGGGAGGCTCGAGGACTGGCGCAGGACGTTTGGCGAGCTCGGGGCGGAGGTCGACACCTCGCCGTGGGACGCCGTCCAGCTCGCGGCTGCACTACGCGCGAAGCGTCCCGCTCAGCTCTACATCCTGATCGGCACCACACGCTCGAAGGCCAAGTCGGATCAGGTCGAGGGCGACATCTACGAGCAGGTCGACCTCAAGCTCACGCAGCTCGCGGCCTTAGCGGCCCGTGCGTCGGAGGCCAGCCCGCGGCTGGTCTACCTGTCGAGCGTCGGCGCGGACGCGAGCGCGCGCTCGGCGTACCTGCGGGCGCGCGGCAGAGCGGAGGCCGTGGTGCGGGGCGCAGGGCTTCCATGGGTGATCGCGCGCCCATCGCTCATCACGGGCGAGCGCGAAGACGGCCGGCTCGGCGAGCGCAGCGCCGCGGTGCTTGGCGATGGCTTGCTGGCGATCGCCAGCGTGCTCGGCGGGCGGTCGCTGCGCTCGAAGTATCGTTCGACGACCCCCGACATCCTGGCGTCCGCGCTGATCCGGATCGGCGAGGCGCCGGCGCACGATCGCGTCGTCGACGGCGCTGATCTGCGCTGACCGGCGCTCAGTCGAAGCGCGGCCACGGCGGCACCTCGACGATCACGACGTCTGCGCCTGGCTGGATCGGCACGCAGCGGACCTGAACCTTCTCGATCATCGCGTGGACCTTGTCCTGCATCGCGGCGTCCGACAGATCGGCAGGTAACCCCACGGCGCACGCGCTGGCGACTCCCTGAGGAACCTCGGTCATCGTGGCGAACATGTCGCCCGGGTGCGCGGCTGTGATGACGGGCGGCGGCGCGTGCTCGCGCTCGATCTGACGCGCCAGGCGGATGGTGCCCGTCTGCAAGGCCGCGTTCATCGCGCGCACGTTCGTCGAGACGACCAGGCCCGGGACCACGATCACCTGGGCGTTGCTGACCGGCATGCCGACCGTGCTGCGCACGATCACGTGGATGACGCGATCGGAGCTGGCAACCGTCACCGCGACCCCGCGCACGACCGGCGTTCGAACATCGACCGTGGTGGACGCGAGGCTGCGCGCCGACGCGTGGCGCAGCGACGCGAACACGCGGACGCTCGTGCGCGGCACGCCCGCGATGACAAAGCTGCCGTCGGGACGGACGGGTGCAAGGATCTGGTACGGCACCGTCATCATCATCCGCAGATCCTTGAGCGCGATCAGGACCTTGTTCGACGGCTCGCCGTGCAGGTCGACGTGACCCTCGATCCGGCTCGTCGGCTCGAGCACGAGCGTGATCGGCGCGGGTCCGATCAGCAACGGCATCGACCGCCGGTCCGCGAGCTCGGCGATCGCGACCCCGATGTCGGGGCCATCGACGATCTCGAACTCACCGTTCGCGTTGGTGGTGGCGATCCGGATCCCGCCGGCCATTTCCGGCAACGCAACCGCGACACTCACCGAATCACCGGCGAGCGCGCGACCCGCGACCACGGTCGCGCCCGCGACCGGCCTGCCGCGTTCATCGACGACGCGGCCCGAGAGCCGCGTGGGGCGATCGTAGGGGACCGACGAGCTCAGCTGCGCGAGCCTGGCATGGGCACCCGCGACGTCATCGGCGAACGTCCGCATGGCCGCCGCGGCATCGAGCCAGCGCACGCTCGGGTGGGTCGGACCGAGCCGCTCGATCGCGAGCTTGCGCCACCTGACGTGGTTCTGTTCGATGAGCTTCAGATCCTCCGGCGTCCCGCGCGCCTCGCGGAGATCGAGCACGGTCAGGCCCGCGGCCAGCTGCGCCGCGACGCGGCCACGTGCCGCAAACCCGGCCATTGCCGCCTCTCCGCGCACGATCGCCTCGTCGACGTTGTCGGCCCGTCGCGCGATCTCGAGCCGTAACAGATCGATCTCGGCCTCGAGGTCTGGCTGCGCCACGCGCTTGACCGCCGTCGCCGCCAGGTTGACCTTGCCGCTGACCGCGGCGCCGAGGAACACGCCCGCGAGCGCATGGCGCGCCGAGCCCGTGGCGACTTCCGCCCGCACTCGATCGTCGTCACACCGCTCGGCGTCCTGGACGGCCTCGGCAAGCTGAGGATCACGCTCTTGCGGCGTCCGAACGGTCCCCGCGACGAGCATGCGGGCCCACGCGGACGCGCAAGGCACCTCCGCCACGCGCGTGGCGAGATCGGCCGCCAGCTGGGCGTCGAGCGGGCCCGGGGTCGCGTCATCGTAGACGGCGGTCGCGAGGACGTCGCGAAACTCCGGAGTCGTCGTGATCGCCAGCCGGGGCGGATGTGCGGCGTCGCAGATCCGCGGGTCGATCAGGTAGCTCCCCGGATCGATCGGCGGCGCGCTGCGCGGAGCGCGCTCGACCGCGCGAGCGACCACCTCGAGCCGCACGAGCACGCCGTCGAGACAACTCAGCCGCGGCCCGGGGTCGGGCGCAACGCACGCGCGCTCGCGCGCTGCCCGCCAGGCTTGCAGATCACCATCGATCATCCGGGCCTCGAGGCCTCGCCCGGCGGCCTCGAAAGAGGCGACCGCGCCGTCCGGCAACACCGTCGCGACGTCGAGTGCCGCGGGAGAGCAACGCGTGGTGGCCACCGCGGGCGTCGTTGACCGGCCGAGCAGGCTGTACCCGATGGCCGCTGCCACGATCGCGCTGCCGCCGATCGTGAACGCGACCACCGGACGGCGCTCGGAGCGCGCCATCGCAAGGAGCAGCGCATCCACCGAGGGCCAGCGCTTGCTGGGGACCGGGTCGAGGCCACGGCGCAACGCACGCCTCAACCGGCGCGGGATCTTCGACGCGTCGAGGCCGGCCGGTCCTCGGGCCACGGCGTCGCGCAGCTGCTCGATCGTCGCGCCCTTGAACGGACGTTCGCCGGCGAGCGCCTCCCATAGCCCGACGCAGAATGCGAACTGGTCGGTCGCCGGCGTGACCGCACCACCGGCCCATTGTTCGGGAGCCATGTACGCCGGCGTGCCGAGCACCGAGCCGGTGGCGGTCAGTCCGCCGAGCACACTGGGCGTGCTGACCGACGCGCTCGCGCCCGCCTTGGCGAGCGGCACCGTGACCGCGAGAGGATCGGTTCGCCCGGTATCGTGGGCCTCGCGCGCCAGCCCGAAATCGGTGACCACGATCCTCCCGTTGCGATGGCGGAGCACGTTGTGCGGCTTGAAGTCGCGGTGGACGATCCCCGCGGCGTGGGCGGCGGCGAGCCCGCGCCCAGCCGCCACGAACGCTGCGAGGATCTCGTGGTCGGATCGATCCGCCGCCCGCAACCACTCGGCCAGATTCTCGCCATCGACGAGCTCCATTGCCACGTAGTCACGACCGCCGGCGGAGCCGACCTCGTGCACGGTCACGACATTTGGATGGGTGAGCCGCGCCATCGCGCGCGCCTCGCGGAGCAGGCGCTGCCGTGCATCATCACCACCACCGCCCGGGCGCAGCACCTTCAGCGCGACGCGGCGCTCGAGATCGGGATCGAACGCCGCGTGCACGACGCCCATCCCACCGGCCCCGAGCTCGCGCTCGATCCGGTAGCGCCCCAGCGTGCTCTCGACGGGCGCCGCGGGCAAGACCGGCGCACTCGATGTGGCCGGCGCGGTGGCAGTACGCGCCATTTCGTCGTCGCGATCACCTGCCACCGCCGGAAGATACCGCACCTGCAACGCAGGTCAGATGCAGCGAGCCTGGTTCTCGTCGCAGCCAGATCCGCAGGCACCTGCGTGATCCGCAGCTCCAGCGCGGGTGCGCCGTCGACATCTCGGGCAGTTGGGAGCGGCACGCGGGTTGCGGTGAGGCCTGCACGGAGGATCCGAAGATGTTGATCAAGAACCTGAAGCTCTTACTCGCCACGTCGGCCTTGCTCGTCGGAGGCACCGTGGGCTTTGCCGCTGCGCGAGGCGCCGACCACGATCGGCAAGATATGAAGGACACCTTCGATGAGAACAAAGACGGCAAGCTTGACGACGCAGAGCGCGCCAAGCTGAAGGCCGCGGCCCTTGCCATGCACGGGCAGCGCAAAGCCGAGCGGCTCGCAACGTTCGATACGAACAAGGACGGCAAGCTCGATGACGCCGAGCGTGCCGTGATGCGACAGCAACGCGTGACCGAGCGCTTCAAGAAGCTCGACGCGAACGGGGATGGCGCACTCAGCCTCGACGAGTTCAGGGCACACCAGGTTCGGGACGATCGCGGCGGTCGCGGCCACCGCCGCGGCATGGGCAAACGCCCCTGAGCTATGCTGTCCGTGATGCCACCGTCAGGGACCCTTCCCGATCCGAT
>JAGSPR010000736.1 GCA_018262455.1 Deltaproteobacteria bacterium | reverse complement strand
AGCGAGCGCGCGGGGATCGGGTGGCTCGGTGGGCAGGTCGAGGTGCTGAAGGATGGCGCGGCTGGCGTCGCCGGCAAGGAGCACGGCGAGGATGCGCATCGCGCCGCTGCAGGTGTCGCAGACAAGGACGTCGATCGCGAACACGCGCTTCATGAGCGCAGCCCAGGCGAGCCGACGGAGTGGGCCGGTGTGACGCCGTGATAGCGAACGATGGCTCCTCGGGGGTGGCAACCTTGGGGATCGGGCTTTCGGAACTGAGCGCATAGCGGATTCTTGGCCGCGCAACGACCGCGCGTTGCGAGCTGCGGGATCGACCAGGTCGCCTGGACGCTGGTCCTCGTCGAGGAAGTTGAGGTGGAGATCGGTGGGCCGTGTCGCCCGCATCGGGATCCAGCGCAGGCGAACGCGCGAGCGGCGCGCGATATTGCGCTTGTCTGGGCCCGGCCGATGGGTCATGTCGAACGGATGCGTCTCGCGATTGTTTGCGTGATCCTCGCGCCGGCCGTAGCCAGCGCGGCGCCCGAGCTCGTGCCAGATCGCGTCGTCGTGGTCGGCCGGGTCGGCACCAGCGCGTGGACCGACGCCGCCACCGAGGCGCGCCTCGATCAGCCCGCCGAACTCGCGGCAGTCGTGATCGGACACCGCGGCGGCCGGCGCGTGATCCTCGCACCCCCGAGTGTCGCGAAGGTGCGGCTGGCGGGACAGGCGCTCACGACCGAGGCGCTCACCGGTGCCAGGCTCCAGTGGTCCACCGTCGAGCCGCACGGGTTCCGCGACCAGCCGGCGGCGAACGGCGCGACCAGCGACTTCTACTCCAACGTCTCGACCGAGCCGAAGAGCTTCGGCCACTGGGTCGGCTACGACCACATCGACTACTTCGAGCGGGTCGTGAACCCGTGGGGTGCACCGGCGACGATCGCAGCCGTGGTGACGTCGGGCGAGCCGGCCGCGCAGCAGGTGCCGGGGCTCGGGACGGTTCGTTACAAGGTCGAGGTCGAGGTTGCCGGCAAGCGACTCGCGAGCCCGGGCGCCGAGGCCACCGACACGGCGGGCGTGCTGCCGTCAGTGCATCGGGTGTCGATCCGGCGCGGCGACGACTTCCTCGGCCAGCTGTCCGGATACCTGCTCGTGCCCGAGGTGTTCGGATCGGCGGGCGGCGGCAGGAATCACCAGACCGAGCGGTTCACCGGCGCGGACTGCGCCGATGTGATGGTGGGCGCGACCCGCCGGATGGGGCGGGCGCTCGCGTACACCAACGTCGAGGGGCTGCCGCGCTACGCTAGGCCGATCTCGGGGATCGTCGAGCTCGACGAGCTCGGCCGGACCGGCAAGCCGATCACCGGCGTCCTGCCCGGCGATCTGATCCGCCTCGACTTCTCGAGCGCGATCGGCAATCACTCGCCGCGCCGCTGGGATCACGTCGCCGCGCTGTGGGAGGATCGGAGCGATCCCGCCGGCCCGGCGAACGGCGGTCCCGACGGTCAGCTCGACGGCTTCGACCTCGTGATCCACATGGGCCATCCACGCTTGATCATCGAGCCACTCTCGGCGGCAGCGCCAGCGGCGATCGACGTCCTGAGATGGCGCGGTCAGAACTAGAACGCCGGTTCACGGCAAGACCGCGAGCGAGAGCGTCGACGGGTAGCGGAACCGTGCCGTGCAGCCGCCCGGCACCGTGCAGGCGAAGCTGTTCATCGAAGCCAAGGCTGCCGCCTCTACCAGCACCGGCTCATTGGCCGGGACGGCCGGCATCGAGAACGCCAGCTCGTTGTCGTTTTGCACGACGAGGTCCTTCCCTTCGTGGAGCGAGAAGTGGTCCGTGGTGGTCGCGCGAACCACCGCCATCACGAGTGATGCAGGCCGGTAAGCTGGTGCGTGATCACGGACCGCGGAGATCGTCGATCACGACCTCGACTGGGCAGTGATCCGAGACCGCTTCTCGATAGATCGGACAGCGATCCTGCAGATCACATCCGGCCTCGCACCCGCCGCGGGCACGAACCGAGGTCGGGTGCTTCCACGTGAGGATGTGGTCGAGTCGCGAGGTCGGGCAATCATCTGGGCGTTCCCAGTAGGCGCTACAGCTCAGCGCCTCGGTCGCCCAGACCATCCCCGCGAGCTCGCTGATGCGCGCCAGGTCGGAACGATCACCTGGCTCCGTGGCGTTGAAGTCGCCCATCACCACGACGCTGCTTGCTCGGCTTTCGACGTCGAGCAGGATCGAGAGCAGGCCTGAGAACTGTCGGATGCGGAGCTCACGTCCTGCGGGCAGGGCCTTGAAGTGAATCACCAGCATCGTCACGGTCCGGCCGCTCGACCGTTCGCGCAGGTCAACCTGGAGCGTTGGTTGCGTGAGGTCCTCGATGCGTGTCTCCAGGCGCGAAGTCACCTTCACGAGCTCGAACACCCTCGTGTCGTAGAGCGCCCCGATGTGCAACTTGCGTCCGGACTCGCCAGCCTTCGCGTCCTGGTAGACGAAGCGCCACGTGTCACCGAGCCAACTGCGCACCTCCGACGTGAACCGCGCCGGATCCGTGATTTCTTGCAGGCCGATCGCCGCCGCGTCTAGCTCCTTGATCAGGGCGAACGCCTCGCGGACCTGCACGTC
>JAGSPR010000735.1 GCA_018262455.1 Deltaproteobacteria bacterium | reverse complement strand
CAGCCACGAGCCGATGATCTCGAGCCTCGGCGCGTTCCTGCTCGGACGCCCGGCGTTCCCGCAGTTCCGGACGGCGCAGTGCTGCGTGATCGAGGACGGCAAGCCGACGTTCACGGCGCGCGCCGACCTCGGTCAGGTCACGCCGTTCCTGGTCGACTGAGTCGATAGAACCGGCCATCCCGGGTGCGAAGCCCCCAGGCGGCCGGCGGGTTTGGTGGGCGGTGGCTGGTTCGCCATCCACCGCGGTTCGTGCGAAGGCAGCGCGTTACGCGCGGCACGTCCCTTGCTGTACGGGCACCCATGAACCGCCTCCTGACGACCTTCGTGGCCATCTCTCTCGCGGGCTGTGCAGTCGACGCGAATGATCCCGACCAGGGCGACGGCGCGGGCAAGGCCGATGACACCTGCGAGAGCGCCGCCTACAAGACGTGGCTCGTCGGTACGTATTTCCCGCGGCTCGGTCAGCTCGGACTGCCGTTGACCGACGAGGGCCTCGCGTCCGCGCTCGAGGCCGCGGCAGACAAGCCATGCACGACCGGCAGCGACGCCGACTACACGCTGTGGTTCGGTCAGTTCTCGCTCCACGTGAATCCTCTGATCGCACGCCATCGCACGTCCTTTGGTCCCGCCGTCACGACGCAGATGAAGTACGACCAGGCGCTGATCGCCGCGACGCCGAGCGCGGCCGAGATCCGCACCCTGACCGCGTTCCTCGCGGCCGCGCCCGAGCGTAGCGGCGCCGGCGGCTATGCGGCGTGGGTCGCCGGATACGAGCCGCTGCTGTCGGTCGTCTACACGGGCAAGGGAACGACCTCGACGATCTTCGAGCGCAGCGGCGTGATCACGGAAGCCGAGCAGCCGTTGCTCGCGGCGCTCGAGGATGCGCGCCCCGAGACCGCGCAGGAAGGTGCGTACGCGAAGTGGTTCGCGATGTTCGCACCGTGGACCAAGAAGGCCTTCGCGCCGCTCGCGGACGCCGACGCGAAGGCGTTCGCCGCGCAGCTCCTCGAGCTGCGGCCCGCCGCGCGCGCCGACGCGGATTACCTGACCTGGCTCGTGGCGTTCCACGATCTCGATCGCCCTGCCTACGCGACGGCGACCAGCGCGACGCCGCGCGTGATCGCCGAGCTCGATGCTCTCGCTGCCGCGCGGCCGATCGGTACCGGCGGCGGCGCGCGCTCGTACAAGCCGTGGTTCGGCGTGTTCGGCGAGGCGTTCGGCGCGGCCCTCGGCACCGATCTCGTGCTGACCGATCTCGAGAAGGCCCGGCTCGAGCGCCTGGTGATCTCCAAGCCCTGCTCCACCAACCCGGCTGATGCCAGCTTGTTCGCTGCGCTCGACGCGCGACGCGCGACCTTCGGCGCGGCGGGGGCCTACCTCGAGCGCGCGGCGCCCGAGCCGTGCACCCAGTAGCGCACTCACGGGTGCGCGGGCTTGCACGCGAGCGGGCCATTCCCATCGGGCCCCTTCGCACACGTGCCCGACATCGTGTGATCGCCGAACGTGACCGTGCACGCATCACCCTCCTTGGCGCTCGCACACGCCTCGACCGCCTCCGGGGGCGGGCCCGGCGGGTGGTCAGGACGACACACGAGGGCCGATGTGTCCGGGAACGTCTCGCACGTGCCATCGATGCGACGGTCGCCGAGCGTGACGGTGCAGGCGTCACCCTGCGTGGCCTTCGCGCACGCATCGAACGCGGCCTGCGGTGGCTTGCGCGGTGCGGGCCGATCGGCCTTCGCGATCGCAAAAGGAAGAGCTCCGACGACGACGGTGGCGAGGATCAGCTGCTTCATCGATGACTCCTTGGTGGGTGCCCTGACCCTGGGCGCCCCGCGCATCCACGCTGTGTCAGCTCGATGTCGAGTTGTTTCAGCGCCGCGTGTTTCCAATTGTGTCTCGGGCCCTGCCCGACGCCGTGGGGTGAAATACTGGCACCGTGAGCCCGGAGGCCGAGATCGTCGTCGTCTACGTCGAGGACGACGAGCGCCTCGCGCGGCTCACCATGCAGTACCTCGCGTCGCACCGCCTCCAGGTCCACCTGGTCACTCGCGGCGATCAGGCGGTCGCCGAGGTCGTCCGGATCCGGCCCGACGTGGTGCTCCTCGACCTCATGCTGCCCGGCATCGATGGGCTCGTGGTGTGCCGGCAGATCCGCGCGCGCCTCGACGTCCCGATCATCATGGTCACCGCGCGCACCGAGGAGGCCGATCGCGTGATCGGCCTCGAGGGCGGCGCGGATGACTACGTCTCCAAGCCGTTCCAGTCGCGCGAGCTGTTGGCCCGGATCCGCGCGCAGGCGCGCCGCGGCCGCGGCGAGTCCGGCCCCCGAGCCGAGCGGATCGAGGTCGGCGCACTGACGATCGACGCGACGACGATGGAGGTCGCCGTCAACGGTGCACCGATCACGCTGACCACGATCGAGTTCTCGTTGCTCCACGCGCTCGCGCAGCGCGCCGGCCGTGTGCTCGCGCGCGAGCAGCTGCTCCAGCTTCTCCACGGAACCGCGGACGAGGCCTTCGATCGCTCGATCGATGTCGTGGTGTCGCGCGTCCGCGCGAAGATCGAGATCGACGCGCGCAATCCGCGCCTGCTCAAGACGATCCGCGGCGT
>JAGSPR010000357.1 GCA_018262455.1 Deltaproteobacteria bacterium | reverse complement strand
GCTGATCGCACAGGTCTGATGCCCTCGACCTGCCTGCGAGCTAACGACGTGAACCTGCTCGATCCTGACCCAGGGTCGAACCGAGGAGCACACCGTCGGCCCAGTATGCGCCGGTAGGCCCGTCCGGAAGTAGGTCCCAGGTCGCGCCGTGGACCGCCACCGCTCGGATCGAGACCACGGTCGAACCGTCCAGCGTGGCGCCCACCCGCAGCGTGCCGATCGACGGACCGGTGGACAACGGATGTCCCGCCGAGCCCCGCACCGATCGACCGTCGGCGAGCACCAGCTCGACCACCGCGTGCGCTCCCACGATCGGCACCGACGTCACCTGGGTGATGGCCGCCGAGATCCGCGCGCCATCCGAGGAAACGGTCCACACCCGATCGCCGGCGCGCAATGCCGAGACGGCGACCTGGCCGTCGGGCGTCGCGATCCGCGCATCGCCAGGCAGGCAGCGCAGGTGGCACTCGACCGGCTCGCAGAACCCATCGCTGCCGCGCCGCATCCCCGCCACCACGCCGTCGGGGTAGGACGGCTCGCACCCGCCGGGGCGCACGATCTGGTTGCGCGCGTCACAGCAGTGATGCGCGTCGGCGTTGCACGTGCCGGGCGGTGCGGTGTTGAGCAGGGGTCGCGGACGCACGGGCGAAGGACGCACCGGCGGCGAGCTCACAGGCGGTGGCCCCCCCGGTGGGGGGCGCACCGGCGGAGCAGGTCCGGGTGGGGCGGCGCTCGTCGCGGAGCGCACGGGTTGGTGCATCCGGGCGAGGCCCTCGATCAAGGCCAGGTCTTCGAGCACGTCCCCGCTGATCCGGACCGCGACCTGGCCGTGTGCCGCCATCGGGCTCGAGACCCACGTGGCGAAGTGGCCCCGATCCACGAAGACCGTATGCAGACCGACGCGGGTCGGCATCCCGCGCAGCTCGTGACCGATCGCCTGGAGCAACCCGGGCTGCTCGCTCAGATCCTCGGTCACGTCGGCGATCGTCAGCGCGCCCGATCGCTCGTAGACCCCGCGACTGACGACGATCCGCCGCCCGGCCTGCGTGGTCTCGACCACCGCGCGGGCACGCAGCGCGAAGCTGCCGAGGCCACCGAACGGGAGCACCCGATACGCTCGAAGCAGCCTCGGAGATACGACCCGAAACGCGACGGCATGCTCGGCGCGCAGCGCAGGGTCATCGACCCGCGCCTGGATCCGATACTCGCCGACCGCGCGGAGCGGCCGCAGACGGACCGAGGTCATGTGGCCGCGTGGCGGATCCCGACGGCACTCATCGGGGTCGTGCACCGGGTCGCAGCCCTGGAAGCCCGGTGGTTCGTAGTGCAGGGGGACCCTGTGATGCTCGACGACACCCTTCCCCGTGAGCGTGACCTCGGCTGTCATCGTTCGGCTCATGCCGTCGATCCGCAACCCGACGTCGATGGGATCGCCAACGCCGACGGCGTCGATGACCGAGACCTCGAGACGGCTGCGCCCGGGCGGGCTCGCAGCCGCCGCGGCCTCGAGGATGCGCTCGCCCTCGGTCACCGGGATCAACTCGTGATCCGGCCCCCGCGTCACCTCGCCCGCCGAGCTCCCCGCAGGTGGCCCCGCCGTGGTCCAGCATCCCGTACCAAGGAGCACGACCACCCACACCTGTCGGATCATGACGCGATGCTACCGCGCCAGGCACCGAGCGTCAGGACGAGGGCCGGTACGCTCCGGTCGCGGCCTCGCGCGACCGGTCGCAACGGAATGGGGTCTGACCCATTTCCTACATGCACACGATCGCGGTTCCGCTCGCGTTACCGCAGCTGTCGGTCCACGAGTTCCGGATCTCGGTCGGGCACCCGTTGCAGGGAAACGCATCGGCGCCGCTATCGACCTGGACCCAGGTGCCGGCCTGGCACGCCTGGACGTCCCACGTGACCTCGATGTACTGGACCCCGGTGCAGCACGTGTTGACGTCGTACTCGAGCTGGCAGCCGCTCGGCACCATGACATCGATCGCTGTCCCGCAGCTGCCCACGAAGTTGGGCGCGACGCTCGTCGCACAGCACGTCGCGGCGTCGCAAGCGAAGCTCGTCCCCGCGCCCTTGCAGATCGCGGTGACGCAGATCGAACTGCACGCGGTTGCATCGGGTTCGCAGCTGTAGCCACCCCCAGAAGGCCGGCAGGCCGCGCAGTCGCCGGAGCACTCCATCTCGACGGCCTGGCACGTACCCGTGATGCACTGATCGCAGGTACCGGCACACGTGGTGTCACAGCAGACGCCGTCGGAACAGCTGCCCGTTGCGCACTCGGCGCTGGTGGCACACGGTGTTGCTCGGTCGAAGCCGATCCGCCCGCACGCAGAGAGCAGCGTGGCGAGCACGATCAGGCGATCCGGCATCATGAGCCGCTCTGGTCAGCGCACATCCTGCGATCCTACACTGGCGATCCTTTCCACCAGATCGGTAACCGCCGCATCACTGTGAGACGCGATCGTCAGAGGCGACCGAGGCGACACATGGCGCGCACGAAGCGCTGTCCGCGGACGGGCGCGATGAGCGTCTGCCCGACGGGGTTCCGCGACCTCGCCCCGTCCGTCGTGGAGCTCCGGCACCCGGTCTGATCCGCCAGATCCCACACCCGAACGCGGTGGCGTGTGGAGGAAGCCCACACGGTGCCGTCGAATCAATGAGTTCTGCGTGGTACGCGCCTTGCGTAGGACGGTGCAGGTGCGTAACCCCACGATCATTGCGCTCGTCCTCCTCGTGGGGTGCCACGGCGACGCGCTCGTATCTGATCCCGAGCCCGAGCCCGAGCCCGAGCCGATCCCGGAGCCGGATCTCAGCGGTCCGCTGTACGATTCGACGCGCATCGTCGACGTGTCGATCACGATCGCCGAAGCCGACTGGGATGCGTTGCGCATGCAGACGCGCCTGGCCAGCGACATCTTCGGTGCGTGCCCGACGGGACCGCACCCGAATCCGTTCACGCAGTTCCACGCGACCGTCAGCATCGACGGTCAGCAGCTGTCCGACGTGGCCGTCCGCAAGAAGGGCTTCTATGGCTCGCTCGACGAGGACAAGCCCAGCCTCAAGATCAACACCGACGAGTACATCGCGGGGCAGACGTTCTACGGCCGAAAGTCGCTGACGCTCAACAACGCGAAGCAGGATCCCGCCCTGATCAAGCAGTGCCTCGCGTACCAGGTCTTCGCGAAGGCGGGCGTGCCGGCATCGCGGTGCAACTTCGCGCGCGTCAGGGTCAACGGTCGCGATCTCGGCTTCTACGTCAACGTCGAGGCTGTCAACAAGCCGATGCTTCGGCGCCACTTCTCCGACGACGCCGGCAACCTGTACGAAGGCGCGCTCTCGGACTTCCGTCCGGCGTGGAGCCTCACCTTCGACAAGAAGACCAATGACAGCGATCCCGATCGCTCGGACCTCGACGCGGTGTCGGCGGCGCTCGCCCTGCCGGATGCGGAGATGCTCGCCGCGCTCGATCCGCTCGTCGACATCGAGGAGTTCCTCGATTACTGGGCTGCCGAGGTGTTGATCGGCCACACCGACAGCTACTCGGGGCTCGCCAACAACTTCCTGGTCTATGACGATCCGGCGACAGGCCGGTTCTCGTTCCTCCCGTGGGGCGTCGACAACACCTTCCAGACCGACAGCGTGATCAACGGGAGCAACGCGGCGGTCGCGGCCAACGGCCTGCTCGCGCGACGCCTCTACCTCTACACGCCGACACGCGACCGCTATCTCGCCCGCTTGCGCCAGCACCTCGCCACGATCTGGAACGAGGACGAGCTGCTCGCCGAGATCGATCGGATGGCGGCACAGGTCATCGCGCCCGCGGAGCAACTCGACCGGGTTCGCCAGTTCGTGCGTGATCGCCGCACGCAGATCACGGATGCCCTCGCGGCGGGCCCGCCCGCCTGGACCGCTCCGTTCAAGCCAAACGCCAAGCCGTGCTTCGAGTCCAACGGCACCGCTGGGGGCACCTTCCAGACGACGTGGGGGACTCTCGGTGCACCGGACGTGTTCGCATCCGGCACCGGCACGCTGACCGGCACGGTCCAGAGCGTTCCGCTCGGGTCCGCGACGCGGATCGGCAGCGCATCGGGCTTGGACCCCGACTCGGGCAAGCCCGTGCTCCAGTTGTTCGGACTGAACCCGGACAACACGGTGACCGTGGTGTTCGTCAACATCGACCCGTCGTCCTTCGTGCCGGGCGACGTGCCTCTCGGATTCGGGGGGGCCCCGACGGGCGTGTTTCTCTTCACGCCCTCGACCAACACGTTCGAGGCCCTCGGCATCGTGAGCTCCGGCAGTCTGCATCTCACCACCGCATCGACGATCAGCGGCGCACCGATCGATGGGGTGTTCTCCCTGGCGACGCTGCAACTCCCGTTCTGATCCCCCGAGATCTAGACCGCGCGGCCGGGCGCCGGGGTCTCGCATCAGCCGATGGGTCAGTGCTCGATGTTCAGCCGCTGCCGCCGCGCCGCCGCGCCCGGCAGCAGGCGCTCCCACGTATTGTTGAAGCGGTTCGTGAACGTGAAGAAGTCCACGAACGCTCGCACGGCCGCGCGCTCCCTCGTCGAGAACTCGCGCTCGAATGCGGCGACATCCTCCGGGTGCTCGCGCTCGTGATCGGCCGTGCGCAGTTCGGCGTAGCGCAGCGCCACGCGCGTCCGGTGATCCCAACCATCGACGTTCACATCGCGAGCGTGGGCGATCTCGGAATCGGTGAGCCCGATCCGGTGCGCCCAGAAGCCATGCACTGCAGAGCACACGGGGCAGCTGTTGACCGACGAGACGTGGAGGATGATCTCCTCGCGCAGGCGTCGGTCGATGCCGCGCACGAGCGCGGGCGCGGCCAGGAGAGCGCGGCCAAGGCAGCACAGCGCGTAGCGCGAAAGCGTTGGCGGCTTCATGTCTCAAGTATGAACTGGCAGAGCGCGCCGTCTAGCTCTGTTGCCGGGCGAGCCGGCCATGACGGGCAGGGGATGTTCAGCGGTCGTGTCTGTTCATGAGGCGCCCAAGCAGGAACGATTCTCGGGTACGCGGGGGTGTGATCGATGATCGTGATCGCTGGATCGGCCGCGAACACGTACGTCAGGGTCACTGCGAAGGCGCTCCGCGACGAGATCATGTCGTTCCCGTAGTGCGCGTGGGTGCCGGTCGCCTCGCCGACGATCCCGGTTGCGAGTGCTTCGGTCAGGCAGTCCGCGATCGGCGTCGGGTCGGGGCCGGGAGCGCTGAGGCAGCCATGGTTGTTACCCGCGTACGTCCCGCACGCAGTCGCCGTGCGGCTCTCGAGCTCGTGGAGGTGGGTCTCGATCGCGTTTGCCGGATCTGCAGCAAGCCGCGTGCGCGCGTAACCAGATTGGGCCCGATCGGCTGCAGCTCGCCGACATACAGCTCCTTCGCCTGCTGCGCGAACGGCACAAGCCCCCAGGTTCGCGCGAAGAATGCGTGCGCGTCGCGGGTCGTCGACCAGTGCGCGATCGATCCAACGAGGAGGTCACCTACCGTAGCGGTAGGTCGAGAACATCGCGTCCATGCGCGCGTCCTGCCCGAGCGTGAGCTCGAACATGCAGGCATCGTCGGTGTAGTCCATGAAGTTCTCGATCGGATCCTCGCCGGTGCCGCGGCAGGTGTCGCGACCGACCGGACAGCCGTACGCGGCCGAGCGCTCGCCAGGGGTATCGCCGACGGTGTCACCGCTCTTCGAGCAGCCGCCCTGGAACGTGTGGTAGAGGCCCATCCAGTGGCCAACCTCGTGGGTCGCCGTGTCGCCCTCGTCATAGGGAGCCGCGCTTCCGCCGGGTAGCGACGCGTACAGGATCACCACGCCGTCGTTGCTCGGAGCCGAGGCGTAGGAGTTCGGGAACGTCGCCCAGCCGAGCAGGTTCTGCCCCATGTTGTTGGAGTAGATGTTCAGGTCGTCCGCGGTGCCGATGTGCAGCGCCGCCTTCATCTCGCGCTCCGCACTGGAACCGGGAGTCGCCGCGTACCAGGTCGCGTTGGTGGTGCGGTCGACGCCGCCGAGCTCGAACGACCAGCCCCACGGCGTGTACGCGTCGTTGAGCACGGCGAGCTGTGTATCGATCATGGTTTGCGGGACGTCGCCGTTCGCAATGCCCGACCCGTTGTTGATGACGTGGAAGTAGACCCGGACCGTGCCGCCCGTCACCACCGGTTCACCACCTCCGCCGGGCCGCTTCGCGTGCTGGCCAAGCGCCTGCTCGACGCGCGCGATCTCGGCGTCGTCCGGCGTTCGGGTCGAGCAGCGCTGGAACGCGGCGTGGCCGTTCGCATGATCCACGGCGGAGCTACTTACCTCCTGGTCGGTGGTGGTGGTCTCCACGGGCTCCCAGCATGCGACGAACGCACTCGCGGCGATGAGTGCGGAGACGACGGTCGGTTTCGAGTACACGTGACGGTTCGGGATGCGCATGACAGTCCTCCATTGGACGCGCGTCGGTGCATATGCCGCGCCACGGTGACCGGATCGGAGCGGACGAGCCGGGCCAGCCCGCCAGCGTCGCCCGCTCGCAAGCTCGCCTGAGGTGAGCGCACGCCGAGACCGACCGCGCAGGCGCCCCGTCGGTCCACGCAACGTTTGCCGGCTCGGTGCGCTGACTGCTCCTGACAACTGGCGGAGACCCGAACGGAGTTGCTGAGGCAGATCCCGACCTGTCCCCCGACGAGCTCGTCCTCGTGTTCGCGGCCAACAGCCCGCTCCAGCTGTTCGCCTCCATCCGACCCTCCACCGCGGCGCCGTTCGGCGCACCGTTCGCGCTGAGCGCGATCGTGGGCCCGAGCTACGACGCGGACCCTGCACTCTCGGCGAATGGTTGCGAGTTGGTCTTCATCTCGAATCGGGGCGGTGATCGCGATCTGTACCTGGCGACCGTCGATCCGTGATCGCGTGGTTCGAGGCCGAGGATCGCCGTGTTCGATCCTAGGGCGCGGGCGACGGATCGGTGGTGATTGGTAGCCACGCCGAGCCGATGACGTCGCTGCACTCGATGGTTCCGGCGCGTAGCTCGCAGCTGTCGCGCCCGTGTCGCCGTCCCAGCTCCGGACCCCAGATGAGGTGACGACCGGTGCCGTCGACGGCGAACGTCGCGATGTCCTCGGTCTCCAGCCGAGCCTTGGCCGCGACGCCGGGCACCCGACGCGGCGTGCGCGCCTCCCGCTCGATCCCATCGGGGCCCGACCCCGATTTCCGCGAACTTGTCGCGGCCGGCGCAGGCCACGTCGCCGCCGGCGAGGACCGCGCACGTCGAGGTGCGGGACAGCGCGAGCATCGTGGCGCCGCGGAAGCCCGGGACCTCGCGCGGCACGGTCACGAGCTCGTTCCGCTCGCCGAGACCGAGCTGGCCGTAGCCGTTCCAGCCCCAGCACAGCACCGCGCCGGTCTCGACGCGAGCGCAGGCGTGCTGGCCGCTGACGGCGAGATCGATCGCGCGCGAGGGTAGGGGCACGTGCGCGGGTGCGTTCGCGTCGACGTGACGGCGGTTGTCGCCGAACATCCCGTACCCGCTGTCACCCCAGCACCAGACCTCGCCATCGACGGCGCGCGCGCACCATGACGGACCGACGCCAGCGATCTGCGCGGTCGTTCCAGGAGAGGCGAGCTTTCCGAGATCCAGCCAGCTCGCGAGCAGGCGCGGCCGCTGGAGATCTGTGCGCCGATAGACGCGCTTGAAGCAGCCGAGCTCGCCGGCGTCGGTCACGACGCAGCCGCGGGTGCCGTGCGCGACGAGCTGGACCGCCTTGCCGAGGGGTGAATGGCCGGAGTGGGGGCCCGTTGCCAGCGTCGGGATTGGGTGGCGTTGCCGCCCACGCTCGGCAGCATCGAGCGTGCCGTCGACGCTGCCCTCGCACGAGCGAACCGTGACGCTGTAGACGAATGGCCCCAGGCCGTCGAAACGAAATCGCACCCGGTTCCAGGCCTCGATCGTCGGCACGCCTGTCACGCCGGCCGCGCCAGTCGACGCGACGGCCGAGAGCGTGCTCGGTGGGCATGCGGAGATCACATCGGCGAACGCAGTCCGTGCCGGGCCGAGCCGGAGCGTGCGCGGACCGACCGGGGTGATGCCGACCGCAAGCTCATTGGAGATGGACACAGGCCAGCTCACGGCTTCGGCGCGA
>JAGSPR010000356.1 GCA_018262455.1 Deltaproteobacteria bacterium | reverse complement strand
AGGAGTTCGACGCCGGCGCAGATGACTTCCACCGTGACCAGCGCGGGCCGTATGATGCGGACGATGGTCTGGGGGAAGGCTCTGCTCGCGGTGCTCGCCGTCGGGTGCGGGCGGATCGGGTTCGACGCCACCGGCGACGGCGACGGCGGCGGCACGGGCGGATCCGCTGATGGCAGCCTCGCGCGCGGACCGTGTCCGCCCCCCGCGACGATCTCGGATCCGCTGCTGATCAGCGGGACGACGATCCGCGTGACCGTGATCGGCACGCTGGATCCCGAGAACGACGTGGCGATCACCGCGCTCGATCGGCTCGGCGGCACCGTGCTGGCACAGACCACCAGCGCCAGCAACGGCGACTACACCCTGAGCGTGCCCTCGGGCGGCCTCCCGGTCACCGCGGTCGTGACGTTCGCGAAGCAGAACCTGTTGACCAGCCTGTTCGTCCCGGAGGCAGCGCTCGATCGCGACATCGTGGGCCTGCAGTCGTGGATGGGCTCGTCGTCGGCGACGAACTCGCTCTACAGCGTCAGCGGCGCCAACCGTGATCCGGCGATGGGCACGATCCTCGTCCAGGTCCGCGACTGCGACGGCGGCGACTTCACCGGCGCGAAGGAGGTCAGCGTCACGCCTGCGCCCGAGAAGATCGTCTATGCCGGTGGGCTGTGCGCACCGAGCCTGGCCCAGGACACGACCCGCTCGCCGTGCCCGTACGCGTGGGGCCTCAACGTGTCGCCCGGCACGGTCCAGCTCTCCGCCAGCAAGAGCGGCACGGCGTTCCTCCCGTTCGACGTCGAGATTCCCTCCGGGACCTACTTCATGGGCTCCGTGATCCACGCGGTGCCATGACCGCGTCCAGCGCCGCCTGCGTGGCGGTCACGCTTCGAGGGCCTGGTGCTCGGTCTTCACCGGCTCCGGTGGCTCGGTCATCGTGGCTTCGCTGAGCAGCAAGACGCTCGCGACCGACACCGCATTCTCGAGCGCCAGCCGCACCACCTTGGTGGGATCGATGATGCCGGCCTCCGCGAGATCACAGTAGGTACCGCGGGCGGCATCGAACCCGTAGTTCCCCGTCCCGGAACGCATGTGCTCCACGACGACGCCGTCGTCGAACCCGGAGTTCTCCGCGATCGCCCGCGTCGGCGTCTCGAGCGCGCTCTCGAGGATCTTGAGGCCCGTGCGCTCGTCACCTTCGCACGCGGCCTCCTCGCGTTCCGTGACGTCTGGCAGCGGCGTGGCAGCGGCGACGAGAAAGGTCTCTGCCTCGCCTGTGCGGCGAATTGCCCGCCAGGGTTCTCTTGGCTGGGATCGGGCGATGGCTTTCACGCTGCGGCCTTGCGAACATCCGCCGGGACTGCGGCCTCATCAAGGGGATATGCAGGTAACCCCCACGTCGTCAGACCATCACGACAGTCGCGCGCAGGACATGGAACTTCAGCGCTCGCGGACGCTGGCACGCATTGAGCGAGAAGCGCTCGATGAGGGTCATTTCGCTAATCCCACAGCTCGGAGAGCGCCGCGATTCCATCGCGCCAGCACGGCATGGCTGTCTGCAGCACCGGCGTGCACGCACGCAGTCGATCCTCCGAGCCGGCGGTCAGCACCGCCACCGCAGCGTGCTCGAAGAATGCGTAGAACGCGTGCGCTCGCCAGGTCTCGCTCGTGCAGGTGACCACGATCCGCACCGGCCACCCGGTTCGCGTCCGCACGTGGTCGTCGCTGATCCGCTCGGCGTCTCCGAGCGCGCTGTCGATCCACGCACGCTGATCGTCTGGCAATGCGATGAGCTCGCTTACCGTGAGGCGGACGTCCTCGCTGCCGGGTGGCTCGAGCTCGAGGCGCATCAGTCGACCCAGTGCACCTGCGAGGCGCCGTCACGAGAAGGTTGCACCGGCAGCGGCTGCAATGAGCGGACGACCGCGAGCAAGACCTCGCGATGGCGCGCCTCGCCGGTCCACTCGAGCTTGAGCGCGTAGCGATACGGTTCTCGGCGCAGCAACACGAGATCGCGGTGAACGACAACGCCGCCTCTCGCCGCGATCGCCAGCGTCGCGTGCGTGCCGATCAGCCCGTGCTCCGTCTCGAGCGGGACCTCGCGGATCTCGCCGACGAGACTCGCAGCCTCGACCGCGATCAGCTGCGCGAGCTCGTCGTGCGGCGTGCTCGTGGTCGGGGCCGTCGGATAGATCACGAGCTCGGCGTGATCGCCGGGAAAACCGGGCGGGAACCACGTCGTGGCGAGTGCGTTCGGCATCGGCCGCCACCCGGGCGGCGGCTCATAGAGCGCGCGCCGTGGACGCAGGCCGAGCTCGAGCTTCCAGCGAATCAGCAGATCGAGCACGACATCCGCGTGTCGTACGCTGCCCTCGATCACGATCGCGTGCGCATCCGCGAACAGCACCGCGACCACGCGCTCGCCGACTCGACACAACGCCCCGTACTCGCCCTCGCCGCTCACGACCCGTCGCGTGTCTTCGATGCGCGCGTCGCCTGCGACACGGGCGACCGCCTTCGAGATCGGCTCGAGCGGCATCTGCTGGTGACACCGGATGCGACTCCCGCCGTCGGGCGCCTCGTACACCACGAGGTTCGCGCTGAACCGCTGCGTCCAGCCGCGGGGCGCTGCAGGAATCATCCCGGGCACGGTACTACACGGGGTATCCTCGCTGCTCGGGCGTATCAGGTAGGCGGCATGTCGGAGTTCCTCGAACCACCCAAGCAGCACGACGCCGGGACCCGGGACGGGCACGCCCTCGACGGTCCGGATCCGACCGCGATGCCACCTGCCCACGCGGATCCGTGGAACCGCGCGCCCAATGACGAATCGGCCCTCCTCGGCCCCACCCTCGGCGAACCGGGGCGCGGCTTCGACCTCGGCGGCTCGCGATCGACACGCTCGAGAGCGCGGTCGGCGGGCTGCCGGACCAGCCGCACGTCGCCCTCGCCCAGCTCGACGATCTCGCTGGCAAGCAGCTCGCTGACGTCGATCAGCGCGCCGACCTGTTCGGGCTCGGCACTGGCTCATTCGGGGTGGCGCAAACTGCGCCAGCAGTCCTCCCCAAAGTCACCGATCCGGCGAAGACCGCGCCGCCCGATCGCGCCGCCATGCTCGGGCAGATCAACGCAGCCGGCACCAAGGAGCTCACCGACCTCGATGTCGGGCTGCAGCGACAGCTCACCGAGCTCGATCGGACGTTCACCGCCGAGCAGAAGCAGCTCGACGGTGAGATCGGAACCCAGGAGCGCAAGACCTCCTCTGCCGCCAGCGCGGGCGACAGTTCGCTCAAGGGCGACATCGCCACCCAGGATCGCGACAACCAGAAACAGATCGCCACGGAGACCACGAAGAACGCACGCGAGGTGACCAAGCAGCGCGCGACGCTCGGCAAGGCCGCCGAGTTCGAGCGTGGCTGGCACGGCTCGACGCGCGACCAGATCCTCACCGAGGACGTGAACCCTCACATCGCCACGCACGTTGCCGCTCCGCGTGCCGCGGGTGCGCCGCTGGCGAGCGCCGCCACCTCGATCGGCGCGGGCAAAGCGATGCAGGCTGGCGGCAACGCAACCCGCGCGGTCCAGGCCACCACGATCGCGGGCATGCAGTCCGGCGCGATCCTGATGCAGGCCGAGCTGTCGTCGCAGAAGCTCGCGGCCGACGGCGAGAAGCTGATCGCAACGCAGAGTGCTCGCACCGAGGCGGCGCAGCACGCCATCACGACCGAGGAGACCAAGCAGGGCGACCGGATCCAGACCCAGTCGACGATCGCGAACAACGAGATGGAGATGCTCGGCGCGCTCGCTCAGGCGCGCATGGAGATCGAGCGCTCGGGCTTCACGACGCAGGCGACCGGCGCCGCAGCCGGTGCGTCCGGTGCGATGTCCGCCGAGAGCGCTGCCGGCAAGATCCGCGGCGACGCCCTCAAAGCAGAGACCGCCACCAAGATCCGCTCGACCCACGCGAGCGCGAAGGCGCAGGTCGAGGCCAAGGTCGCCAAGCTGCGGGCAGACCTCGCGGCAACCGCCGATGTCGACCTCACCCGGCGCCTGCGTACGATGGGCCGAGAGCTCGCGAGCCTCGACGGCTCCGACCAGACCGCGAACGCCGCGATGAAGCGTCATGCGAAGCACGGCGAGTCGACCCTCTCCGCCGAGAACGACGTCCGCGCGCAGCAGATCCGGGCCGAAGGCGCGAGGGCCCGCGCAGCGATCGCGACCTTCGTCCACGACGCCCGCAAGCGCATCGTTAGCGCGAACAAGTCCACGGATCGCGACATCGCCAGTGCGGCCAAGCGAGGTCGCGACGCGATCCACGCGGTCGGCGCCGACGCGACCAAGGAGCTCGTCGGGTTCAGCAATGCCCGCCAGGGCAAGGATGTCGCCGCCGCCGCCAAGGATCTCGCCGGGTACGACCTGCAGGCAGCGAACGCGACGATGCAGCTCGCGACCATGGCGAACAGTGTCGCGACCACGATCGACAAGACGTGGCTCGACGACGCCCTCGCCACCACCACCAAGGCGCTCGATGGAGACAGCGTCTTTGGCCCCAGCGACGACAAGGCGACAGCCGGCATGCGCGTCCTCACGGGGCTCCCTCCGCACCTGCAAGGCGATGCGATCGCGAAGCTGTCCGCCGAGCAGTTCCAGAATCTGTTGATCGGCGTCCCCGAGGGGAAGCGCGAGGAGCTCGCGGCCCTCGTCAAGAACACCGCAGACCCCGAACGCAAGCTGCAGCTCTGGGGCACGTATCACAAGGCGCATGTCACCGCCGATGTCGCGCGGGACAAGCCCGGCACTGATGCGGAATCGCAGCGTCGTCACGCCGCGCGCGATACCGCCGCGAAGAGCACCCATGGCGAGGTCGATGAGGAGATGGCGTTCATGCACCAGCAGGCCGCGACGACCGGCAAGGCGCTCTCGATCACCGACGTCAACGATCTCATCGCGCGCAAGGACACCGAGCACGCGATGGAGATGAAGTACAACATGAACTTCACGAACGAGGGTGGCGCTCGGATCAGCGGCGCCAACGGCAGCGCCCTCGGCAGCCACATCCACTGGAAGAATGACGAGCTCAAGATGCTCGACAACACGTTGGCCCAGCTCCCGGATGCACACCTCGCCGGAAACCCGAACCTCAAGCAAATGAAGCGAACCGAGCAGATTCCGTGGGACAACCAGCCGACCTGGCTCGCCGGCTCCTCGGGAGGCGGCGACATCCTCATCGGCGACAAGGGCGCGGGCCTGTCCGGAAACGACATGCGCCACGCAGGCGACCTTCGAGAGCTGGTCGATCCGGCGCTCGCTACGCGGTCCAGCAGAGTCTCGCCGCTCGAGATGACGGTCACGCACGAGCTCGGCCATGACATGCAGGACCGCGATGCGGCCGATTACGCCGAGTACAAACGGATCATGGGGTGGCAGACGCACGATGCTGCGTCGACCGGCCTTGCGGCGCCACAGCTCGCGCTCCTCGAAGCGGGACGACAGAATCACTACACGAGCCGCAGCTACGTCACCGACAGCAACAAGGACTTTCGCGTCGATCCAAACGATCCGGCGACGGGGCCCCACCACTATCGCTCGACCAACGCAGGCGCAATCCCGGCCAAAGGGCAGCACGAGCTGGGTGCCAGCGGAGACACGGATACGTGGGGCTACGCACGAACGAATGACAACGAGATGTTCGCCGAGCACTACGCCAAGGCGGTCCAGGTCCCCGAGATGCTCCACAAGGATCTCGTCACACGGCCCGAGAAAGCCGTGAGCGATGCGCAGGCGGACATCACCAGGCTCGAGGCACTGAAGACCGCTGGCGCATCGCTCAACCCGCTGCAGACGGTTGCGATCGATGCGCAGCTGGCGACGGCACGTACCACGCTGGCCTCCGCACAGGACGCGCAGTCGCTTCGCCGGAGAGAGTTCGACGTCATGCGCGACAAGGTGTTCAACACCGACGCGGCGCAGGTGGCCACCGAAGCGCGCCTGCAGGCCAAGGGGATCAGCTCGACCAAGCTGGATGAGTTCAAGAAGAAGGCGGCCACTGCATCCACACCCGCGCAGCTGGCCACCATCGAAGCTCTCTACTGATGACGTGGAGCCGACGTCAGTTCAGCGCAGCACTGGGCCTCACGCCGTTACTCGCGTGCGATCGAGGCACACGCACTTCGACCAAGGAGACGGGCGTAGGTCCGACGAAGCCGACCATGCACTATCAGCCAGCAGGCCCCGGGTACTCGAGGGCCGACGGCCCTGCCCCATTCTCGTTCGATGGCGATGAGCTGCTCGAGGTTCGCGACGGCGTCCTGATTCGCCGCGACGCAGCACTCGCTGAAATCTCGCGACTCCCCCTGACGGACGTCACGACCTTCACGGTGCTCCGCGATCGATCGCTCGCGGTCCGCGTGGCTCCCGCAGCGGGGGCTCCGCTTCTACACCACCTGGTCGCGGGGCGATCGAAGGCTTCCTACGCCTCCCACGGCAAGCTCCTGGCACCTACAGAGAAGCCGAACGAGCTCTGGGAGGTCGATGACCGGAGCGTCTCTCGCGAACAGTTCGGCACTGACAAGCTGGCGGGCATGCTCGTCCCGAACGTCACCCACCCGCTTCCCGAGAACACGCTTCCCGGGTTCGCCGCATTCTCCGATGGCACGATCGCGGTTTCGAACATCACCGCGATCCTCCATGCGGACGCGACCAAGCTGTCGAGCTACACGTGGGCCGGCGGTAGCCGGCACCTCGCCCCCGGGCCTGGGCCGCGGACGTTGTGGGCCAGTGATAACTTCGACAAGATCGCGCTCGTCTCCCTCGAAGGCACCGAGGCGAAGCCGATCGCCCGGCATTCCCTGAAACCAGACGAAGTGCTCCTGCACCTCGCAGGATCTGGCGACCACGCGGCCGCGGTGATCGCGCGCACGCCGGACACAGGGCCCACGGAATTCACGCTGGCGGTCTACACCACCAAGGGCGAGCAATGGCGTGCGCCCCTCGACAGCCCGCGCCAGATCTTCTACGCCGCGCTCTCCGCGACACGAGTCATTGTCCGCGCGGAACCGCAATTCCTGCTGCGCGCGTGGGACCTCGCGACCGGCAAGCCGGCGTAGCTAGATGTGATCTCCCAGGGATGCCTTCCGGAAGGCGCCCCGAGGCCAGGATGTCGTGATTCGTAGTAGTCGACCTCGTGGTCGATCTCGACGACGGACCATCCGGTGAATCCGTACCGTCATCGACCAGCGCGAGCAGCTCTGCGAGCCCGGACGTGTGCTCGATACTCATCGAGCGTAAACGTCTCGGCGGTGCCGGCATCGACCTCGGCACCTCGACGTTCGAGCTCGGCATCCCACGCCGAGCTCGCATCCGCGTCCGGCTCTCCATCGAGACTGCGGAGAAGCTCGAGAGCAGAGGCGGGCTCGTTCTTCGGCAGGAAGCCGAAGGATCTCAGTCAGGACGTCGGCGGTCGCCACAGCGACATCATGGCAGACGATCCATTTCGACGACGGACATCCGTCCATACCGTGGCGTAGACTGCGGGCCAATGCGTGGGCTTTGGTGCGACGGACGCCGGTGTCGACGGCGCCGGATGGCCAGCCGGCGGCGACCATGATCGGCCCGTACGTGCGCGACATCGAGTCGATCAGCTTGATCGACTGAGCCCGCCCTTCGCGCGTCAGCTGCCGGGAGGCAGATGGTCGAGCGCGGTGTCCGTCGACTATACGATGCAAGTCATCGCGCGAGCGTCGCAGCGGTTCCATGACATGTTCATGGAATGACGCGGCATCGCTCGGTCGTTCCGTGGTCGACGAGATGCACGTGGCTCGTCGGGGTCTTGATCGCGACCGGTT
>JAGSPR010000734.1 GCA_018262455.1 Deltaproteobacteria bacterium | reverse complement strand
TCCATCGTCGCGTCGCTGAGATCGAAGTCGCGGCGGCGCACGTGGCGCGGCGCCATGGCGCGAATGCGGCGAAGGGTTCGCATCTTCATCGGGCACCTGCCGTGCGAGCGGTGATCGGGAACGGGATCACGTTGGGGATCGCGGGATCCGGGCGCAGCGTCGTCGGCGCCGACTCGATGCCGACGAGGATCTCTTCGATCGTACGGCCGTCGAGCTCGATCTCGCCGAGCGGACGGAGCAGACCGTCGACCATGCCGAGCTGGCGCCACTTGTTGCGCTCGGCGATCGCGCGCAGCGCGGGATCGCGTGCGAACACGAGGACGGTGGTGCCGCGAGCAGCTGCTTCGGCGAACGCGTTGCACACGAGCTCGCAGCCTTCGGCGTCCTGCGCGCTGGTCGGGTGATCGGCGAGGATCAGCTGCGGATCGCGGACGAGCCCGCGGGCGACGGCGACGCGCTGGCGCACCGACGAGGACAGACAGTCGACGGGAAGCTGGGCCTCGGCCTCGAGCTTCATGAGCGCCAGACATTCGGCACCGCGTGCCTCGCTGATCGAGCGCGGGATGCCGTCGATCTCGAGCGGCAGCACGACGTTGAGCTGCGCGCTGCGATCCTCGAGGAGACACAGGTCCTGCGGAACGATGCCGACGCGGCGGCGCAACAGCCGCAGCGACGAGCGACGCAGCTTGCCGACGTCGCGGCCGAGCACGTCGATCCGTCCCTCGCCGGGCGTCACCTCGCCGAGCGTCGCGGCGACGATGCGCGAGGTCCCCACCCCGGCGGCGCCGACGATCACGACGACCTCGCCCTTCTCGACCCGCAGGCTGGCGTTGGTCACCAGCGGCGAACCTCCGCGGGGATGGTCGAGTCTCACGTCGACCAGCTCGATTAACGCCTCACTCATCGCCTTCGGTCGTACGCCACTCGATCGACGAGGGCAAAAAACCGGCGTAACACCCACCACCGTGCGAGCGTGTCGGTAGGATCGCGGGCATGCGCATTCCGTGGACCCTCCTCGTGCTGGCCGCGTGCCGCGCGAGTGACACGGACGAGCGCGTCGATCGTGCGTCGGCGCGCGTCGACGATCACGATCTCCGGATCGGCGCGATCGAGCGGCGCGGCGAGGTCGACGCGAAGAAGATCGCGGCCGAGCTCCTCGCGAAGGGCAAGGACGCCGGCCTCTCCGGGCCCTCGGGCCCGCCCGGGCCGCTCGGACCGCCGGGTCCGCCCGGGCCTGCCGGTCCGTTCGGCGCCGGCCCGCCCGGACCCGAGGGGCCGCGCGGCGCGAAGGGCGATCCGGGACCACCGGGACCCGACGGTCCACAGGGCGTGCAGGGCCTGCAGGGCCCGCAGGGTCTCCAGGGCCCGCAGGGCCCGCAGGGACCCAAGGGTCCGCAGGGCCCCGCGTCCGCCTACGCATCGAAGCCCGACATCATCCGCAAGGAAGCGCGGATCTCCGTCGGTGCCGGCCTCGTCGCGACCGCCGTCGCGTCGTGCGATCGCGCCGTCGATCTCCTCGTCACCGGTGGCTGCTACGCCGATCCGCAGTGGATGGCACAGCTCGTCGCCGCGCGCCCGATCGGCATGTCCGACGGCGCAACCGCCTCCTCGTGGCGCTGCGACTACCGCAACACCTCACCCTCCTCCACCATCGAGGTCGTCGCCGAGGTCTACTGCGTCCGCCCCCGCGACTAGAGACCACTTGGTCGAGTCCCCCGAGACTTCGCGCGAAATCGAGCAAGTTGAAACCGTCCCTCGCGCACCGATAGATTGCGGGCAGTTGCGCGTCCGAAGTTGACCAAGTTGAAACCGTCCCTGGTTCTGCGGGCGGGAAGCTCAGGGCGCGGTCCAGGTGATCGCGAGGTTGTAGGTCGCGGCGGTGTAGCCGCGGACCATCACGTAGGCGGAGGACTGGTTGGTCGGGACGGTGAGCGAGCAGGTCTCGGTCGCGCCGTCGAGGTAGGGGCGGCAGCTGAACTGCGAGACGGTCGGCGCGGCGCCCCAGCGGACGTAGAGATCGGGATCACCGGTGCCGGTCATGTGGACGGTGAACGTGGTGCCCGGCTTCACGGTGTAGCCGCCGTAGGTCTTGGTCGCGTTCAGCGCGAGGGTACCGCTCTGCGTTTCGGAGTTCGCGGTGCCGGTCGGCGGAGGCGGAGGCGGCGTCGTGCCGCCACCACCCGGTGCGCCGTAGACCGAGGCGGCGCCCTGCGCGTCCGTCGCCGTCCAGTCGAGATCGTTCGACGAACCGTTGCACTGCGGGTAGTGCATGATCGAGGCGGAGTCGTACGGCGTCAGTGGGCGCCACTTGTTGTCCTCGAAGCAGGTGCCGGCCTCGGGCCGCGTGTGCTCGTGGCGGAAGCCGAGCGTGTGCCCGAGCTCGTGGCCCATGACGTTCGCGAGCGGCCAGCCCGTGTTCCCGAACGAGCTGGTATCGACGAGGACCTCGCGCGAGTTGCGGCCGTTGGCCGGGAAGAACGCGCGTGCGAGGTACGGCTGGCCCGAGACCTGGCGGACGTTGAAGACGACGTTGTTGTTAGCGGTCGTGCAGCTCGCATCCTGCGCCGGCACGTAGACGAAGTTGACGTTCGCCATCGTCTCCCAGCCCTGGTCGGTCGC
>JAGSPR010000733.1 GCA_018262455.1 Deltaproteobacteria bacterium | reverse complement strand
TGACGCTCGTCGTCGCGAGTCTCGCCCCCATCATCGCAGCCGGCTGGGGCCGCAACGTGCCCGTCCTGATCGCGGCCGCGGGCTGCGTGGCTTTCGTGTTCCCGCCGCCCGCGCTGTACGCCAAGCTGGCAGAGGCGATGTCTCCGTCGTCGCTCGCGTGGGGCACGGCCGCCGTCATTGGCGTGTGGTCGGCGCTGATCGTCCTGGTCACGTGGCGCGCAGCGGGCTCAGCGGCCCAGCCTCCGGAAGATCAGCGGTCTGCGGTCGTTGGTTTCAAGCGCGCTGCGACTGCCTTGTGGATCCAGCTGGGCACCGCGACCTTGCTGGTCAGCGTCACCAGCGGCGGTCTGGTCCGCGTCGTTCCTTACGTGCGACTCGTCTACGTCGCGGCCGGCGCGATCTCGATGGTCTTGTTCGCGAGTGGTGTGGTCCGCGTCGCACGCGCCTCGGGCACGGCGCTCCCCGGGATGCGCCTGGCGCTGGCCACGTTCCTGACCGTCTGGGCGGCGGCCACGCAGACGATCACGGCGCTGTCCGTGTACGCCGCGATCTCGACCTCGCATGCGTGGGCGAGCATGCAGTCACCATGGCCGCTGTTGACCCCGATCGTCGCCGCGACCGGCATCTTCGTCCTGTTGTGGTCAATCCGCCTTCTCGCGGTCGGCTCGGGTGACGAGAAGCTGCAACGCGCCGCCTCGTCGACGCTGACCGTGTATCCGATCCTGATGGGGAGCAGCATCGCGCTCCTCGCGGGCGTGTCGTCGCACACGTGGGGCTCGATCTTGCTGTCGCTGTCGACGACACTGACGGTGGGCGGTTGCGTGCTCGCGGCGTCTCTGTGCGGCAAGGCCGCGCAGGCGATCGAAGCACGTCCTGCGCTCGCGACGGCGACCCTCCGCCAGTCCGAAACAGCCTGAGCCGCGACGAGCTCGCAACCTGTGGCACGATGAGCGGATGCGGAACTACGGATCGAGCAAACGCATCCTGGTGACCGGCGGGGCGGGTTTCCTCGGCTCGCATTTGATCGACCGGCTGCTGGCTCGGGGCGACGAGGTGCTGTGTGTCGACAACCTGTTCACCGGCACCAAGCAGAACATCTATCACCTGCACTCGAATCCACGGTTCGAGCTGATGCGTCACGACGTGACGTTCCCGTTATTCGTCGAGGTCGACGCGATCTTCAACCTCGCGTGCCCAGCGTCGCCGATCCACTACCAGCACGATCCGGTGCAGACGACGAAGACGTCGGTGCACGGGGCGATCAACATGCTCGGGCTCGCGAAGCGTCTGAAGTGTCGGATCTTCCAGGCGTCGACCAGCGAGGTCTACGGCGATCCGTCCGTGCACCCGCAGACCGAGGACTACTGGGGCAACGTGAATCCAATCGGGCCCCGCTCCTGCTACGACGAGGGCAAACGGTGTGCGGAGACGTTGTTCTTCGACTACCACCGCCAGTTCGGGATGGAGATCAAGGTCGCGCGGATCTTCAACACGTACGGACCGCGCATGCATCCGAACGACGGGCGCGTGGTCTCGAACTTCATCACGCAGGCGCTGCGCGGTGAGCCGATCACGATCTATGGCGACGGCAAGCAGACGCGTTCGTTCTGCTACGTCGACGATCTGATCGATGGAATCCTGCGGTTCATGGATGCCGACGGCAGCTTCGTCGGCCCCGTCAACATCGGCAACCCCGGTGAGTTCACCATGCTCGAGCTCGCGCAGAAGGTGATCGCGCTGACCGGGTCATCGTCGCAGATCGTGCACGGGCCCAAGCCGGTCGATGATCCGCTGCAACGGCGCCCCGACATCACCCTCGCCAAGCAGAAGCTAGGCTGGCAGCCGACGATCGGGCTCGACGAGGGACTTCATCGAACGATCGAGTACTTCAAGACCCACCCAGAGGTCATCGCCCCGGCTTGAAGCGCACGTGAAAGTGGTCGGCGTGGTTCGGCCAGTGGCGGACCAGCCCGGCGAGCGTGTCCCTGCCGCGCGGGTACTGGAAGATCGCCTCGAGGTCGGCCTCGGGCGTGCCCCGCTTCTTCGCGAACTTGTACAGCCGCGCCTGCGCGTCGTAGTCGAGGAAGATGATCTGCACGCCGGTGTCCTGATCGGTCGTGCGCACGAACGCGAGCAACAGCGCCCAGGTCGCGTCGAGGTCGAGGTCGGCCGATGCGTCGGCGAACGTGTCGGGATAGCCGTCGGGCATGCGGCGGAAGTAGAAGCCAACGTCGACGTCGAGGCCCGACTGGTGCGAGTGGTGGTCCCCGATCTTGCCGCCACCACGTGCGGACAGATCACCGATCGCGAGCGTGTGGACGTCGTACATCGCGCGCACCGCGGCGATCGCGGTCTGGAGATGCTCGACGACGTGGCTCGCGCCGAACGCCCGCTGCGGGCGACGCACGCGATATCCGTCGCCCTGGGGTAGGGCCTCGCCATTGACCAGGCGCCCGTTCCACGGCTGGCCAATGCTCTCCGACGGCTCGTCGCGATTGACCTCGGCCGCGCGCGCGGTCTTGACCACCGCGGTTCCGTCGATCACCGCGAGCGCGCGCTCGGCGCGGTCATCGCGATCTCGCTCGTCGCGGCTCGCCGCGCGGATTCGCGTCTTCGCGCGC
>JAGSPR010000732.1 GCA_018262455.1 Deltaproteobacteria bacterium | reverse complement strand
GGTGCGGTCGGTCGGCCGGATCTGCCGGGGCACGAGCGCGAGAACGCCGCGACGCTGCACCACAGCGTGCGCGACAAGCTGCTCGTGCTCCCCGATGCGCTCGAGATCTACCCCGCGCACTTCGCGGGCTCGGCGTGCGGCGCCGGGATGAGCGGCAAGCCGATGAGCACCATCGCGTCCGAGAAGCGTTGGAACGCGCTGCTCGGCCTCGGTGAGGCTGCGTTCGTCGACGAGCTTGGGGGGACGGCGCCGCCGAAGCCCGCCGGGATGGACGAGATCGTGCGGTTCAATCAGGGCCGATTGCCGTGACGCGCTCGAGCCCGGTCCGCCTCGGGCTCGGTCCGAACCTCGCGCAGTTTTCGCTGCTCGTGGTCGTCAACGCGTTCGTCGGCGCGATGGTCGGACTCGAGCGCACCATCTTGCCGGCGATCGCCGAGCAGGAGTTTCACCTCGCGGCGCGCGCCGCGGTGCTGTCGTTCATCGTGGTCTTCGGCGTCACCAAGGCGCTCACCAACTACTTCGCCGGCCGGATTTCGGATGCGGTGGGACGCAAGCGCGTGCTGGTGGGGGGATGGCTCGTCGCGCTGCCGGTCCCGCTTCTCCTGATGTGGGCGCCGTCGTGGAGCTGGATCTTGTTCGCGAACGCCCTGCTCGGCGTGAGCCAGGGGCTCACCTGGTCGACCACGGTGATCATGAAGATCGATCTCGCCGGGCCGGCGCGACGTGGCTTCGCGATGGGGCTCAATGAGTTCGCCGGCTACGGTGCGGTCGCCGTCTCGGCGCTGGCCACCGGTTACATCGCCGCCACCTACGGGCTCCGGCCCGAACCGTTCTATCTCGGCGTCGGGTTCGCGGCGATCGGGCTCGTGCTGTCCGCCGCGCTCGTCCGCGACACGCATGCGCACGCTCGCCACGAGGCCAAGAACCACGCGACGCCGGTCGACGTGGTCTCGCAGCGCGAGATCTTCATGCGGACCTCGCTCCGCGACCGCGAGCTGTCGTCGATCAGCCAGGCGGGCCTCGTCAACAACCTCAACGACGGCATGGCGTGGGGGCTGTTCCCGCTGTTCTATGCTGCCGCGAACATCTCGCTCGAGCGCATCGGCTGGCTCGCCGCGATCTATCCCGGGGTGTGGGGCATCGGCCAGCTGTTCACCGGGGCGCTCTCCGATCGCATCGGTCGCAAGTGGCTGATCGCGGGCGGCATGTGGGTCCAGGCGGCGGGCATCGTGATGATCGTGATGTCGGCGGGGTTCTCGGGGTTCGCGATCGGTGGCGCGCTCCTCGGGGCCGGCACGGCGATGGTCTACCCGACGCTGCTCGCTGCGATCGCGGACGTGGCGCATCCGTCATGGCGTGCGTCGGCCGTTGGCATCTACCGGTTGTGGCGCGATCTCGGTTACGCGATCGGTGCCGTGATCGCCGGCATCACCGCCGACGCGTTCGGGATCGACGCCGCGATCTGGCTCGTCGCCGCGGTGACGTTCGCGTCTGGGCTCGTGGTCGCCGTCCGCATGCGGGAGACGCTGCGCCGGCCCGCGGCCAGCCGCGAGGCCTAGAACAGATCTGTGGCTCGTCGATCGCGCGGCCGATCTGGACACTCCATGTCACGCCTCGCGGATGCCGATCGCGACCCGCGCGGCGCCGAGCAACGCGCGATGGTCGGCGCGGAGCGAGATTCCGGACCGCGCGAGCAGGGCGACGAGATCCGCGTGCACGAAGCCCGCATACGGCGCGGGCTCGTACGTCTTGACGACGTGGTAGACGACCCAGCGCCACACCCGATTGCGAGGCAAGGCGTAATCGACGACGACGACCGTCCCGCCCGGGCGGGTCACGCGCGCCATCTCGGCGACGACGCGCGCGCGGACTCCCGGCGGCATCTCGTGCAGCGCGAACGAAACACACGAGACATCGAAGCTGGCATCAGGGGCGGGCAAGGCGGTGGCGTCGGCCTCGACGAAGTCGATGTCAGGATGGTGGCGCTTGCGTACGGCGATCGCGAGCATCCGGAGCGAGAGGTCGATCGCGAGCACGCGTGCCCCGGCATCGGCGAACGCGCGGGCCTGGGCGCCGGTGCCAGTCGCGACGTCGATGGCGCGCATCCCGGCCTGGATCCCGGCGAGGCGTGCGACGCGCGACCGCAACCAGCGAGCGGGCCAGGTGATCGCGTCGTAGATCGTTGCGAACCACGCGGCATAGATATGGCGGCTCCGCGCATAGTATGCGCGTTCGTCGTCCGCCCTGGCGGTTGCCGCGCGATCGGGACGCATCGCGATACCTGGCCTTGCCCGGGTCACGACCGAAGCTGTTTGCAACACCCGTTCCGACCGAAGCTGCGGCGGTCGTCGGGGTCCGCTACGCCAGTGACCGAGCAGGGCCTCACGCTTGCAGGCCAACGCAGTAGGGCGGATCCAGGATCGAAGAACGTGGCCATGACCGACAGCCCCTCGGCTCATCCGCGCAAGCGCACACCGGTCCTGCGGATCGGCGTCGCGCTCGCGGGCCTGCTCGCGGTGGTCGGGATTGTTACGCTGGTGGTCCGGGTCACGCAGCACGAGCCCGAGGCCACGCCCGGGTTGGTCCCGAGCGGCGACCTCGGCGAGGACGACACCGACACCGCCA
>JAGSPR010000099.1 GCA_018262455.1 Deltaproteobacteria bacterium | reverse complement strand
AACAGCGACGATTCGTCGGGGTGAGCGGTCGAGGTGCCGTCCCACGGATAGACCCTGAACTGATCGCCGCGCTTGTGAAAGTGGCCGTTCGCGGCCGCGATCGTGACTCCGTTCGGGAACCGACAGGTCCCGGAGAACGTGACGGAAGGATTGCTCCGGCACACGCGGATGTTCTGCTGGGTCGCGAACAAGCTCCCCATCTCGACCGGTGACGGATCGATCTTGTCAGCATAGAAGTTGACGCCGACGCGCGCCCCGAACGGCGTCGGTTGATCCGAGCTGTTCACGTAGTGCGTCTGCACCATGATCAGGTCGCCGGGCTTGAAGCTGATGGCGACGTTCGCTGGCAGCTGCCAGTCCGTGATCGGCGTCTCGGCGTCGGAGTGCTGCGAGTTGGCGACGAGCGGCCAGTCGGCCCAGTTCGCGCTGTTCCAGCACGGGTTGTCCGTGTAGTCATCGGAACCCTCGATCACGGTCGCCGGGTAGTCACCGAGGGAGGTCGGCGTGCCCGCCGCAGGATCGAGCCCGAGGATGGTCTTCACGCGGAACACGTTGACGTGATGACTTCCCGGATTGATCCCGACCGCGATGCGGTTGATCCACAGATCGCGGCCGCCCGCGATGTCAGGCACCCGCACGAAGTAGCAGTTTTGACTCTCGCGGCCGCTCGGGACCTCGAACTCGGGAACGCGAAGCGAGAACCCGCGGTCGCCGGTGAGCGTCTCCAGCTCCCACGGCTCGTAGACCGGTTCCGACGACGAACATGCTGGACCAAGCAGCAGCGCGACGATCGAGGTGACGTGCGCGCGCGCCGTGGTCATGAATGATGCGTTGCTTCCCATTGCGACCCTCGACCGCAGCATTCGTGCCAGCGACCAGCGCCGGCACCGGCAACCGATTGCTACGCAAGTCAATGACCTGCGGTTCGATCACCGCCGGCCTCGCGCGGCGGGGGCGGCGCCCGGGCGCGCCGATGAAGAGCCGCCGCGATATGTCGTGGCGTGAGGTTGCTCGGATGACGATCGGCTCGTTCCCTACATGCTTGTCCCCGGATCGGGTCTTCCCGCATGATTGGAGCCATGACACTGGATCGAGGGAGCCTCGCAACAGCGTGCGAGCGCCACGACGCGGACGCTCTCCTCGAGCTGCCGCGCCGGATGTCGGCATGCGCGGACCTGGAGCAATTGCGCGCGGTGCTGGCAATCGGCCTCGCGCGGTGGCTTCCCGTCAAGGATCGCGTCTCCATCGTCTTCCTCGAACCGGAGGGCGAGTGGCTGCGCATCCACCGCATCCTCCCGGTCGCAGACAACCCCCACGGAGCCCTGCCTCGCGTTCGGGTCGAGGGCACTCCGGTGGGACAGGTCGTGCGAGAGGGGGTGGGCCGGGTGGTTGCCGATGTGAGAGTCGATCCGAACATCACCTTCGGGCACGCCTCCCACGACGGCATTCGCTCCACGGTCTCGGTGCCTGTGAAGATCGGGACGCGAGTCATCGGTGCCATGAACGCCGGTTCGCGGATCGCGGGGGCTTGCACCGCGGACATGCTGCAACGGATGGAGGACCTCGCAGCGATCGTGGGTCCTGCGTTTTACGCGGCGGAGCAGGCGCTCGTTGCCCCGCGGGTTGTTCCGGAGGTCATTCCGGGCGAGGTGAGCGGTCCAGCGAAGTCGCGCGCTCGCTCGAATGATCTCCTCGGGTCCAGTCCGGGGTTCCGGACCCTGCTCGCCGCGGCTCGTCGCGCGGCGCGTAGCGACGCCGCCGTCCTCATCACCGGGGAGACCGGTGTCGGCAAGACGGCCCTCGCGCGTGCCTTGCACGACTGGAGCGCGCGCTCGGCGGCTCCGTTCGTGACGGTACATCTGGCCGATCTGGCCCCGACGCTGATCGAATCGGAGCTGTTCGGGTACGAACGCGGTGCGTTCACCGGCGCGTCAGCCGGACGCATCGGCCGGTTCGAGAGCGCGGAAGGCGGCACGATCTTCCTCGACGAGATCAGCGAGGCGCCTCTCGCTATCCAGGCAAAGCTCCTGCGGGTCCTCCATGATCGTTGCTTCGAGCGCGTGGGTGGCGGGCGGACCATCGAAGCGAACATCCGTATCATCGCCGCCACGAGTCGGGATCTACGTGCCGCCATCCAGGGCCGCGAGTTCCGGGAGGACCTGTTCTTCCGGCTGAGCGTCGTCCCGTTGCACGTGCCACCGCTTCGCGATCGCAGCGAAGACCTCGAGGTGCTCGTGGGTGCGATCCTCGCTCGCATCCAAGCGACCGAAGGTCGCGTCCGTGTGCTCTCATCGGCAGCATGTGCGCGGGTCCGCGCCTATCCCTGGCCCGGAAACATCCGCGAGCTCGAGAGCGTCTTGCACAGGGCAACGATTCTCGAAGAAGCCGACGAGCTCGGACTGTACGAGCTCGGAGCTTCGCCGGAGGCGGTGAACCGTGCGCCGGCGGCCGCACGTGCAGGGATTGCAGCACAGCGCTGGTCCACACTCGACGAGCACGAGCGTGCCTACATCGAGCAGGTGTTGCAGGTGCACAACGGGATCGTCGAAGGTGCGCATGGTGCCGCGCAGATTCTCGGCGTGCCGCCTTCGACGCTGCGCAGCAAGATGAAACGGCTCGGGATCTCGGCGCAACGCCGGAAGGAACGGACGCGATGAGAATCAGCTCCTTGATGCTCGGTGCAGTCCTCGCGGCAGGCTGCGGTGGCATGGACACCGCGATCGACCGCGACGATCGCTGGACGCTCGATCACGCCACGACCGCCGGCGGGCTGCTCGGCGTGTGGGGCAGCGGCCCCAGCGATGTGTGGGTCGTCGGAGGCCAGACCGATCGCTCGCTCGTGTTGCACGGCGACGGTACCGGCTGGACTCCGTTCGACGTCTCGTCCACGTCGCTCTTGTTCTCGGTGTATGGGTTCACCGACTCCGACGTCTACGCCGTCGGAGAACATGGCCTCATCCTTCACTACGATGGCAAGACGTGGGTGACGGTGGAGTCGGGCACCGACCTCCCGCTGTACGGCTTGTGGGGTGCCTCCGGCGAGGATGTCTGGATCGTCGGTGGTGGCCTCAGCGGCCCTGCCGGATCGGCGGTCGTGCTGCGCGGCGCGCGTGGGTCGTTCCACGTCGTCGATCTGCCCGCCGACCTCGCACCGAACGTTCTGTTCAAGGCGCACGGGTTCGCGTCCGACGACGTCATGCTGGTGGGAGGCGGCGGTGCGGTGTTGCGGTGGAACGGGGTCCAATGGCGCCGAGACCCGGTCCCCACCAGCGCGTCCCTGTTCGCCACCTGGGGGCGTGGCGCAGACGATGCCTATGCGGTCGGTGGGAGCGGCACCGGAGAGATCCTGCACTTCGACGGACAGGCGTGGAGCCAGGTCAACGAGGGGCCGATCGGATCCGGCCTCAACGGTGTCTTCACGTCCTTGGAAGGCCCGACCATCGCCGTGGGGCCCGAGTCGGTCGTCATCGAGCTTGGCCGCGATGGCTCGCTGGTCCAACCCAGGCTACCCAAGCTGGATCCTGCTCCGTTCCTGCACGGGGTTTGGGGCGACGGGCATGGCACGACCTATGCTGTCGGCGGCGATCTATTTGCGTACCCGGGCCCGATGACCGGCGTGATCTTGAGCCGTCACTGATCACGATCGCCACCGGCGAATTCTCTGCGTGTCGCCCCTCGGTGTGCTCGCTCAGAACGCGTAGCCGACGCCGACGCCGAAGCCGCCCGCGATCGACGTGAACGACTGCGAGTCCCCCACGTCGGGCTTGAAGTTGCCGATCGAGACGTTGATCTCGGGGCCCGCCTGGAGCACCACGCGCCGGCTCGGGAAGTACGCGAACGGGAGGCCAACACGGACCAGCAGCGCGGTCTGGGTGAGCTGCGTGATCGTGGTGCCGCTGCCGATCTCGCGGGTGCCGAACAGCGCGCCGGCGCCGAACGTGGGGCGCAAGAACGCGCCGAGCCCGAGCCGGACGTGGAACGACGCGAACGCCGTGCCGCCGAACGCGGTCGAGTGCTCGTCCGAGCTGACGCGATCGTAGTTGAACAGGAAGTTCGCGCCGGCCGAGAAGTTGTCGTTGATGAAGAACTGGAAGCCGGCGCCGCCGAGGGTCGACATCCGCGTGTTCGACTGGCCGCCGGACTTGTCGTAGCTGAGGACGAAGATCCCGCCGAGGTCGAGCTCCTTGACGCCCTTGCGGATCGCGGTGACCTTGCCGGCGTCGTTGGGATCGGCCCCGATGTCGTCGGCTCCGGCGAGCGACGGCGTGGCGAGCACGAGCAGGGACAGGAGGAGAGACAGTCGATGCATCTCCCTAGCATCGATGGAACCCGGCCTTGCATGCAGGACCGGGAGCGGAAAAAAGCTCCCGGGACGCGCAGTCAGCGGCGGCAAACCGGTCGGGGGCCCGGTTGACGCGAAGCGTTATTCCGGCCATAAAATGAATGACTGTTCATTCATCACTGGGAGGCCTCCGCGATGTCGAAGAACCAGAACTACTACAAGGCAAACCTCCGGGACCTCTCGTTCCTGCTGTTCGAGCAGTTCAAGCTCGACGAGCTGCTCGGCAAGGAGCCGTTTCCAAACTGGGGCCGCGACGAGGTGATCGCGGTGCTCGAGGAAGCCTATGGCTGGGCGCAGAAGCACATGGGCCCGATCAACGCCAGCGGTGACGACGAAGGCTGCCGGATCGAGGACGGACAGGTCCGCGTGCCGCGCGGATTCAAGGAGACCTGGAAGGCGTTGTTCGAGGCCGGCTGGCGCACGCTCGCCGTCGACGAGAAGCACGGCGGCCAGGCCGGGCCGTTCACGCTCGCGATGATGGTCGACGAGTTCATGTGTGGATCGAACACCTCGTTCAACATGTACCCCGCGCTGACCCAGGGCGCTGCGGAGGTCATCCTGACGTTCGGCACGCCGGAGCAGCAGGCGACCTACGTGCCGAACATGTTCAACGGCAAGTGGGCCGGCACGATGTGCCTCACCGAGCCGCAGGCCGGCTCCGACGTCGGGAGCGCGAGCACGCAGGCGAAGCGCCGCGGCGACGGCAAGTACGACATCAAGGGCACCAAGATCTTCATCTCCGGCGGCGATCAGGACCTGACCGCCAACATCATCCACATGGTGCTCGCGCGCACGCCGGATGCGCCGGCCGGGACCAAGGGGCTGTCGCTGTTCATCGTCCCGAAGCTGCGCGTCGACGGCACGCCGAACGACGTCGCGGTCGCGGGCCTCGAGCACAAGATGGGCATCAAGGGCAGCTCGACCGCGCAGCTCGTGTTCGGTGACAACGACGCGTGCATCGGCGAGCTGATCGGCACCGTCGAGCATCGCGGCATGTCGCAGATGTTCCACCTGATGAACTTCGCGCGGATCGGCGTCGGCCTGCAGGGCCTCGCGATCGCGTCGTCGGCCTACCTGAACGCGCTCGAGTACGCCAAGGATCGCAAGCAGGGCAGCTCGATCAAGCAGTGGAAGGATGCGACCGCGCCGCGCGTCCCGATCATCGAGCACCCCGACGTCCGGCGGATGCTGCTCGACATGAAGGCGCGCGTCGAAGGCATCCGTGCGCTCGCCGTGAAGCTCACGATGCACCTCGATCGCGCGAACGCGCTCGTGCGCACCGGTGGTGACAAGGCGCAGCTCGAGTACCACAACGGCCAGGTCGATCTGCTGGTCCCGCTGGTCAAGGCCTATGGCAGCGATCAGGCGTTCTCGATCTGCGCGACCGCCATCCAGGTCTACGGGGGCGCCGGGTATCTCAAGGACTGGCCGGTGGAGCAGTACTGCCGCGACGCGAAGATCTTCTCGATCTACGAGGGCACCAACCACATCCAGGCGATGGATCTCGTCGGCCGCAAGCTGATGCAAAGCGGCGGCGCGAACGTCCAGGCGTTCGGCAAGGACGTCGCGACGTTCATCGCCGCGAACAAGGACCACGTAACCCTCAAGGAATCCGTCGCGATCCTCGCGCAGGCGATGGAGGCGTTGACCGCAACCGGTGGCAAGTTCATGCAGTGGTTCGGCGGCGGCAAGATGGAGATGGTGCCCACCGTCGCCAACCGCTTCCTCGAGATGATGTCGGAGACCGTGGTCGGCTGGCTGCTCCTCGAGCAGGCCGTGATCGCAGAGGCCGCGAGCGCCAGGCTGGCTGCCGATCATCCGGATCGCGCGTTCTACGAGGGCAAGCGCTACGCGGCGCAGTACTTCGCGTGCAACGTGCTGCCGTCGGTCGCCTCGAAGGCGCAGATGATCGGGCGCGAGGATCGTTCGATGCTGGACATCCCGATCGGCGCGTTCGCTCCGGGTAGCTGAACGGCCCGGAGCCTCTGTCAGCGACAGAAGCAAAGCTGGAGGCAACGTAACCTCTGCTAATGATTGGCTCGATGCTCGCTGCAGTTGCCAGCTACTCGAGTAGCCACGCTCTCCAGAGCACCGTGATCACTGGGGGCCAAGATGGCGCTGATGTTGCCTACAGCACCGGACATGCGGAACCACGCGGCAACTCGACTGGCCATCCTGGCCTTCGGACTACTTGGAGCTGGATGTAGCGGCGACGACTTCTCCGTCACCCCGATCTTCAACCACGCCAACGGGCGGGTGGTGGTCGAGATGTCACGTGACATCCAGAGCAGCGAGACGCTCTACGTACAGGCGCGTCGCGGTAAGTTCGGTACGCTGGATTGCAGCCAGCTGTCCCAGCAGATCGCGGCGGTCGATGGCGCCGCGGGATCCCGGATCGATGGGCCGTACGTCGAGCCCAAGCTGACCCAGCCGTTCTACGGCCCCGAGTGGGGTGGCGAGCCGACGGCCGCGATGCTCGCGGATCTCGCCAACGGCACCGACTCGATCATCGACGTCTGCCTGATGGACGGCAGCAAGGTCGTCGCGAAGGTCGAGCGCGACCTGTTCCAGGCCTGGGACGCAGCCCGCAAGGAAGGGATCGGCGGCAAGGCCGATGGCCCGAGCGGTGAGGTCCGCATCAACAGCCCGCTCGAGTATGGCGAGCGCTGCGTCAACGAGCTCGGCGAGATCCCGTTCTTCGAGAAGCAGGCCGACGGCGTGTACTCGACGTACGACTGCCTCGAGTCCACGCCGATCCCGATGACCGCGACCGCGGCCGACGGGACCATCAACGCACCGCAGGAGGGCACGCTGCCTGCCTGCGATAACCCGCAGTACATCTACTCGCTGTGCGAGGCCGGCCCGCGCGTCGCCTCGCGCACCAACGATCAAGGCACCCGGTGGGTGCTGCTCTGCCGCAAGAGCATCGGCGGCTACACCTCGAACCAGTACAACGACATCGCGATGGTCGGGCACAACCCGTTCACCGGGAAGACCTGCTTCTTCCAGAACGCGCTGTACTCGAAGACCGACGGCGCCACGATCCCGCACCCCGCCGACAAGGAGAAGTCACAGAACCTGTGGAGCGGCGTGCACGGCGGTCGTGGCAGCGGCATCGAGTGCGCGAGCTGTCACGATGCCGATCCGTTCATCCACTCGCCATGGATCGACGGCGCCAAGGACGCGAACGGCCGCCCGATCGTCCCGAAGATGGGCGTCGATCCGGATCTCTCGATCGGAGCCAACGACACGCCGTACGCGCTCATCAACCTCCAGGGTCAGGGCTGGACGATGCCCAAGCAGCTGGTGTCGGTCGAGGCCAACGCGTGCCTCAAGTGCCACCGCATGGGCGATGGCCGGTGGACCGACGACTGGCTCAAGCGGCTCGACGGCACCGACTCGTCGTGGACCAACATCACGACCGAGAAGTATCGCGAGTCGCACCTCAAGTACTGGATGCCGACGGACGTGAACTTCACCTCCGACGCGATGTGGACCACCTCCGAGTTCAAGAAGGCGCTCGACTTCATCATGGAGTGCGGCGACAACCCGTCGAACGCCGCCTGCGTGTGGCGTGACATCCCGAGCTCGCCCGGTGGTGACACCGGCGGCACGGGCAAGCTGCGCAACCCGGTGGCCCTCCCCGATGACGAGCTCGCCCAGCAGGCCACCATCCTGATCGGCATGAACAAGACCACGCCGTCGGCGGTGTGCGCCGAGTGCCATGCCCCGAACGAGTCGACGCTGCGCGACTGGCAGGCCAAGACCGACATCGCGCTCGCCTCGTGCCTCGACGCGACCGGCGGGGGCGAGGCCCGCGAGCAGAAGTTCGACGACCAGGAGGTCGGCAAGGACGAGCTCAAGGAGTTCGGCCCGTTCGACGTCGCCGCGGGCGGCCACATCGAGGTCCACATGACCGGCACCGGTGACGCCGACCTCTACGTCAAGCGCGGCGAGGCCGCGACCGTGGACGTCTACGACTGCCGCCCGTACACCGGCGTGGCCGAAGAGGCGTGCACGCCGATGCAGTTCAATGCGGCCGGCCCGGCGAAGTTCTACGTCGCCGTGAACGGCTTCACGGCGGCCAAGTTCAACCTGGTGGTCAACTACCAGGAGCCGGGCACCGCGACGCTGCCGGCCAAGGAGATCGTCGACTGCATGCGGCTCGAGCCGGGCAACGTCGCCTCGGCGTTCGCGCCGAGCCGCCTCGGCATCTACGCCGCCGCCTCCCACCTCGGGTGGTTCCAGGACACCTTCAAGCAGGCGTTCCCGGCAGGCGAGGGCACCAACACCGCCGACACCTGGGCGCTCAACTACGGCAGGTTCAAGAATCGCGTGTCGATGCCGAAGGGCAACCACCCGAAGCTCGCGCAGGGCGACTTCGACATCGTCGCCGAGTGGTTCGCGCGTGGCCTGCCGCGGTTGTCGACGTACATCGCCCCGGACACCGGCCCCACCTCGTGCACGCCTTCGATCTTTCCAGCCGTGGCGACGCACGCGAGCGACATGGCGACGCAGGGCTGGTCCGCGGTCAATCGCAGCGCGGGCCTCAACATGTTCGGCTGCGGCGGCTCGACCGATCCACGCAGCTGCCTGACGACGCTGCCGAACGCCACCAGCAAGAGCTACGCGACCGGGTGGACCAAGGCGGGCACGCTCCGCATCCTCAAGGAGCTTGACTTCGACACCTACTACTGGATGCGCAGCTCGCCCGACGGCCGGTTCGTCGCGAACGGCTCGACCGGCAACGGCTCGGTGATCAGCGACCTCCAGTCGAACAAGGACATCCAGGTCGACGCCGCGTACGACCCCGGCTTCTTCCCCGACAACCGCGCCTGGGTGTTCCAGGGCACCCCGATCGGTGCGGGGTTCTGCACGATGGGCCTCCTGACGTCGAACCCGGATCGGATCTCGTTCAGCGAGACGCAGTGCAGCTCGGTCGAGAGCGTGTCGCTCTATCAGCACCTCGGCCAGGGCCTCGGTGGCGGTGACTACTTCGTCATCAACAGCCAGTTCACGAGCGACAACCCGAGCGGCGCGGTCAACGAAGATCCGAACGCCGGGTTCGCGAAGACCGCGTCGCTCAAGCTGACGCCGATGATCTTCGACGGCACGCGCTACGTCGGCAAGCCGCCGGTGACGTCGCTCAGCCCGTTCGAGGGTGACAGCGTGCTCTCGCCGTCGACCAAGCTCGTGATCAGCCGGTTCGGGAACGAGACTCAGCAGCTCGGCTACGTGCTGCGCAAGGTCACCACGACGCCGAGTGGCGGCTCGTACGACATCTCGACGACCGAGGTCGCCCGCTACTGCACCCAGGGCGCGAAGCCGTCGATCTCGTTCGACGAGCGGTTCTTCGTGACCCACCACTACGTCGGCCCGGCTGACTTCGCCGACCTCGGGTTCGCCTCGGCGAGCGACCCGAAGTTCCAGGAGATCCTCCAGAAGGGCAGCTCGAACATCGAGATCGTCGATCTCGTCACCGGCGCTCGCACCCGCGTCACCACGATGCAGGCCGGCCAGTACGCGCTCTACCCGCACTTCCGGTCGGATGGCTGGTTCTACTTCCTCGTCCGCGACCAGAACACGGACAAGGAGTACGCGGTGGCGAGCGATGCCGCGCTGAGCCTGTAGTTCGGCTGCCGGTGAGGTTCACGCGTGCGTGAAGCGCGCGTGAACTTCGTCGTTTTCGGGCAAGATTCGGTGGAAGGTGGACGTCGTGGTGGATCCGGGAACGAGCCGACGGATGATGCGCCTGCTCGCCGGGGCGACCACCGAGGAGGAGTCGCGCGCGAACTTCCAGGGCCGGCTGACGGTGCTCTGGAAGTTCATGTTCTGGGCATACCTGATCCTGGTCGCGGCGCAGTGGGTGCTCTACGAGCTGCTTTATCCCGAGATCCGGCCGGTCTATCAGAGCGCGATCTACGTCATCGGGACCGGCTCGCTGGCAGGGATCGCCGTCATCTGGCGCGCGATACTCCTCCGGCAGCGCCTCAGCGCCGGCAAGCTCTACGCGCTCGACCTGTTCTTCGCGGCCGGCTGCGGGGCCGTGCTCGCCTCGGTCACGCTGCTCGCCTACGACTTCCCGCCCGCGCACTACACCTGCTTCATGTACGCGTCGTTCACCGTGTCGACCCGCGCGATCATCATCCCGAGCAGCGGGCGGTGGACCGCCCTGACCGCGATCGCGACGCTTTCCCCGATGGTCTGCGCGGCCCTGGTGCTCTCGATCTTCGTCACCGTCGGCGCACCCGGGCCGGTGTTCTTCGTCGGGGCCACGGTGCTGAGCGGCGTCGCGGTGCTGCTCGCGACCACCGGATCTCGCGTGATCTACGGGCTCCGCCGCCAGGTCAACGCCGCCGTGCAGATGGGCCAGTACACGCTCGAGCGCAAGATCGGCGAGGGTGGGATGGGCGCGGTCTATCGCGCGCACCACATCATGCTGCGCCGGCCCACCGCGGTGAAGCTGCTGCTGCCCGACCGGGTCGGCATCGACAACCTCGAGAGGTTCGAGCGCGAGGTTCGCCACATGAGCCAGCTCACGCACCCCAACACCGTCGCGGTCTACGACTACGGTCGCAGCCCCGACGGCGTGTTCTATTACGCGATGGAGTACCTCGGAGGTGGTATCGACCTCGAGCTCCTGGTGCGCAGGCACGGCCAGCAGCCAGCCGGACGCGTCGCGCACATCCTGATCCAGGTCTGCGGTGCCCTCCAGGAGGCGCACCAAAACAACATTATCCACCGCGACATCAAGCCGGCCAACATCATCCTGTGCGAGCGCGGCGGCATGCCCGATGTCGCGAAGGTCGTCGACTTCGGGCTGGTCAAGGAGATCACCTCGGAGGCCGGCAACTCGAGCCAGGTGATCCTCGGCACGCCCGCGTACGTCGCACCCGAGGCCATCACCGCTCCCGACACCATCGGCGCCACGGCCGATCTCTACGCGCTCGGGGCGGTCGGCTACTACTTGCTCACCGGGCGCCGGGTGTTCGAAGGCAAGACGTCCATCGAGATCTGCATCCAGCACGTGACCGCGACACCGACGCCGCCCTCCAAGCTCCCCGCGATCCACGTCCCACCGGAGCTCGAGGCCATCCTCATGAGGTGTCTCGAGAAGCGGCCAGAAGCGCGGTTCGCCAGCGCTCTCGAGATGGCCACCGCCCTGCGCGCGTTGCCCGCCACCAACGACTGGGACGAGTCGGCTGCGCAGCACTGGTGGACCGAGTTCCGGCGTGTCGACGAGGAGACCCTCGCCAAGAGCCAGACTCCGACGCTGACCATCACCGTCGACCTCGGTCAGCGTGACTGAGGTCGGGGACCTCGTGGACCTCCGGGCACGTGAGAATCGCGTGAACGGTGCAACTCCCTGCCGTTCGATCGGCTACATCCTCGGAGATGGACGCAGCGTTGATCGTACTCGTGATCGTCGTCGTCCTGGTGGCGATCGACGCGATCGGCCGGCTCGATGAACGTCGGGAACGTCGCGCGCAAGCGAGCCGGCGGGCGGACGATCCGGCGCGGTCGACCCAGAAGATCGTCGTCGACCTCACGGGGCGCGATCTCGATTAGCCACGAGGCGGTGGAGTGGCGATGCTAGACTGGCTGCCCGTGCGTGTCGTGCCGTTCCTCGTCGTTGCCGCAACCGGTGCCGCGGCCTGCGGTGACAACGCGATCGACAAGACCGCGCAGTGTCAGCTCGGCACCGCGAGCAGCGCCGCCACCGTCGAGGACCGCAAGGTCATCGGCCTGGCCGCGCCGTACGCCCCGGATCTCGGGCTCGCGGCCCGCGATGGCGAGCTCGAAGCGTCGATCGCCGCGCGCCGTCAGGCTGCCTGGCAGATCGTCGGACGCGTGCTGCAACCGGTCCCGCTCGGCGAACCCAAGCTCGCTCCCAGCTTCGGCGGCACGCAGCCCGTCGTCCCCGCGTGGCACACCTGGTACGCGCGCGACGACTTCGAGCGCGTGTTCAAGAAGCTCTACCGCGACCTCGGCGTCGCGGGCCGCGCGGCGCGCGCGCCGATCGACGCCACGGCCGGGTTCGCGTGGAACGCGCAGGCGCTCGACCAGGATCCCGCGTGGCCGGAGCAGCGCTACCTCGAATACCTCGCCGCGATCGACACGCAGGGCAAGGCCGATGGCGTGGGCGGCGTCTCCCGGGTCGGCTACAGCCCCGGCGCGATGGGCCACCTCGTCGAGAGCTACGCCAAGCAGTACGCCTGCCGGCTCGCCGCCGATCCCGATCCGTTCGTGACCGATCCGATGCGCGAGCCTCGCGCGGTGACCCAGACCGAGGCTGTCGAGCTCGCGCAGTGCGGGTTCCGCGTGCTCGGCCCGTTCCAGGCGGGTGACGGTCCGGTCCACGTCCGCTCGCACGGGCAAGGCGATGCCGACCTCTACGTCCGCCGCGGCGCCCCGCCCACCACCGAGCTGTTCGATTGTCGCTCGAGCGGGGACTCGAGCAACGAGGAGTGCAGCACCGCCGGCGACGGGCCCGTGTATGTCGGCCTGTTCGGCGCAGGGTTCGGCGCGCAGCCAGGGCACGTCGACGTCGAGGTCGAGTACCTCGAACAGGACGTCCGCGATCCCGCCTGCCTCGGGGGCGAGCTTCCCCGCGACGGGGTGGTCGTCAAGGCCGAATGGCGACGCCAGCTCCCGGGCGAGCTGCTGCCGATCTTCGACACCAGCGGCGCGCGCATGACGTCGCGGCTCGCGGGCGACGCGATCTGGAACGCCGATGGCGCCGCCGATCCGCAGGCCGCGAGCATCTACACGGTGACCCTGCCGACCGGCGCGAGCTTCCGCATGCCGGCGCTCCACGTGATGTCCAAGGAGCTCGACCACTGGATGTGGATCACGCTGTGGTGGTCGCCGCAGCCCGACACCGACTTCGGCGCCGATCGCCCGGCGTCGATCGCGGCGCTGCCCGGGCCGTGGCGGAACTACAAGATGTGCGTGTCGTCGAGCTACGTCGAGCGCGATCCCGATCCGCGCGGCGGTGCGTCGGGCTCGCTCGGCGATGCCCTGGCCGCGGTGCACGGCGGCGTCGGTGCGCCGAGCTGGTGCTCGAATCCCTACCTCGAACAGGGCAAGAGCAACGCCTCCACCAACTGCATCGGTTGCCACCAGCACGGTGGTACGGCGCTCAAGCCGGAGCAGATCCTCGCGGACGAGCCGCACCACGGCGTCACCCGCACGCGCAACAACTTCTTCACCGACTACCTGTGGGTCGTCAAGGGTGGCGGCGGCGAGGATCTGTCCTCGATCGTCCAGGCCGAGGTCGACTTCTGGGACGCCTCCGATCCGTGACGACGGAGCCCGATCACCGCACGCGGATCCAGCGCCCGGGCAGGTAGACGCGCACCTTGCCGCGGAGCTGGATCGCCGGCGCACGGAACCGCTCGCCGGCGCGCGGCGGTTGCACCCAGCGCCCCGGCGACCATCGCCACGTCGCGCCGAGGAGCTCCCAGTGCCCGGGAATCCACAGTGCGCCGGTGAGCGGCGGCGGCGGCGCGATCACCTCGACGCGGGCGGCCGGTGCGGGCGGCAGGCTGACGCTGACCTCGCGCGGGGGTTCGACGATGGGCTCGGGTGCCACGACCGTGACCGGCGGCGGCGTGGGCGCCGGCGGCGGCGCGGGGATCGCGACCGGCGCCGGGAGAGGCGTCGGCTCGGGGGGCGCCGCGGCGACGACCGGTGCACGCACCACGTACGTGCCCTCGATCCACACGAAGTCCACGAGATCCTCGCTCCACATCCAGTAGCCCGCGATCCAGTCGACGCCAGGACCGGGAGCCCGCGGCTGGATCTCGGGCTTGCGCGGCGGCGGCATGCGGTCACCGCGGCGGTGGAAGATCGTGCACTCGTCGCGGCTCTCGTCGGCGTTGCACCGCAGCACGCGTGCGTTCAGCTCGTCCTGTGCGCACGTCTTGCACGCCGGCGGCGGCGGCCGGCTGGCCTCGCGGCGAGCGTTCGCGGCCTGGACGCGCGCTTCGAATCGCGGCTGGTACTCCGCGATCGGTAGATCCGGGGTGAGCTGCTGATCGAGGAACTCGAAGACCACACCCTCGAGATCGGCCGGCTCCTCGAACCAGAACCGGATCCGGATCGAGTCCGTTCCACTGCTCGTCGTCGATCGGCTCGTCCAGTACTCGTCGGCGTAGTACAGCGGATTGCCCCGGGGCAACCATCCGTACGCGGCCGCCTGCGGCTTGGGCATCCCGACAATGTCGCCCGTGTAGACCTGCAACGTGGCCAGCTCGGCGCTGGTGAGATCCGACGCGTAGCGGCGAGCCGGAGGAGCAGGCTCGCCGGGTGGCTTGCCGACCACCACCTTGCCAGGCTTGCTCGGTTTGCCCGGCTTCGTCGGGCCGCCGGGCCGCGTGGTCACCGGAACAACCGCCGCGATCGCTCCAGGGCTCCGCCCCCCTACCGGCACGCCGGCAGGGTTCCCCCCGATCGGTGGGGCCCCCCACAAGGGGGACCCTCGCTGTGAGGAAGTTTCGATCCTTGCTTCGCGGCGGACCGAAACAGATCGACTCAGCTCGGGCCCAGTCGGGCTGCGGCAGCGCGAGTGATCGCCCTCCGGCTCCGTGGGGAAGCCCAGGCCGGTTTGCCAGGTCATGCGATCGGTGGTCCCCGCCGCGATGCCGTCGAACCGGCTGGCGACCTTGAGCTTGCGCGGCCCGTGGATCAGCATGACGACGCGGCGGCCCCACGTGTCCTGGCGCGCGGGAAACACGACCTCGAACGGGCCCACGCCACAGCGCTCGGCATGGACGAGCTTGCGGTCGGTCACGGTCTCCCAGTGGTCGTCCTCGGGCACCGCCTCGCTGGCTTCGGACGCCGTGTGCGCGCGATGAGGGGCACCTCCGCAGGCCGCGAAGGCAAGGACGAACGAGCAACCGAGACGCCGCATGTCCGCCGCCCGTGCACCGAGCGTGCCGCGCCGTGCAGCCACGAACCGAGCCTGCCCCGACAGCCGTGAGAACGCCGGTTCACGCCTCCGTGTGAGCGTCATGGCGCGCTTCAACGCGCGATTCCCGAGAGGGCCGCTACTTCGCGGATCCGGAACCGCTCCCCGAGCCGGCGGGCAGGTTCAGGGCCTGGTTGACCTTGGTCTGGGCGAGGTCGATCAGCTGCTTGGACTGGCTATCGATCAGCTGATCGAGCTCGGTCTCGAGGCTCTTCGCGAGCTCGTCGAACACCTGCGCCGGGCGAGCCTTGAAATCCTCGAGATAGGCGATGCCCTTCGCGAACACGTCTCGCGCCTGCTTGCACAATTCCTTCGTGCTGGGACCGGCGCCGCTGAGCCTGGCCGTGGCGCAGGTCAGCTCGATCACGGCCGACACCTCGTCGAGCTTGAGCGTCAGCGGCGTCAGTCCGTTCTGGATCGTGTCGGTCACCTGCGCTGCCAGTGGCTCGACGGTGCTCCGCACCTCGCTCGACACCTGCGCGCGAACCTCCTCGATCTTGCGGCTGGCGCCGGTGTCCTTCATCAGGCGTCCGAGCTCCTGGTTCAGGTTCCCGAGCCGGCCCGAAGCCTCCCCGAGGCCGCCCTTGAACATGCGCAGCGTCTTCACGCCGACGTCGAGCTGGGTGACGACCTCGTCGACCGTCTTGAGCTTCTCGAACTTGGCGGTGAGGGTCTTCCATTCGTCGAGCTTGCGGAACGCGTTGAGCAGCTCGATCGGCGCGGCGACCGTGTCGATCTTGTCGAGCAGCTTGGCGAGATCGTCGAGCCGCGTCTGCTGAGCAACGACGACCGCGAGTTTCTCGGGCGTCACCACCACGACACACGCGCCATCCTTGATGACGCCGCCCGGTGGGCAGGAGATCGCCTTCTCGACAGCCACCGGCTTGGTGTCCGCCGAGCCACTGCCACTGCCACCGCCTCCATCGTGCTTCTTGGATCCACAGGCCGCGAGGGCGAGTACCAGGAGGACCACCGGCTTTGTGCGCATGGTACGGAACGTAGTACGGCGCGAGGTCATCCGCTAGAATTCGCGCGACATGCAGCTCGATCCGGACCGGGACTACAGCGTCGAGATCGGGCTCGACGATCCCGACGATCTGGCCTCGCTTGCCAAGCACCTCGCCGCCCAGCTCGGGGTCCCCGCGGACGAGTTGCCCGCGCTCGAGGTCCGCAAGCGATCGATCGATGCGCGGCGTGGTCGCGTGCGGTTCCATATCGTCGTCGGAACGGTCACCGCCGGCGAGCTCGGCGGGGCGCCCCCGCGAGAGGTCTCCGGCGCGCCCGTGCTGATCGTGGGCGGAGGACCGGCGGGGCTGTTCTGTGCGTACGAGCTCGCGCGGGCAGGCGTCAAGTCGATCATCGTCGATCGCGGCAAGCCGGTGCAGGCACGTCGCCGCGACCTCAAGGGCCTCACCCGGCACGGCCACGTCGATCCCGATTCGAACTACTGCTACGGGGAGGGCGGGGCCGGGACGTACTCCGACGGCAAGCTCTACACGCGCTCGCACAAGCGCGGCGACATCCGCGACGTCATCGAGATCCTCGCCGTGCACGGCGCACCGCACGAGATCCTGCTCGATGCCCGACCGCACATCGGCTCCAACAAGCTGCCGAAGGTCATCACCGCGATGCGCGAGCGGCTCGAGCACGTCGGCTCCGAGGTCCGGTTCGGCGCGCGCGTGGTCGAGCTCGTCGTGCATGACGGCCGCGCGATCGGGGTCCGGCTCGCAGGCGGAGACGAGCTGATCGGGCGTGCAGTGGTCGTCGCGACCGGGCACTCGGCGCGCGACGTCCACGATGTGCTCGAGCGCGCCGGCGTCCGGCTCGAAGCCAAGCCGTTCGCGATGGGTGTCCGGATCGAGCATCCGCAGCCGCTGATCGATCAG
>JAGSPR010000355.1 GCA_018262455.1 Deltaproteobacteria bacterium | reverse complement strand
TGGCCCACGAGTTCGGTCACTACCTCCACCATCGGCTCCAGAGCTGCAACACGACGATGTGCGGCGCGCTCAGCGAGGGCTGGGGTGACTTCTCGGCGCTGATGTTGATGGCGCGCGAGGGCGACGACCTCGACGGCGCCTATCCGTTCAGCGTCTACACCACGCCAAGCTTCTCCGACGATCCGGCGTACTTCGGGATCCGGCGCGCGCCCTACAGCGTGAACCAGGCGGTCAACTCGCTGTCGTTCCGTCACATGGCCGCGGGGGAGGCGCTGCCGACCACGCACCCGTTCCTTGCGTTCGGCAACAACGCCGAGGTCCACAACGCCGGCGAGGTGTGGGCATCGGCGATGTGGGAGGCCTACGTCGCGTTGCAGCACGCCGGCACGTCGTTCGACGAGACCCGCCAGAAGATGGCGGAGTATGTCGTGGCCGGGCTGTTGCTGGCGCCCGAGGACGGCACGCCCACGGAGACCCGCGACGCGATCCTCGCGGCCGCGTTCGCCGGCAGCCCCGCCGATCAAGCGGTGATGGCCGCCGCGTTCGCACGACGCGGGCTCGGCAGCTGTGCGGTGTCGCCGCCGCGGAACAGCGCGGACTTCCTCGGCATCGTCGAGAGCACGGAGGTGCGCGGGCGGGCCGTGGTCGGCGCCACGACATTCACTGACTCGGTCGTCAGCTGCGACGATGACGGCGTGCTCGATGACGGCGAGACCGCGCGGATCAGGGTGCCGGTCACCAACCCCGGTCCTGAGACGATCACCGACGTCAACGTGACGCTCGGTTCGCCCACCGCGGGCGTCACCATCGTCTCGCAGCCGGCCCCGATCGCGACCATGCCGCCCTACACCACGATCGAGCTCGAGCTCGACGTCCAGCTCGACGACACCGCCACCGAGGCGGTCGATGGCGAGCTCTCGCTCGTGATCACCGCGACCGGATCCTGCGACGCGACGCTGACCACGCCGTTCAAGATCCGGATGAACGTCGACGAGGTGTTCGGGAGCTCCGCGACCGACTCGTTCGATTCCGCCGCGAGTGTGTGGACGCCGCAGAACGAGAACGGGGCCGGCTGGACCACGCTGCAGGAGACCGCGCTCGACGGGCTCTGGCACGGGGCCGATCTGGGGATCGCGAGCGACACGAGCCTCGCCTCGCCGATCCTCAGGGCCAGCGACAGCGACCCGCTCGTCGTGACGTTCACCCATCGCTACTCGTTCGAGTTCAGCGATGACACCGCGTTCGATGGTGGTGTCATCGAGTATGCGGTCGATGGCCTGGCGACGTGGTCGGACATCACCACGCTCGGGATCGCGCCGGGCTACAGCGCGACGCCGCTCACCGATCAGTCGGGCAACCCGCTCGCCGGCAGCCCCGCGTTCACCGGTGATAGCCCGTCGTATCCGGGCACCGACGTCGTCACCCTCGACTTCGGCACCCAGCTCGCGGGCAGACAGTTCCAGCTCCGGTTCAGGATCGGGACCGACGGCGCCGCGGGCGGCCCAGGCTGGGAGATCGATGACGTCGCGTTCTCGGGCATCGTCGGCACGCCGTTTCCGACCGTGGTCCCCGACAACGCCTCGTGTCAGGGCAGCGATGACGGCGGCGATGGTGGCTGCTGCGATGCCGGCCCGCTGCGCGCCGGCAACGTGCTCGCGGGGCTCGGCGTGCTCGGCCTCCTGCTTCGTCGACGACGCCCCCGCTAGCCGGTGCGGTTGGCAGCCGCGCCGAAAGTGGCAAGCTGCAGGCATGGCGTTCCAAGTCCAGGTGGGAGACCAGTTGTTCCTCGAGGAAGGCGGCGAAGAGATCGGAGCCGTACGCAGGGTCGCGGCTGATCATCTCGTCGTGTACGTCGAAGCTGCGGGCGATTTCGTCGTACTGGGCCCGTGGGTGCGCGCCGCGCATGACGGCAAGGTCGTCCTCGATCCGAACAAGATCGAGAACGCTGCGCTGCTCGTGGCCGCCAGCGCGGCGCACGAACGCGAGGATCGTTAGCCTCGCCGACGCTCAGCCCACCTCGTCGGTGCCCTGCTGGATGCCCTCGAACAGCGGGGTCGAAAGATAACGCTCGCCGGTGTCGGGGAGCATCGCCAGGATGACGCTGCCCTTGGGGGCAGCGCGCGCGACCTCGAGCGCCGCCGCGAACGTCGCTCCCGAGGAGATCCCGACGAACAGGCCTTCCTGGTGCGCCAACGCGCGCGCGGTCGAGATCGCCGCGTCGTCGCTGACCGGCATCCGCGCGTCGTAGACGCTGCGATCGAGCACGGCCGGCACGAAGTCCGGGACCCAGCCCTGGACCTTGTGCGGCTTGAACGGCTTGTCGTCGAGCAGCTGCGCCTCGAGGGGCTCGGCCACCACGACCTTGATGGTGGGACGCGCGGCCTTCAGCACCTGGCCGGCGCCGGTCAGCGTGCCGCCCGTGCCCCAGCCGGTGACGAAGTAGTCGAGCGGCTTGCCGGCGAAGTCGGACAGGATCTCGGGGCCGGTGGTCTGCCGGTGGTACGCCGGGTTCGCGGGGTTCTCGAACTGACGCGCCAGGAACCAGCCGTGCTGTTCCGCGAGCTCGGCGGCTCGCTTCACCATCCCGGAGCCGCGCGCCGCGGCGGGCGTCAGCACGACCTTCGCGCCGAAGCCACGCATGATCTGGCGGCGCTCGACGGAGAACGACTCGGCCATCACCGCCACGAACGGATAACCGCGCGCGGCGCACACCATCGCGAGCGCGATCCCGGTATTGCCCGAGGTCGCCTCGACGACGGTCTGCCCGGGCTTGAGGACTCCGCGCTGCTCGGCGTCCTGGATGATCGCGAGCGCGAGCCGGTCCTTCACGGAGCCGCCCGGGTTGAAGTACTCGACCTTCACGTACATCGAGACGTGAGCGGGCGCGAGCCGGTTGATGGCAACGATCGGGGTGCGCCCGATCAGGTCGGTGATGCTTTGATAGATCATGGGCTGCCTCGCGCGAAGCGTGCTCTGGCAGTGGACGAGCTGTCATCTCCATCCGCGCGGAATCGACGCATGCCCGCCGAACCGCGGTACGTTCCGCCGATGTCCGACCTCACCCTCTACGCTGATTCGACGTGGATGAGCCCGTGGGTGTTCCACGCGATGATCGCCCTCGAGGAGAAGCAGCTCCCGTACACCCTCGAGGTCGTCCAGATGCCGATGACCGCGGCCAAGCGCCTCGAGCTGCGCACCAAGGCGCTGCTCGGCAAGGTGCCGGTCCTGGTCCACGGCGAGCTCGGGATCAGCGAGTCGCTCGCGATCTCGGAGTACCTGGCCGAGCGGTTCCCGTTCCCGGATCATCCGCGGCTGTTCCCGGCCGATCTGGGCGAGCGCGCGCGCGCCCGCCAGCTGCTGTCGTGCCTGCGCACGAGCCTCATGGCGCTGCGCGAGGAGCGCCCCACGTCGTCGGTGTTCGGCCAGCCGGTGACGAAGCCGCTCACCGAGAAGGCCCAGCTCGACGCCGACGAGCTGGTGCGCATCGCCAGCGCGGTGATCCATCCGGGCAAGACGGCCCTGTTCGATGCGTGGTGCATCGCCGACGCGGACCTCGCGCTCATGCTCATGCGCCTGGTCGCGAACGGGGACCCGGTGCCGCCGCACGTGCTCGACTACACGCGCGCCCAGTGGGGCCGCCAGAGCGTCCGTCGATACCTCGCCCACGTGCCGGCCAGCCCGCAAACGAGCGCTTGACACAGTTCGATAACCTTCGTATTGATGGCGCGTGGCCAAGGACGACGTCGACCGCCTCGCGCGGATGTTCCGGGCGCTCTCGAATCCCAACCGCCTGCGGCTGTTCCTGAACCTGCTCGAGGAGAGCAAGCTCGACCTCGCCAAGGGCCGGATCCACGACTGCTTCCTCGCGAAGCTGCTCGGCGGGCTCGAGCTCGGCGCACCGACGGTGTCGCACCACGTGAAGGAGCTCGCCGACGCCGGGCTCATCCACACCCAGCGCGAAGGCAAGCAGCTGATCTGCTCGGTCGATCCCGACGGCCTCGCGCACCTCCGCGCGGCGCTCACGGTCGCCAGCTGATCCGCCGCGCTCCGGCCGCGCCGCTCCGCTTGCACTATCGATTCGACACTTCGAAAACTTTGGAGACACCCATGAGCCACCACGACATCGTCATCGAGAAGTTCGGTTCCGCCGCGACCCTGAAGCGCCGGGAGCTCACTCCGCGCACGCCGGGGGACGACGAGGTCGCGATCGACGTCGCGTACTCGGGCGTCAACTTCGCCGATATCCAGATGCGGCTCGGGTTCTATCCGGATGCCCCGAAGAAGCCATTCGTGCCCGGCTACGAGGTCAGCGGCAAGGTCGCGGCGATCGGCAAGCAGGTGCGCGATCTCCAGCTAGGTGACGCCGTGATCGCCGGGACCTACTTCGGCGGCTACGCGTCGCACGTCACCGTGCCGGCGAGCCAGGTGTTCCGACTCCCTGCGTCGATCGATCTCGCGGCGGGGGCGGCGCTCCCGGTGGCGTACTTCACCGCGCAGCTCGCGCTGTTCGAGATGGCGCGGGTCCGCAAGGGCGACCGCGTGCTCATCGAATGCGGGACCGGCGGCGTCGGCGTGCTCGCGACCCAGATGGCCCGGCACGCGGGCGCGGAGGTCACCAGCCTGACCACCAGCCCGCACAAGAAGGGCTTCATCGAGGACCTCGGCGCGAAGGCCTACACCGTCGAGGAATTTCGCGCGGCGAGCATGCTCACGGGCTTCGACTTCATCCTCAACGCCTCGGGCGGCGCCCAGATCAACTGGCAGCGCGCACGGCTGGGGCTCACCGGCCGGATGGTGTGCATCGGCATGACGTCGGGCGTGAAGGATGGCAAGCGCAACTACCTGCGCATCGGCATGGCCGCGCTGCGCACGCCGCGGATCAGCGTGCTCAAGCTGTTCGATACCAACTCCGGCATCTTCGCGCTCAACGCCCTGCACGTGCTGCGCGATCCGGTGTGGATCGCGCGGCTCACGAAGTCGATGACCAGCGTGGAGGCGATGGGCCTCGCGCCGCATGTCGGCAAGGTGTTCCCGGCCACCGAGGTCTCGGCCGCACACAGCTTTCTCGAGACCAAGCAGGCAACCGGCAAGGTCCTGCTCGCCTGGTAGGTACCAGGACTCAATGACCGAGGCAGGTCGCGAGCTCGGGGGTCTCGGTCCAGCCGCACGCGCCGCCCGCCTGACGCTCACAGGTCGCCGTCTGGTAGCACGCGTACTCGGGAAGGAACTCGCAGGTCGAGATCACACCTTCCTGATCCGAGCAGATCTGGCCCGAGCAGCCACCGACGAAGCATGCTGCCTCGACCGGCTCGGCGAGCCGGCGGAACACGGCGGTCGCGGTGCGCCCCTTGGCCTTCCGGCCGCCCTCGTGGACGGTGAAGCGGTCACCCGCGATGATGAGGCCCGACGGCGTGAACAGATCCTGGACCACGGCTTCGAGCTGGGCGTCATCGAGGCCCGCCTCGGCGTAGTCGACCTCGGCGATCATCGCGCTCCGGGTGGTGTTGAGGCCCTTCTCGCGCATGCTCGGGCACGGCGCGGCGATGCAGCGGATGCCGGCGTCCTTGACCTTGGCGAACACGCCGTCGGACACGGCCTCGGTCTGCGACAGCCAGACCTCGGTCACGATGAAGCGGCCCAGCTCGGGTCGCGGGGTCGTGGTGTTGGTCGACGCGAACCGGCCACGCACGATGGCGCGCACGCCCGGCGCTGCCGACTGGTTGGCCGCCTCGACGAGCTTGTCGTACGACGCATCCGAGAGCCCCGACTCCGACATGTCGAGGACCGGCGTGTAGCAGGCCGCGCGCGCGGCGTGGTCGTGACAGAGGGTCGTGGTGCGGTTCAACCGATCAAGGAAGAACCCACCGCAGATCGGCGAGGCGCACTTGCGCTGATCGGCCGTGAGCTCGAAGTAGGTATAGGCGCCGTCCACAGCGCTGTCGGCCTTACCGTCGACCACGTCGTCATCGGACGTCTCGCCCGCGAGCTCGTCGGTGGAGGGCGAGCTACAGGCCGGGATCAGGAGCGACGTCGCGAGCAGCGGCAGGGCCGCGAGAACCAGGTTCTTCATCTCAAGAGCTCCTCTAAGCGAACGATTGATGCAGTGCGTCCAAGCAACTAGTAGGCCGATGTAGGTGCCGCGCGAAGCCATCGGATTCTCGACAGTTTTCGCATCCGTATCACCCGGTCGCGGTGGCTCGCCGAGTTGCTAGTGCGCCATCCTGGCGCGCCCCGCCTCAGATCGACGAACCCATGGTATCGCCGCGGTGCTCGCCATCGATCCACGCGATCGGCATCGTCGGGCCATGCTGCACGCCGACCCAGCCGTGGCGATCGAGCGCGATCACCCCGGCGTGACCTCCGGTCATCCGGTGCAGCTCGTCGAGGCTCGCGCGCACGGCTGCCTCGAGTGCCTCGCCGGTGGCGAGCCGCGCGGCGATGCTGCGCGCGAGCGCGACTCGCAAGATCGCCTCGCCATCGCCGGTCGCCGAGATCGCGCACGCCGTATCGGCCCAGGTCCCGGCCCCCGGGATCGGCGAGTCGCCGACGCGCCCCGCTCGCTTGCCCCACGTCCCGCCGGTCGAGGTCGCGGCGGCAAACCGTCCCTGGTCGTCGAGCGCGACCGCCCCGACCGTGCCCGGTCCGGCATCGGCTTTCACCGGCGGCGGCGTTGGCGCGAGCAGCTGAGCCAGCCGGGTGCGCGTCCGCTCGGTGACGAGCGCGCCGGGTGCGGCGGGCGAGATCCCGACCTCGGCTGCAAACTGCAGCGCGGCAGGCCCTGCGAGCAGGACGTGCTCGCCGGCATCGAGCACCGCCCGCGCGAGCGCGATCGCCATTCCGAGGTTTGGGACCGCCGCGACCCCGCCGACCCGGTGGGTCGCGCCGTCCATCACCGACGCATCGGTCTCGACGGTCCCGTCCCGCGTGAGGGCCGAGCCCAGCCCCGCATTGAACTCGGCGTCATCCTCGAGCGCACGCACCGCCGCGACCACCGCGTCGAGCGCGCTGCCGCCGCGCGCGAGGATGGCGTGACCTGTCGCGGCCGCAGCCCGCACGCCTGCCCGCAGCCGATCGTGACGCTCGAGCGCGACGCTACCGGCGCCGCCGTGGATCAGGATCCGTGGCGTCACCGTCGTCATCGCGCGTCTGCGGCGCAGCGAAAGCCGACGATCACGTGGCGCGCGGTGCTCTCCCGGCTGTGTCCCGATGCGCCGCGCCCCACCCCCGCGAAGTCCTCCCACGC
>JAGSPR010000731.1 GCA_018262455.1 Deltaproteobacteria bacterium | reverse complement strand
TCGACGCGGCCCTCGGGCGCGGGCTCGCGCGGCTGCACGCCATCGGCGCGCCGACGTTCGGGCTCGCACGCTCGAGCTATCTCGCCACGTTCGTGCAGGACAACACGCTCACCCTCGACGGCCCGGCGTTCTGGATCGAGCAGCGTGTCCGCCCGCTCGCGATCGCGGCGCATGCGCGCGGCCGGATGCCGGACGTGCGTGCGCGGCTCGATGCGCTGCTCGCGCGCCGCGATCGGTTCGGCCCCGACGAGCCGCCCGCGCGGCTGCACGGTGATCTGTGGTGGGGCAACGTCGTCGCCGTCGACGGCGCGCCGGTGCTGATCGATCCCGCCGTGTACGGCGGCCATCGCGAGGTCGATCTGGCGATGCTCGCGCTGTTCGGCGGCGTCTCGAGCACGCTGATCGCGGCGTACGAGGAGGTGGCGCCGCTCGCGGCGGGCTGGCGTGAGCGCGTCGGGCTCTGGCAGCTCTATCCGCTCGCCGCGCACGCGGTGCTGTTCGGTGGCGGCTACGGTCCGCAGCTCGCGCAGATCCTCGACCGGCTGGGGTGAGCGACCGGGCTTCATCATCAAACCACGGTGAGACCGTGCCGCGCGATGCGTCATGGCCGCAAGCGGACGATCTACTCTCCGCGCATGGCCGATCGAGAAGTCCTTGCCGCCGCCGCCTCCGCCGTGGCCGACCGGGCCGTCGAGGCGGCCCGCATCCTGACCAACGCGGGTGCGGCCACCGACGATCACCAGGTCGTGGTCGATCGCATCGCGTACGTCGCCACCGAGGCCCGGGTGATCGCCGAGCTCGCGCGGGTGCCCGCCGAGCTGGCCGACGTCGCCCTCGTGGCCGCCGCCGAGCTCGCCGCGAACATCCCGCACCGGCTCGCGCCCGTCGCTCCCGTGCTCGGGCTCGGCGAGCTCCGGTACGAGGCCGCGGCTGCGCACGCGATCGCTAGCGGGATCGCCCCGCCGGCGGTCGAGGCGATCGGCGCCGCGGCGATCGCGGCCGAGGGGAGGTTGACCTGGCCGCTCGATCCCGAGCTCTCCGAGATCCGCGCCAACGTGCGGTCGTTCGCCGAGCGCGAGGTCGCGCCACATGCCGAGCGGATCCACCACCTCGACGAGCTGGTGCCGGAGCGGTTCATCACCGAGATGGCGAACCTGGGCTACTTCGGGCTCTCGATCCCGGAGAGCTACGGCGGCCTGTCCTTCGGCAACCTCGCGATGATCCTCACCACCGAGGAGCTGTCACGCGCGTCGCTCGCGGCGGCGGGCTCGCTGATCACCCGGCCCGAGATCCTCGCCAAGGCCCTGATCGCCGGCGGCACCGCGGACCAGAAGCAGACCTGGCTGCCGCGCCTCGCGTCGGGCGAGGTGATGGTGGCGATCTCGGTGACCGAGCCGAACACGGGCTCGGATGTAGCCTCGGTGGCCTGCCGCGCCGACCGGGCCCCCGGCGGGTGGTCGATCACCGGCGCCAAGGCCTGGTGCACGTTCGCCGGCCGCGCCGACGTGATCGCGCTCCTGGCACGGACCTCCGACGAGCCCGGCGCCCGCGGCCTGACCCTGTTCATCGTCGACAAGCCGCGGTTCCTCGGCCACGAGTTCGAGGCCCGCCAGCCCGGTGGCGGCACGCTGGTCGGCAAGGCCGATCGCACTCCCGGCTATCGCGGCATGCACTCGTTCTCGATCGCGTTCGACCGCTGGCTGGTACCCGACGCCCAGGTCGTCGGCGGTGACGCCGGGATCGGCCGCGGGTTCGCGCTCCAGATGGCGGGGTTCGCCGCCGGCCGGCTGCAGACCGGTGGTCGGGCCTGTGGCGTGACGCAGGCCGCCGTCGAGCAGACCGCGCGCTACGTCGCCGAGCGCAAGCAGTTCGGCCGCGCGATCGGCGACTACGGGCTCACCCGCTACCACCTCGGCCGGATGGTCTCCCGGCTCGTCGGGGCGCGCGCGATCACCTACGCCGCGGCGCTGGCGATGGACGCCGACGAGCGAGCGGCCGCCCCGGTGGCCGCGATGGCGAAGCTGTTCGCCTGCGATGTCGCCGTCGAGGTGACCCAGCTCGGCCAGCTGCTCCACGGTGGCTGGGGCTACGCCGAGGAGTACCCGATCAGCCGCTACGTGGCTGATGCGCAGGTCCTGCCGATCTTCGAAGGGGTGAAGCCGATCCTGGCGCTCAAGGTGGTCGGGCGGTCGTTGCTCGCGAGGTGAGCGCACGCGGGTCGTTGGGGTGGAATCGGGGACATGTAGGCGGCGGTGATCGTGGGGTGAGGACTTTCCTTTTCGCCTCGAGGTTCTCTAGAATGGGCACCTCATGAAGAAGCTTTGTGCGTGGCTAGGGGTAGCCACGCTGGCGGTGCTTGCGTCCTCGACGCCCGCGCACGCTGGCGATCCGTTGAAGCCGTATGTCGTGTTCGCGTTCGACACATCGGGCTCGATGGGTTCGTCGACGGGTTCGGGCTCTCCGAGCTGCGGTGGCGCCGACACGCGGCTCAACCACGCGCGCTGCGCGATCACCCGGATCGTCGATTCCTACGGCGACATGGTGTTCGCGCTCGGGCGGTTCCGCTCGACGATGGGCGGCACGACGACCGCCGCGACGTTCCCGACCGGCTGCACCCTGACCGGCCCCGG
>JAGSPR010000098.1 GCA_018262455.1 Deltaproteobacteria bacterium | reverse complement strand
GATCTCGACGAACACCTGGTAGGCGCCGATCGGGTACTCCGCGGTGCCGGTGTTGTCAGCGCAGTCGTACTTGTCGATGATCGTATCGCTGGGGATCGTCGACGGGTTGCCGTTGATATCCAGCAACGTCGCGTGGACGTCGGCGGTCTCGAAGCCCGGAGGGCACGCGGCGATGACCGTGCTCGGCAGCTCCTTGAACGACCAGTTGGCCGTGATCAGACCAAAGTCCTCACCGGTCGAGGCAGTACAAGCGATCACCTGTGTCGCAGCAAGCGCGACCGTTCCAGCAAAAATAAGACTCCGCATAAGGCCCTCCTGTTCGTGACGGTATCAGAAGTTCAAGGTTGAATCTCGAAACGAGCCGCTTGCCACGGACACACCGAGGCGAACCTCACGTTTCACAAACGTGTGTGGAGCGTTCACCGGCCCGCGACCGGGAGGTCGACGTGTCCGAGATCGGTGATGCGATTGCGATCGCGAATCACCGCGTTCGAAAGGTTGACAGGCTCGCCGAGCGCTCGGTCGTTGTCGAACGCGTCGATCGAGATCGTGTACGCCCCCTGGAGAAATCCACCGGTCACTCCCTGGTGATCCTCACACGTGAACTGATCGGTTGTCGAGATGTCGGGGCTCGACACACTCGCGCTGATCGATCTGATCCCGTCGAGCCCAGGAACCTCGGAGCACGCGAGCCGCTGGTTCGAGTCGGCACCGATGAGGTCCCAGTCCAGCTTGAAGTAGCCCCCGTCGTTGAGGATCGTGGCATCCAAGGTCTTGTCGGTGTCGATCACGTCGACGATCGCGGACAGCGACTCGGCGTAGAGCGCGTTGTCCACGCTGCTTCGCACTTCGAGCCAGCTCTGATACACCGTGGCCGGCAGCGGTGCGCTCGTCCCGGCGAAATCGAAGCAGTCGAACAGATCGACGATGACCGGACCCGCCGGGCGCCCGGTGACGTCGATCGGTTGGGAATTGAGCGCGACCGTGTCGAACCCCGCGGGGCATTGCGTGGTCGCATTGTTCGCCGCATCTCTGAACGACCACCGTGCATTGATCGCGGCAGCCTCGGTGTTGTAGCCGTCGTCGGCGTACATCACGCAAGCCGTGGCTTGCGACGCGAGCAGTGCAGCGAGTAGGCCTCCGAGTCGTGTTCGCTTGGTCATTTCGAATCCCCTGTCTCGGCAGGTTCGCGGCGTTTGACGACGCGATGCCGGGTTGCTTCACCCCCACCACAGCAATCGCCGAGCCAGCTCGGTGCCAGGTCGTGTGATCTCATTCGCAGATGCAGACCTCGTCGTCACAGGTCGACACGCCATCGCCGACCTGCACGACGAGCTCGACCGCGCCCAAGCTCACGGTATCGCCCAGGATCACGTTCCGCTGCTCGACCGCGGGCGCGATGTAGGATGCAGGGTCCGCGTACACCTGCGGCGGGCCGGAATCACAGATCGGGCTCACCCAGAACAGCGCGACGCCGGGCGGTAGCTCGAATCCGGTCACACCATGACTGTCTTCGCAGGGCCACGATTCGGAGTCGAAGCGGCCGTCGATCTCCCAGTCGAGGCGAATCTCTTTCACCGGGTTGGTGCCCGGCTTGTCTTCTGGGGTGCAATCCACAAACTTGTCGGGCACCGAGCTACTCGCAGGTCGCAGCTTCCACGACAGCTCGACCGCTCCGCCGTCGACGGCCTGGCAGCCGTGAACCGTCAGACACAGGGCTGTCGCGATCACCACACGGTGCGCGTGTGCGACCCCGTTCAAGCATCCCCCCCGATTTGACCCACCGTCACGCCACATGTTATCGCCGTGACGAGTATGCCAGGGATCTCGCCCACATCTGTGATCGCGGCGAAGCTCGACATCGTCGAGCTGTTCAAGTCTGCGCACTGGATCGTGCAGACCGTGATGCTGTCACTGCTGGTCATGTTCCTGATCGGTCTCTACATCATCATCTACAAGACGATGTACCTGCGCCGTGCGTCGGCAGAATCGGCTCGCTTCACGGAGGCGTTCTGGCGGTCGCGCGACATCGAACAGATCTACACGCAGGCGCAGGCCCTGCGGAATAGCCCCGTGTCGCTGATGTTCGTCGCCGGCTACACCGAGCTCGCGAAGCTCGCCTCCGACGAGAACCTCAAGGGGGACCGCGAGGGCAACCTGGCGAACATCGAGCGTGCGCTCCGTCGCGCGCAGACCGTCGAGACCCTCAAGCTCGAGTCGATGGTGCCGTTCCTCGCGACCACGAGCTCGGCAGCACCGTTCATCGGCCTGTTCGGCACGGTGATCGGCATCCTGTTCGCGTTCGTCGAGCTGGGCGAGCCCGGCAAGACCGCGACCCTGCAGAAGGTCGGACCGCACATCGCCGAGGCGCTGTTCGCGACGGCGATCGGCCTCGTGGCGGCGATCCCCGCCGTGATGGCCTACAACTACTTCATGCGCCGGATCCGCGTGCTGCGCTCGGAGATGGACACCTTCGAGCAGGACTACCTCAACATCATCAAGCGCCACTTCCTGCGGTGAGCCGACGATGGGGATGAGCACGAAGAGCGGCGACGACGAGCTCAAGTCGGAGATCAACGTCACGCCGATGGTCGACGTGATGCTCGTGCTGCTGATCATCTTCATGATCACCGCATCGGTGCCGATCACCGGCGTCGACATCGCGCTGCCTGCGGTCACCGCGTCGAAGATCGAGAACCCCGAGGGCAAGCTCGTGCTCAGGATCGACGTCCACAAGAAGATCGAGTTCGCGGGCACCCACCTCACGTGGCAAGAGCTCGAGGTCAAGCTCAAGACCAACGCCAAGCTCCAGGCCGAGAGCGAGCTCTACATCGAGGCCGATACCAAGCTACCCTACGGGATCGTCGTGACCGCGATGGCGGTTGCCAAGAACGCCGGGGTTGCCAAGGTCATGATGCTCACCGAACCTACCGAAACCCTTGAGCTCAAAGAGCTGGATCAGACCGCGGCCCCGTGACCTGCGTCAGGACGCCATGAGCTTCAAGGACTCCGAGCTGCACCTGGTCGCCGCGATCGGCGCGACCGTGGTGTCCGTCGCTCTCTCGGTCCCGGTCGTCTTGCTGGCCGGAAGTGGCGGCGACAAGCCAGACGGGCCCCCGCTGGAGAACATGGAAGCGATCGAGGCCTCGATCGCCTACAAGAAGGCGCCGGCGAAGCAGCCCCAGAAGCAGACCCGCCAGCCCGATCCGGTCGCCACGCCCGACAGCATCGCGCGCACGGATGACAAGATCACCGACGCCAAGTGCTGCACCACCAGGGCGGATTGCGGCGCCGTGAAGCTCGCGTTCGGCACCGATTGCGGCAGCGGCTTGAAGTGCGAGCGCCATCAGTGCGTCAAAGACAAGCCTGACAAGCCCGACGACACCAAGGATCCGCTGTCGAACGTTCCGGATCGTCGAGATCCCGACGAGCAACCGGGCAAGCCCACCACCGAGGTCGGCGACTTCAACGACAACGCCCGCGGCTTTGCAGAGACCACCAAGGGCGATGAATACTCGCAACAACTGGCGGCTGACTTCAACGACGCCTTCGAGTACCCCAAGGTCCTCTCCGCATCGGGATCGGTCGTGGGTTGCTTGCACGTGCTCGCGGATGGGAAGATCGCGAAGTACAAGATCGACACCAAGAGCGGAGACGACACGCTCGACGACGCGATGGAACGCGCCCTCAAGGCGATCGAGAAGCTGCGCAACGAACACCCGAAGCCCGTCCCGACCTATTTGCTGAAGGCCATAACGACGCAATGGAGATGCTTCAAAACCAAAAGTCTCGAGCAGCAACGCTAGCGTTGGCTGCGGTTGCCGCGTTCGGCGTCGCGATGTCGGCCGGGCCGGCGTTTGCCGACGACCCCAAGGGCGGGGTCGTGATCGACGTCAACGCCAAGCGTGGCCTCTACCCGATCGCGGTGCCGATCAGCCCCGTGGGTGACGCGGCGGCCGCCAAGGAGATCGCCACGGTCACCTCGTTCGATCTGTCGGTCGCCAGCGTATTCAAGGTGCTCGACCCGCAGTCGTTCCTTGCGGACCTCAAGGCCGAAGGCATCGGCATCGATCCGCAGAAGTGGAAGGACGTCGGCGCGTTCGGCGTCGTCAAGTACAAGATCACCGCCACCGACGTGGAGTTCCGGCTGTACGAAGTCTCCAAGGGCACGAACGCATCGCTGACGAAGACCTACTCGCGCAAGGACAACCCGCGCCTGATCGCGCATCGCTGGTGCAACGACGTCGTCAAGTTCTACACGGGCGAGCCCGGCTTCTTCGGCTCGAAGATCGCGTTCACCGCCAAGGGCAAGGGCACGAGCAAGATCTACGCGATGGACTTCGATGGCGCGAATCCCTACGCGATCTCGAACAACAGCTCGACGAACATCCTGCCCGCCTGGTCGCCATCGGGGCAGCTCGCGTACACGTCGTTCATGCGCAATAACCCGGACCTCTACGTCACGGGTGGCGGCGGTGGCCGGCCGAAGAAGCTGTCCGGCCAGCGCGGCATGAACACCGGTGCGGCGTGGTCCCCGGATGGCAGCAAGCTCGCCCTGACGCTGTCGAAGGACGGCAACCCCGAGATCTACATCATCAACGCTTCGGACGGCAGCATCGTCAAGCGGATCACGAACGACAAGTCGATCGACACATCGCCGGCATGGTCTCCCGATGGCAGCAAGCTCGCCTTCGTGTCCGATCGGAGCGGCGGCCCACAGATCTTCGTGGTGTCGTCGAGTGGTGGCGCCGCCACCCAGGTCTCGTTCAACGGGACGTACAACACGACCCCAACGTGGTCGCCCCGCGCCGGCGCGCAGCTGATCGCGTACACCACACGCGCCGGAGGCGTGTACGACATCGTGACGCTCGATCTCGCGAGCAAGACGATGACCCGCATCACGCAGAACCAGGGGAGTAACGAGGAGCCCTCGTTCTCGCCCAACGGCAGGGCGATCGCGTTCGCACGTGCCGGCCAGGGCGTGTTCATCGCGAACGCGGACGGCACAGGCTCCGCCGTCAAGGTGTGGAACGGCTCGGCGACCGGGGTGGACTGGGGCCCTTCGCCCTAGGCTACACGTCCCGCGTACGCTCGACGTACGCGACCAGCTTGTCGACCGTGAGCAGTCCGACTGTCGTCCCGTGATCCATCACGACCGCGACCGCGTCCGGAGTCTCGCGCAGCCGCGCGAGCACGTCTACGAGGGAGTCTGAGGGCGCCACCATGACCACATCGTGGCGCGGTGCCTCGCCAATCAGAGACCGTGGACCCGAGCGCTCGAGCCCCAGCGCCACATCACCGCGTGTCACCACCCCGACCAGCGATCCGTCCTCGATGACGGGCAACTGCGCGTGACGTCCCGCGACGAGGAGCTGCGCGACATCCTCGAGTGACTGCTGGGGGCTGACGGTGTCGAGCTGGCTCAACATCACCACGCTCACGGGAACACTTGCCAGCGCGGGATAACCCAGGTGCTTGCCCAGATGACCGAGAGCGCGCGCGGCACCGTCGACGAGCGCGCCCAGCGTTCGACGCAGCCACCCGGGTTCGTGCACTTGATGATCTCGGTCCATGCAGACATGGATTGCACCGCATGTGCCACGCAAGGTACGCGCGCCGTCGCACACCCGCACGGCGGCGACGCTCGACCGTTCTGGCGATCCATGATCGCGACGATGAATTGGAGGTTCGCCGGACCTGCAACCGTGACCAGAGCGCACGAGATCGTTCGATTTCGGGTGGATCGCTTCGTGCTCGTCGTTCCGACATGCCCGGGCCGTTCCCCCACGTGTACAGCGCCACCGTCAGTCGTACGTTCGCGTCGTGTGCGAAGGTCGAGGCTCCGCCTCGTGCGTCGCTGCATGGCGGTCCGTCGCACCAGTTCGGCGGGGATGCAGCCTCGTGGTCGCCCGAATACCTCGTACTGTCGTCCCTTGGTATTTGCATGCTGAGGACGTTCGAGGCGTTCGCGGCGCGCGATGGGATCGAGCTGACTCGGTGGGACGCCAATGTCACGGGCACGGTCGAGCGGACCCCCGAGGGCCTGATGTTCACGTCGATCGTGCTGGTGATCGATATGGAGATCGTCGGCAACGTCGGCCAGGTCGAGACCAGCCTCGAGGAGGCCAAGCAGTACTGCCTGGTGATCAACTCGCTGCGTGTCCCGGTGGTGATCGAGACCCAGATCCACACGCCCGATGATGACGTAGCGCAGTTGCCCTATGGGTCGCCGTCGTACGTGGCCGAAGCGCACGCCGGTTAGCGCGCCGGTACGCTACGATCAGGCGCGATGCTCCCGCCTGGTTATCGCGGCCACTCCGAGATCGCAGCGGCGATCCGACGACTCCCGGGTGCTTACGAGCTCGGCCATAGCGTCGATCACATCCCGATCCTGGCGGCCTCGTTCGGCCCGGTCACCGCGGATCGCGTGAGCATCGTGATCGCCGGCCTCCACGCGATCGAGTGGATCGGCGTCGAGACCGCGGTGGCCCTCACGGAGCGGCTGGCCAAGGCCCCACCTCCGGATCGCAGGGTGATCGTCGTGGCGCTGGCGAACCCGGACGGCTACCGCGCGATCGAGACTGATCTGTGGCAAGGCCGCCGGCGGTTTCGCCGCACCAATGCCCGCGGGGTCGATCTCAATCGCAACTGGGCGACCGACTTCCTCCCCCGCCGAAAGCGGATCGCGGGGTTCAACTGGCCCGGGCCGTCGCCGTACTCCGAGCCCGAGGTCGCGGCGATCGTGCGCATGCTCGATCGCGAGGTTGCGGCCGGCGCGCAGATCGACACCGCGCTCTCGCTGCATAGCTTCGGGCGCAAGCTGCTGGTGCCGCATGGCGCACGCTGGCGACGCCCACTGCGCTACCGCGAGCTCCACGAGCGTGCCGGCCACATCCAGGCTCGGCTCAGCGAGCGCTACACCATCTCGCAGGTGAGCCGGTGGGTACCCGGCGCATTCGCGTGCGGGATCGAGATCGACGACTTGCACGAGCGCTACGGCGCATGCGCGTTGCTCGTCGAGTGCTCGCTGGGCGGACTGTCGCGCGACCCATCGACCTGGCTGTCACCGTTCCACTGGTTCAACCCGCGCCGCCCGAGCCTCGTCGCGGCGGACATCGCACGGGCGATCGATCCGTTCGTCCGCGGTGCCTGAGCAAGCTCACAGACGCTCGCGCACGGCCGCCGCGATCGGGTCGGTGACGCAGATGCGATTCGACGGGTGAAGGATCGTGTCGCAGGTGATGATCCCGCGCGCTCCCGCGGCCATGAGGTCATCGTGCACCGAATCGGCAAACACCGCGTGGATCGCGATGCACAGCGGAGCCGCGCTGCCTGCCGCGCATAGCTGACGCGTTGCCTCGAGCATCGTGCGCCCGGTGGAGACGATGTCATCGATCACGACCGGCGTCTGGCCGTTCGAGACTCGCTCCACTTCGGGCGCGGAGACCGAGACATCCCGATCACCGCGGCGCGTCTTCTCGAGAATCAGGAACGGCGCGCCGCATCGTTCGGCGACCGCGGAAACCCACTGCACGCTCTCCGCGTCGGGCCCCACGAGTACGGGATGATCGATCTCGGCCGCGACCCAGCGCGCGATCGATGAGGCCGCACGCGCGATCGTAGTGGGGATCGTGTACACGCCGTCGAGCGAGTGGAAACGGTGGAGGTGCGGATCGACCGTGACGAGCCAGTCGACGGTGCTCGAGACGAGCCGTCCGAAGTAGTTCGCCGTCACGCCCTCGCCAGGGTTGAACTGGCTGTCCTGGCGCATGTAGGCGAGGTACGGCGCCACCATCCCGACACGCCTGGCACCGAGATCGCGCGCGGTGCCGGCGAGGAACGCGACCCGGAGGAAGTTGTCGCCGTGCAGGTTGCCGACGATCGCGACGTCGCCGTCGATCGAGGCACGGTCGAGCCGCACGTACAGCTCACCGTCGGGGAACTGCCGGAGCTCGGGGATCGTGACCTCGAGCCCGAGTCGCGCGCCCAGGCCATGAGTGTGGTCCTCGCAGCCAGGAAGCCCGATCAGGAGAGTCACCGCTGGGATGCTACCAGGACCGCAGCGGGAGGAGAATCAGGGCGCCTTGACGACCGTGCAAGGCTCGAGTGAGGGCCGGTTGAACGACTCCTTGATGGTGCCCTTGACCGTCATCTTGTCGTACTGCTTGTAGCCCTTGACCTCTTCCTGCGTGTAGCAGGTCAGCGTGAACTTCGTGGCGTCCTTGCTGTCGACCAGCGAGATCGAGTAGCTGGTCTTGCCGTTGGACGTCGACGAGCTCGAGCTGAAGTACTGGGCGGTGAGCTCGAGCGGCTTGCCCTCGAGGCTCGCCTTGTCGGCCGCGTAGGTCGCGCCGAGGCTGACGATCGTCGAGGTGTCGCCGACCTTGCCGCCGGCGGTCTTCGCCTGCTCGCCCGGGTCGTTCGCCTTGACCGCTCCGGACACCGTGGCCTTCGCCTCGTCGAAGCTCTTGGCCTGCACGTGGAGTCCCTGCTTCACGAAGTCGGAGAACTGCTCGTTCTGGAGCAGGTCCCCGTCGGCCACGAGCTTGCTCGACCAGTCGCCGGTCCCGACGGTCAGCAAGTCCTTGCCGTCGACCGTCGACCACGTGCAGGTCGTGTCCTTGCTCTTCCACTCGTCGAACATCATGTTCCACGACTTGCACGCACCCTTGTCGTCGAGCGTGACGAGCTTGTCCATGCCCGACATGCAGACGATCGCGGCCTTGCCCTTGCGGTAGCCGACCGCGCCCTCGCCCGCGAGCAGCTTGCCGTCCTTGAGCAAGAACTGCTTGGAGTGCGACGAGGTGCCGCCCTTCATCGAGCCCTCCGTGATCGCCTGTTTGAAGCTCGCGGAGCACGGCGAGTCGATCAAGAACCCGAGCTCCTGCTCGGTCTTGCCGTCGAACACCCGCGCCTTGTCGCCCTTGATCTCGATCGCGGCCGGATCGCCCGCCATCGAGATGGTTCCGCTCGTGCGCAGGGTCAGGCGCGAGGCCCAGGCGCCCTGCCAGGCCTCGTTCGCGCCCTTGGGCATCCAGGCCGCGATCTCGGCGGGCATGCCCGCTGCTGCGCCGGCCTTGTCGCCACCGCCGCCGCCGCTGCCCGCGCTACCACCGCTCGGCTCGGTCTTCTTGCTGCACCCGGCGCCGATCGCCGCGCACATCCCGATCATGATCCATCGCTTGTTCATGCGGCGCACGATGAGCAACCTCCGCGCCAGACGCAAGTGTCCGATTCACGTTGATCGGACGATCGCGCGGGTTGCCACATCGGGCACTGCTGCCACATCCGGCAGCACGCCGAGGCCCGCCTTGCTAAAGCGACTTCAGGCGGGTCGCCCGGAGCAGCAGCGGGATGACCTTGCGGTTGGTCACGATCGGATAGTGGCTGTACTGCGAGTGGATGTAGAGGAGCTTGGCCTGGCGCTCCTTCTTGGTGAACCCGCTCATCGAGTCCGGCACCTTCTCGCGCGCGAGCGCGAACTTGTACTTGCTGACGAACGCCGCCGACTCCTGAGCGACCGATGCACCCACGATGATCATCTTGTGCTCGTCGGCGCGCTTGCCGCTCTTGATGAACTCGTCGAACGCTTGCTCGCCGGCGTACATCGCGTCGAGCAGGATGATCTGATCGACGAGCCGATGATCGACCCACTGCATCACGGTGCGGAACGCGCCGGAGTGGCCCATCACCACGACCGGACCGTCGGGCAGCTTGATGTTCGCCCGGGTCACCGCCCGTCGTAGATCGGTGAGCGCGGGCCACTTGACGTTGTCCTCCATGCTCGACGGCGCGTCGGGCACGATGAACAGCGCGTTCTGGTGGCTCATCTTGAACTGGCGCGCGAGATCGTAGTTCTTCCAGGCGCCATCGGCGTCGGTCCAGTAGCCGTGGACATAGACCACGGTTCCCGCGGTCTCACGGTCGTAGTCGGGCGGCACCCAGACGTGCACGGAGCCCTGCGCCGTCGAGATCCGCCAGTGCCTGCCATCGAGGACGGTGTCCTCTTTCTTTTCGAGCCGACTCTCCCCGTCGTCCTTCACCTGCAACCGGGGCCGACGCATCGTCGAGCTCGACAGCCGAGCCCGGTGCGGTGTCGTCGCGGGGACCTCGGCAGCGGGCTCGGTGGCCGACGGGGGTGCGTCGGCGTGCTCGGTGTTCTCGTTCGGGGTCCCGGGTTCGTCGTGGTCCGCGTTCGCCGCTGGTTCCTCGGTGGGCAACGGATCGTCGGCGTGGGCCTGAGACCCAAGAGCAAGCGTTGCGGAGAGGAACGATGCGATCGCGAACGAGAGCTTCATGGGGTCTTCTTGGGCTCCGCGGCGCTGGCCGGCTGCGTGATCATCAGGTGGATATGCCGTTCCGAGTCTGGATATCCATAGCGGAAGGGGAGTTTCCGAAACGGTTGCGACGACCACAGCTTCACCATGGCGGCGCTGACATTCTGGTCGGCCTCTTCGAGGAAGGCGCCCTTGAACAACCCGTAGGTCGTCTGGGTGAAGCCCGCCTTCCTGGCGACCGCTGGCGCGATCCCCGTCGCATCCGACGCCATCCACACCATGTTTGCGAGCAGGTAGTCGCGGATCTTCGTGAACCCGTCGACCCAGATCAGGTAGCTGGCCGCCTTCGTCATCGCGGCGACCTTGCCCTTGGCGACGAGGTACTTCTCGAGTGGTGAGCCGCCGAACGCCTTGTTGCTCAGGTTCCAGGCGATGTGGCGATGCACCACGAGCGGCGCCTTGGGATCGCCCGCCTTGCGGAACGTCAGCTCCATGTGATTGAAGGCCTCGGAGAAGTCGGTGTCGACCCAGCCCCCCTTCACCTTCTTCGCCTTCGTCGGCGCCAGCGCGTCGATCTCGGCCTGGCTCAGATAGTGGACCTTGCCCTCGGGGTCGAGGGTGAAGAACTTGAGCGCGACCGGCTCGAAGCCATTGGCGGCCATGCCCGCCAGGTGGAACGACAGCTGGCCCGGGATGCCACCAACCTCGAGCTTGCGCATGTTCTCGCTGGTCGAGTCGTGCAGCGTCAGCAGGCCTTCCGAGGCATCGCGAAACGCCTGGAGCGTGTTCCTGAGCTTGGACTTCGCGAGCGCCGCGAGCCGGGTCGGGTCGCCTGCGTGCTCGAGCGAGATCGTGGTGATGTCGCGCGCGTCCGGGAAGGTGACCAGCGCCCCCAGGAGGTCGCCACCCCCGAACGGATAGACCACCGTCGTCGGCAGGGTCGTGGGGCGAAGCGTGGCGAAGAAGTCCTTCGCCGGCGTGAGGTAGCGCTTGTCGAGCCCCTCGTATCGCTTCGTCATCTCCGCGCAGTGGCGGTCGACGATCGCCGCATCCATCGTGGGCGGCAGCGGATCGGTGCCCTTGCAGGCGACCACCCGGTAGTACAGCTTCGCGTCCTTGATGAAGTCGACGCCGTCGTCGGCGAAGACCGACGCCGGGCCAGCCGTACACACGACGGCCAGCGCTGCGGCGGTGAGCGAGATCCTCATGTTCCCTCCAAGAGATGTATGACGACTTGTCGGACGACGCTATTTCTTGGCTAATTCACGTCGCCGCGGTCGCTGCCGGAGCCCGGCTTGGGGCCGACCAGGCTGTGGAGGACCACTTTTGCGACATCCTCGCCGCTGGCGTCGCGGAGCGTCACCGGCACGTCGTACTGGGCCCGGACCGCGGTGCGCGGGATCGGCGGCTCCCCGACGGCGGTGATGGTCCCTCGGGCCTTCTTGAGGTACTCGATCTCGAACCCGCTGACGATGAACCGGGCGTCGTCCGGGAGTGAATATGCCAGGGCGACGTTGCCCGCGAGCTCGGCGAGGTTGGCCAGCGCGATCGCGTGGACGCAGTCGAGGTGGTTGCGCACCGCCCGGCGGTCCGTCATCTGGACCTCGGCGTATCCCGCGCGCAACACCGTCACGGTCGCGTGGACGGTGCCGGTATAGGGGGCCATCCGGCCGACCAGCCGCGAGAACACGATCTTGCCGCCCGGCACGCCCGAGAGCAGGTTCCATGCATCGCGGATGAGATTGCGACTTCCGTCGAGCCGAGGCACCGGAAGCAGCTTCGTGAGGGGGGACAACCTGTCGGCGAGAGACATCGGGCGGACCCTATCAGATCGGCTCCAGATCTCTGCCGATTTCGTGCCCGGTCGACCTACCCCATGCATCCTCGGAGGTAGGATGCGCGGGTTCCTATGACGTCGATGAAACGCCTCGTGCGAGCTGGCGCTGTGGTCGCAGCCATTGTGACCTACGGCATCGCACCGTCGGGTTGCAGCAGCCCGCCCAAGAAGAAGCCGCTGACGCTCCAGGAGATGATCCTGGCCGACCCGCTGCCGCTCGCCAAGGGGTCCAAGTGGACCTACGCGGTCAACGTGAAGCGGTTCGATCCCGAGCTCGAGAAGGTGACCACGAAGACATTGTCGTGGACCACCGAGGTCATCGACGCCAAGGAGAGCAACGGCGTCACGGCCTATCGGGTCAAGGGCTGGCCCACCGACCTCACCGACTACGATGGGGTTGCGGCGGCACCAACGGCCACCGAGCTGACGATCCTGCGGCAGGGGAACAACTTCCTGTTCGGCACGACCGCCGAGCCCAGCCTCGACGGCGCGACCGGCTGGTTCTCATGGCCCGTCATCGACGGCCAGACGATCTGCCCGAGCGCCGAGATGGTCTACTGCTGGAAGGTCAGCTCGGTCGAGACCGGCTACAAGCTCACGTTCTACACCGGCCCCGACGAGCAATCGTTCGAGCTCGAGCCAGGCACGGGCATCGCGCGCTTTCACTATGCGCACCACGGCACGACCAACGAGGTCGAGGCCAAGCTTGTCTCGTACACGAAGGCCGGCGCTCGGCACTGATTCGACCGCGGGGCGCCCGAGACGCTCCCGTGCCCCGGCAAAGGACCCTCGCCGCGGGTGACGGTCCAAGGATCCGGCTCGGCCTGCCCGATCTGTCAGGATGTCAATTGCTCCGGGCCCGACGCGTTGCATGGGGCAAGGGGCGCTCGTACAGTCGAGGGAATGAAGCCGACGATGAGCTATCTGGTCCCGACGGTCATCGAGCAGACCCACCGTGGTGAGCGTGGGTGGGACATCTTCTCTCGCCTCCTCAAGGACCGCATCATCTTCCTCGGCACCGCGATCGACGACACGGTCGCGAACGTGGTGATCGCGCAGCTCCTGTTCCTCGACTCCGAGGAGCCGGAGAAGGACATCATGCTCTACATCAACTCGCCCGGCGGTCACGTCTCGGCGGGCCTCGCGATCTACGACACGATGCAGTACCTGCACTGCGACGTGGCGACGATCTGCATGGGCCAGGCAGCGTCGATGGGCAGCTTCCTGCTCGCCGCCGGCACCAAGGGCAAGCGCTACGCCCTGCCCCACTCGCGCGTCATGATCCACCAGCCGCTCGCGGGCTTCCAGGGCCAGGCCACCGACATCGAGATCCACACCAAGGAGATCTTGAAGACGCGCGACACCCTGAACGAGCTGTACTCGAAGCACACCGGTCAGCACGTCGACAAGATCAAGAACGACACCGACCGCGACAACTTCATGTCATCGTCGCAGGCCAAGGAGTACGGCATCATCGACGAGGTGCTGATCACCGCGAAGAAGAAGCCGGACGAGAAGAAGTAGCGAGCGCCGCGATCCGGGGTACGCTCGGACCGACTCGGAGCGATGGGATCAATAATGGCGATCGAGAAACGTGACGGTGCGTCTCTGACCTGTTCGTTCTGTGGCAAGGCCCAGAAGGAGGTCAAGAAGCTGATCGCTGGTCCGACGGTCTACATCTGCGACGAGTGCATCGGCCTCTGCAACGACATCATCGCAGAGGAGATCGAGAAGGAGGATCAGGCCTACGGCGCCTCCGCGATCCCCAAGCCGGCCCAGATCAAGAAGGTGCTCGACGAGTACGTGATCGGGCAGGACCGCGCGAAGAAGATCCTCGCGGTCGCGGTGCACAACCACTACAAGCGGATCGATCACAAGGTCACGAGCACCACGACGAACATCTCGGGCGCGGTCTCCAACCCCGACGAAGAGATCGAGCTGCAGAAGTCGAACATCCTCCTGCTCGGGCCCACCGGCTCGGGCAAGACGCTGCTCGCCCAGACGCTCGCGCGGATCCTCAACGTTCCGTTCGCGATCGCCGACGCCACGAACCTCACCGAGGCCGGCTACGTCGGCGAGGACGTCGAGAACATCATCGTCTCGCTGCTCCAGAACGCCGATCACGACATCGAGCGTGCGCAGCGCGGCATCGTCTACATCGACGAGATCGACAAGATCGCACGCAAGAGCGACAACCCGTCGATCACCCGTGACGTGTCCGGTGAAGGCGTGCAGCAGGCGCTGCTCAAGATCATCGAAGGCACCACGGCCTCGGTCCCGCCCAAGGGCGGCCGCAAGCATCCGCAACAGGAGTTCCTGCAGGTCGACACGACGAACATCCTGTTCATCTGCGGCGGTGCGTTCACCGGTCTCGAGGAGATCATCGAGAACCGCATCGGCCAGAAGCTGATCGGCTTCGGCGCCGGCATGAACACGAAGATCGAGCGCTCGCAGTGGGAGCTGATCCAGGAGGTCGAGCCGGAGGACCTCCTCAAGTACGGCATGATTCCGGAGTTCATCGGTCGCCTCCCGGTGATCGCGCCGCTCCACGAGCTCTCGGAAGAGGCGCTCGTCCAGATCCTCACGCAGCCGAAGAACGCCCTCGTCAAGCAGTACCAGAAGCTGTTCGAGATGGACGGCGTGAAGCTCAAGTTCGGCAAAGGCGCGCTGACCAAGGTCGCGAGCATGGCGTCGACCCAGAAGAGCGGTGCGCGTGGCCTGCGCGCGATCCTCGAGAGCGCGCTGCTCGACATCATGTACGACACGCCCGGGCAGTCGGTGAACGAAGTGATCATCAACGAGGACGTGATCGAGAAGCACGGCGCGCCGCTCATCACGTACAGCAAAGAGCCGAAGGCCGCCGAAGGCGCCTAGCCCGCGCGACTCTCGCGGGCTCGCGCCTAGAGATGCGCCGGCCTGGCGCGCCCGGGCCAGCGCGTGTCTCAGAGGACGCGAGCCCGAGAAAGTCGCACCGCCGCTGACCGCCGCGGTGCGATTCGCGCATCACGCAGATCGAATGCGACGACGTGCACGAGCCCTCCTCTCGCCATTGGAGGGCATCGATGATTGACGATTCCGACAACTATCAGAGACTTGCGTTGGGCGTGTGTGCGGCACTCGCGCTGGCTGGCAGCCTCGCAGCGCCCGGCTGTGCCGCCGCCCACGACGACACCGTGATCGCGACGCGGGCATCGCGCTCGAGCACGATCGCGCTGGCGGAGAACGCCGAGCACGTGGCGATGGTGAACCCGGATGACGGGACGCTCTCGGTGTTTGCGACCGCCGACAACTCGGTCGTCCGGGTAGCGACCGGCGCGGAACCTTCGAGCGTGGTGATCTCGCCCGACAGCCGGCACGCGTACGTCGCGAACCGCGCCGATGGCACCGTGGTGCGGATCGACGAGATCGACGGCCAGACCCCGACGATCGGCGCCACCGTCGAGGTCGGCTCGGAGCCGGTCGGCCTCGCGCTGTCGCCGAGCGGCCGCCGGCTGTTCGTCGCCGAGCTCGCCGAGGGACGAGTCGCGGTCGTCGATACCACCACGATGGCGGTCGTGAGCGCGATCCCGGTCGATCGACCTCGCGGGCTGCTCGTCACCAACAACAACACGGCGGACCGGCCGAACGGCAACGACGGCGACGAGACGCTCGTCGTCACCGAGTTCTTCGGGGCGCCGGTCGCAGGTCGCGAAGGCAAGGACGACGGCCGCGTCGGCCACGTCCGCACCTTCTCGCTCGCCAGCCTCGCCGAGACCCACGACATCACGCTCGGCGCGCTCGACAGCGGGTTCGCGAACAATGGCGACCCCACCAAGGGCAACGTCACGACGTCACCGAACCAGCTCGCCGCGGTGGCCGCGAGTGGTACCCGCATCTACGTCACGAGCGTCTCGGCATCTCCGGAGGCCCCGACGCGGTTCGACAACAACGTGTTCCCCGTCGTCTACGTCGCCGACCTCGAGACCGGCACCGAGGTCCGCGACGGCGGTGGCACCACGAACCTCGCGCGCAAGATCTACGACGCGCTCCCGAGCCCGTCGGCGCAGAGCCCGCGGTTCATCCCCGGCGATCTGTCGGATCTCGCGTTCCTCCGCGAGTCGAACGTCGCCTACGCGATCGGCCGCGCCGGCGATGTGATGGTCCGGGTCACGTTCGGCGCCTCGTCGGTCGACATCGGATCGACGCAGAACAAGGAGATCGATCTCGCCGGCAACGACACGATCGGCAAGTGCCAGGGGCCGACCGGCGTCGTCATCGATGACCAGCGCAACGTCGCGTACGTCAACTGCTGGGTCACCCGCAAGCTCGGCATCGTCAACCTCGATGGCCAGGCGCTCCAGCAGACCGTCGAGGCGTCACCGGCGCCCGCCGCCGCGGCCGCGCAGTCGGTCCAGCGCGGCAAGCGGTTCTACTTCACCGGGCGCGGCCGATGGTCGGCGGCGGTCGGCAACGGCGCGAAGGGCGGCGAAGGCTGGTCGGCGTGCAGCTCGTGTCACCCCGACGGCTACAGCGACAACGTGACCTGGAGCTTCGGCGCGGGCCCGCGCCAGACCGTGTCGCAGGACGGCTCGTTCTCGCACGGCAGCGGCGCGCAGAAGCAGCGGATCTTCAACCTCACCGGGATCTTCGACGAGCAGCACGACTTCGAGCGCAACACGCGTGATGTCTCCGGCGGCCTCGGCGCGATCACGACCGCGCCCTCGCTCGCCGACTGTAACCAGCTCGACAAGGAGACCCAGGTCGACCTCAAGCCAAACGGCTTCGCGATCGGCGGCCTGCAGAAGCCGCTCAAGGAGCTCGCCGATGACCCCGCGATCGCGCTGTGCGGCCACCAGGACTGGGATGACATCGATGGCTTCGTCAAGACGATCCGCCCGGCGCAGGCCGCGCGCACCACGAGTGGCGAAGCCGTCGCGCGGGGTCGCCAGATCTTCGCAGACGGTGGCTGCGCGAAGTGCCACGGCGGTGCCGGCTGGACGGTGTCTCGCCGCAGCTTCACCCCGTCGAGCACGACGAACACCCTGCTCGCGCAGACCCCGTTCTCGCGCCCTGGCTTCTTCCCGACCACGTGGATGTACGACAACGGCAGTCTGCAGCGCACGGT
>JAGSPR010000097.1 GCA_018262455.1 Deltaproteobacteria bacterium | reverse complement strand
CGCGCGTGGGCCGCGCTAGATCTCCAGCGGCACCTCGTAGATCTCCTCCGATCGATGACCTGCGCGCTCGTGGACCCGGTTGACCGCCTCCTTGCTCGGCCCCTCGGACAGGCAGAACACCTTGCCGGACGTCGGATCGGCCCAGGCATGAAGGAAGTGAACGCCCTCCTCTCCCTGGATCGCGAGATCGGCCTGGTGTGCGGCGGCGAGCTGATCTCCGGTGATTCCCTTCATCTCCGTGTGCACGTCTATGAACTTCGGCATCGTGAACCTCCTGCCCATGCTCGAAGCATTCGCCGTACCGGATCCCCGGGTACGTCGCCTTCGCACCGCCGATGCGGGGCGCGACCGGAGGATGAGGCTCGCGAAGTCGCCGCACTCAGGAGCGATCGGAGCCGGATTCTGCGATCGTTCGTAGTGCTCTCGGAGGCATGACATGGCGCTCACGATTCGCGAGATGGACCGGACCACCGATCGGCACGGTGTCGAGCAGATCGACACCGCGTTCGAGACCTCCGTGATCTTCGACGTCAACGTCTCGTCGCGCGGCCTCGCGCTCGTGGAGCGGCCTCTCGCGACACCGCTGGTGAAGCGTTACTCCATGGCAGAGGCGTTCGCTTCGTGGTCCACGTGGGACACCGCGTTCGTCGCGGACGACGGCGGCATCTGTGGCTTCGCCGCCGTCGAGTACGAGGCGTGGCACGCGCGGCTCGTCCTCTGGCATCTCTACGTCTCGCCCGCGCGACGCCGCTCCGGGATCGGCCGCGCCCTGCTCGCGCGCGTCGAGGCGCACGGACGCGCGCGCGGCGCCCGGCGCGTCTGGCTCGAGACGACGAGCGCCAACGTGCCCGGCGTCGCGGCCTACGAGAGCCTCGGCTACACGCTGTGCGGCCTCGACCACACGGTGTACGAGACGCTGCCTTACGCGAGCGAGGCGGCGATCTATCTGACGAAGCCACTCGCCTGACGAAGCCACTCGCCTGACGAAGCCACTCGCCTGACGAAGCCACTCGCCTGACCCGAACGTTCCTCCAGATCGTCAGTGGCACGCGAAGAGCGCGTGATCGGGGGCGTCCAGCGGGGCGGCTTGATAGTCGGCAAGGTACTCGAGCAGATGCGGACGCTCGGGGGGACATCCGGGCGCCATGACCACGGCGCGCATGCAGTCGCTGTCGCCATCGCACGAGCCAGTCAAGCTCTGCTCCGTCTCGTCGGCGTTGCTGATCGCGACGAAACAGTCCAGGGCCTCGACGGGGCCCCCTGGCCACGGGTTGGCGATCGGTTCGTACGCGAATTCCTGCGCGAAGCAAACCGAGGTCGTCCCCAGCGGTACCCGGTAGGACTCCTCGACGCGCGGCTGGTCGACCTCGTGGGCTCGCGTTGCTTCCTGATCTGTCGTCACGCAAGCCGTGCCAGCCAGCGCGAACAAGAGCGTCATTCGATGCATGAGCGGAACCTCCAGCCACGTTGGTGCCGCGCGTCGCGAGATCCGTCACGCGGCCCCGCACATTCGCCACCCGCGTGCGTGACGAGATCTCGGGGAAGGCTGGTGATCCGCGCCCTCTCCTCAGAAGTGCAGGGTCAAAGCCGAATAGAGCCCGGCTCCCCGGGGAACCACCCGCAGGGAGAGTCCGCCAGCAAGCGGACAACGGGACGCCCGGGATCAGGTCCGTCCGTGGCGATGTACACGAGCACACCGGCGACGGTGATGCCGAGCCCCGCGAACACGAGGGCGGCCGCCGTGCCGTTCACCGAGCAGGTCACCAGTCGAAGTAGTAGCTGGTCCCGATGCCGATGTGGTGATCGACCTTGCCAGCGTCACGCCACAGCTCGTAGCGAACTTCGAGGGCATCGGGCAAGAGGGCCTGCATCAGGCAGTGAAACCCGTGGTCGCGCGCGCTCGAGTCCAGCTGCGGGCCCGACCACTGGTCCCAGTCGCACGATTCGCTCTGGGCGATGCCCGCGATCAGGGACGCTGCCGGGACGTGGCGGACGTCACCGCCCTGGCTCGCGGCGTTCCGGATCCGATACAGGATGGGTCCGGCCGCAGCGTACAGATGCACGCCGTGCTTCTCGAGACCGGCCCTTGCCTCGAGTCCGAGATGCCAGGTATCCGCGCCATCCTCGTCTAGATCCAGCGCGCCCCGCCCCAAGCGCAGGCCGGCACCGAGGAACCTCCGCTGGCGAGCCGGCCGGAAGTGCACCGCGGCCAGGAGCTCGACGGCGCTGCTGATCTTCTCGCCGGTGAGCCAGCGGGCACCCACGCTGATGAGGCCGATCCTGTCGGGCGCGATCAGCGGATGATCCGCGAGCTCGTCGAGGCTGCGTCTCTCGAGCTCGAGGGGCTGGCGCGGAGCGTCACCCGATGCCCGGCTCACCCGATCGAAGTCGGCCGGGGGGGCCACCACGCTGCCTGTCGACGGGGTCCGTGGGGTGATGGTCCCACCGCCGGGGTGGATCTCCACGGTCTCGGACCGATACACGCGCGACTCGCCGGTATCGGCCGCTCGCATGACCGCGACGAAGACGATCCGGCCCGGGGCGGTTGGAGTCATCTCGACGTAGTGCGCGGAAGCCGGAACGTCGAGGGCCGGCCCGCTTCGCACGGTGCATGGCAGGTTGCAGGCGACCTCCGCGACGAACGGACGTCTCGAACACAGCACGACGTTCTCGTTGCAGTGCTCCCACTCGAGGAGGACCGAGAACGTCTCGCCCGCGCGCACCTCGCGGCCCTCGGCTCCAAACTCGTAAGAGTTGAGCGACACGGTGGGCTGGGCGGTCTCCTGGGGCAACGCGAGTCGGCAGCTCGCGAGCGCGAGCACGCCGAACAAGCTGGGCGCCAGACTCGAGCTCAAGCGCCGAGGATAGGCCGAATCCGCGAGCCCTGCATCCGAGGAACGCGCGCTGCCCGATCGTGGGTGGTCGATCGTCGGGCCAACTGCCGTGGCTCAGCGCGTGGTTCAGCCGCGAACGCGCCGCAGCGTGTTCTCGTCGCGGTGGTCGAACAGCTGGTCGCGGCCCTTCATCTGCATGAAGGTGTGCTCGTCGTAGTGCAGGGTGTCATCGTCGATGATCTGAAGCGCCAGCGTGTAGCGCACGGTCTTGAACTCGGCGGTGAGAAACGGGCTGGAGCAGATGCCAAACGTCTCCGAGCCGCACGTGGCTTCGAGTGCGAGAGCGCGCGCGCTCGGTTCTGCCTGACCTCCCGCGAGCACCGTCATCCCGCGGGGCGGCATGAAGCAGCGCATGACGAGCCGAGAGCCCGCGTCCCACAGCCAGTAGCCCAGCTCCTCGTGGAACGGGTCCGGTGCGCCGATGCGCCAGACCTTGGTCGAGTAGCGCAGGCCGAACAGCACCTGCTCGTGGTTGTCCACACGGCCCGTGGCCTCGTACACCATGCGCTCGCGGTACTTGCTGATGACCGGCTGGCGATTGTTCTCGGCCTTGTCGGACGGGGCCAGATCCGTTCCCTTCTCGCCCTCCCACACGCCGAGCAGCGGGCCGAGCGGCCCCAGATCAGGATCGAACTGCATCGGCACACTTTACGGGGGCCGCGTGTCCCGATGTCGATTTTCTGCGACATCGGATCGGCTCGCGCATTCAGGGAGCAACCACAGCCTGGAGCTCCCGATGCGTGTCCTCGTCCTTGCCCCGTTCGTCCTCGCCGGCTGTCTGTTCCCGATGAGCCGGGCCGACCTCGAGGCCGCCAATGCCCAGCACTTCCAGCGGATGTGCAACGACCAGAACTACGCCTACGAGACCGGCTACAACAGCGGCCTCAAGCGCCGTGCGCTCGACACGGCCTGGGTGGACACGAGCTGCGCGCCCGAGTGGCGGCCGTACGTGCGGACCGCCTATCAGAACGGCTATCAGACCGGGATCCAGCACGCGCCGGTCGTGATCCCCGGTGGTGGCGGCGGTGGCGGTTACGCGACGGCCGGTGGCTGCACGTTCTCGAGCGACTGCGGCACCGGCCAGACCTGCCGATCCAACCAGTGCATGGGCAACGGCTGGGCCGGCGATGCCTGCTGGTTCTCGAGCGACTGCATCTCGGGGTCGTGCGACCAGAAGGTGTGCGAGTGAAGGCCGCGGCGATCGGGGAGCACCGTGCGAAGCTGCTGCATGGCGTTGTTCATGGATCAGCTGCTGGCTCGCCGACTGGAGCGCGCGGAGGCCAGCGTGGCGGTGTCGTTCGTCGGGCTGCGCCAGGTCGCTGCACCAGCACTCGAGGCCACGTGGCGGGACTTCGAAGGGACCTATGCGATCTACGACGGCGCGGACTCGCCGTTCACCCAGACCTTCGGGCTCGGCCTGTTCGCGCCGCTCACGACCGACGCGCTGTCGGAGATCGAGCGGTTCTTCGCCGAGCGCGGAGCCGCCGCGGTGCACGAGGTCAGCCCGCTCGCCGGCATCGAGACCTTCACCTTGCTCGCCGATCGGGGCTACCGGCCGCTCGAGCTCGGCAGCGTGCTGGTCCAGGAGATCGATGGGGCGATCGAAGCGACCGCTGTGCCCGGGTTCACGGTCCGGATGTGCGAGGACGGGGACCGCGCGACCTGGGTCGAAGCCTCGAGCTCCGGCTGGTCGCACGTCCCCGAGATCGCGCCGTTCACCGAGATCGCCATCCGCAACCAGGCGATGGCGCACTTCCTCGTCGAGCGCGATGGCCGCGCGATCGCGACCGGCTCGCTTGGCATCCATGACGACGTCGCGCTGCTCGCGGGCGCGAGCACGATCCCGAGCGCGCGCGGGCTCGGAGCGCAGGGGATGCTGCTCGGTGCACGGCTGGTCGAGGCACGCCGGCGCGGCTGCACCGTCGCGTTGATGGTGGCGACCCCGGGCACCACGTCGCAGCGTAACGCCGAGCGCCGCGGGTTCCGCGTGGCGTACACGCGCACGAAGTGGCGGCGCGATCTCGCGAAGCCGATAGCGCGCGTGGGAGCGATGTGATGGCGGGCGGTCCGTTCGCCCACGCGGTGCCATGCATGCACTGCTTCGATCGCGCCGAGCGCACCGGCGAAGGCCTCGAGACCGATTGGTATCGCTGCCCCGCCGGCCACGAGTTCGGCGTCGATTGGGACGCCGCCGGTCCGCCGACTTCATCGCGGTGGCCGCCGTCGGCGGCCGAGATCGCGGAGTTCGAGAGGTTCCGGAAGCTGCGTGGGAAGTCGTCCTGACCGAACCAGTCGGCCGACCAAGAAGTGTTTCGACGCCGCGTCGATGCTGCGGATCGCCCGCGAGGTCCATCAGATGCTGCGCGCGGTCACAGCTCGTAGCCGACGTGGAGCAAGAGGTTGACGTTGACGGGAGGGGAATGGAACTCGCGATCGCCAACCTTGGGATCGCGTGACGTATAGAGCGGGACGCTCGCGTTCATCCAGGGCTGCAGGTAGAACCCGCGCTGCTTGAGCGGGAACCACTGATAGCCGCCCTGTGCCCCGACGTTGAACGAGTGCACGGTGGTGACCATGCCGGGCAGGTCGTCCCGCGAATACTCGTTGATGAAGTAGCCGATCGCGGGACCGACGTAGAAGCCGCCGCTGGCTTCGGAGAAGTGGTAGCTGCCGGTGGCACCGAACCCGTGATCGATGCGAAGCGAGAAGCCCTTGTTGGCGTCGTCGATCTCGACCAAGAACGACGGGAGGTCGAGGGCGAACGTGGCGACCGAGAGCCGCCAGTGGGGGAGCGCCGAGGGCCGCACGCCGACCACGAGCCCGTAACCGCCGAGGAAGAAGTCGAACGGGTCGGTCTCCAGGTTGACGCGCGTGCGCGGCGCAGCCGGTGACTCGGTGATCGTGGGCTCGGCCGATGCGGTGGATGGCGCGGCCGCCGAGACGGCCAGGCCGAGGAGCGTGAGCGACAGCAGGGTTCGTTGGAACATGGCGGCTTCTCCAGGTGAGAGGGGATGGATTGGTTCGACACCCTCATCGTCGGTCGTTAACCCATCGATGCCAAACGACAACAACTCGTGATATCGTTAACCGCAAGTTAATGAATGATCTGTTCGTCGGGGTGCAGCCCTTCGTGGCCGTGGCGCGCACGTTGTCGTTTCGGCAGGCCGCACGCCAACTTGGGGTCACTCCCGCGGCGGTCAGCAAGGCCGTGACCCGGCTCGAGGCCGGCCTCGGCGTGACCTTGTTTGCGCGCACCTCGCGGCGGGTCGAGCTCACCCCGGAAGGCGCGGTGTTCTTCGATCGCTGTCGTGAAGCGGTGGCGCAGCTCGAGGCCGGGCGGGCGCTCGTCGACCAGGCGCGAACCCTGCCCAGTGGTCGAGTCGACATCTCGGTCCCGTTTCTACTCGGGGCGGTCGTCGTCCGGGCGCTCGCGCCGTTCGCCGATCGCTATCCGCTCCTCGACCTCCGGTTGCACCTCACCGATCGGAAGGTGGCGCTGGTGGGCGAGCAGATCGACGTCGCGATCCGGATCGGGACGGTCGAGGACGCGTCGGTCGTGGCCCGGCATCTGGGCACGCCGAGCTGGGTCACCGTGGCCGCGCCGAGTTACCTGGCCCGGCATGGCACGCCGCGATCCATCGAGGACGTCGCGACGCATCGCTGCCTGATGTTCGCCACGCCGAGCGGTCGCCCGGCGCCATGGTGCTTCGCGACCGAGCGCGGCAAGCAGGCGATCGCCGTGACCGGCCCGCTCCAGATCGATCAGGGGGAACGCCTGGTCGACGCGGCCCGCGCCGGCATCGGCATCGCGCAGGTCTTCCACTTCATGGTCGCCGACGACCTGGCAGCGGGCCGATTGGTGGCGGTCCTCGAGGCGTACGGCTGTGCGGGCGAGCCGGTGCACCTCGTCACTCGACCGCGGGCGACGCGCTCGCCGCGGATTCGCGGCGTGGTCGAGCTGCTGGCGACCGAGCTGCAGCGCTTTCTGCCGAGCACGGCCCCCTCGTGATGCGGCTGGGCCCAGGCGCACGGGTGCAGCGGCGCCGATCAGTCGCAGCACGCGATCGCGCGGGCGAGGTCACAGGTGCCGCGCACCCCACCGGCCGCGTTCATCGCGAGCGCGTTCACGAACTGGCTGCTCGTCGTCCAGCTATTGCATGACGATTCCGCGCTCGTACTTCGGCCTGAGCGGGGCATCGCGCCGCGGTTCTCGCCGCGGTTGTTGAAGGTCGAGTCGTCCATCCACGCTGCGGTGGCGGGAGGCGCGACCCTGGGCGCGGCGCGCACGTACTCGGCGATGTGGCACATGTGGCTGCCGGCGAATTCCGTTGCGCAGCGTGCGTGCATGCGGGCGCGGCCCCCCGCGTTGCCGTTCGTCGTGCCGGTCGTGAAGCCGCGGAACGTCTCCGCATAAGGTGTGTTGCAGCACGCGACCGCGCGGGCCGTCGCGCACGTTGCCGTGATCTCGTTGCTCGCCTGGATCGCACCGCCCTTCGTGAACTGCGCGGCGGTCGTCCAGCTCGAGCAGTTCGAGCTCGGCTCGTTGTCCAGGAAGCGACCCGCGTCCGCTGCGCCGAGCTGATCGCCGCAGCCGAGGCGGCCTGACTCGACCGTGCCGCCGGCGGTCTGCTCGATGCACGACAGATCGACCCACGCGCCCTGCGTGGGCACGGTCGCGCCGCTCGCCGCGAGCTGATACTCGGCGTAGTGACACAGGTGACTCGGGCCGAACTGCGCCGTGCACATCGCGTTCATCGCCTCGCGTCCGCCGGCCGCGCCGGTCGACAACGTCGACGAGAAGCCCGCGAACGAGGATGCCGCTTCGCCGAACAGCGTGCCGGCCGGCCCCTGCGGACCGGTGGGACCCGGATTGCCGGTGCCCGGTGGGCCTGCGGGACCCGCGGGACCGATCGAGCCCGCAGGACCCGCGGGGCCGACCGCACCTGCCGGACCGGGTGAGCCAATGCCGGGCGGCCCCATCGGGCCGATCGGGCCCGTCGGGCCCGTGGCACCCGTTGGGCCCGTGGCACCCGTCGGACCCGCGGGACCCGCGGGACCCGTGCCAGGACCCGCCGGACCTGTTGGACCGACCGGACCCGCAGGGCCGGCCGGACCTGCAGGGCCGACCTCGCCTGGTGGGCCAGGCGGACCCTCGAGTCCGTCACTGTTCGACGAACCACCGGAGCACGCGACGATGAACGAGAGAGCCAATGGGAACCAGCGATGCATCTCGCCGGTCCGGACGAGCGCCGTTGCCGATAGTCGCAGCGAATCACCACGGCGCTGATCGCGCGCGCGGCGCGGGCTCGCAAGCGCAGCTGCGCCGCGGCGCTCCTGGATCAGGGCCGCTTCGTCGGCGTCACGGGCGTCACGGGCGCCGTCCACGGCTCGCCCTTGAACAGGTTGCCCTGCTGCAGCTCGTCGAGCATCTGCTGCAGGCGCTTCTCCTTGGCCGCCGGACCCGCGGCCGTCGCGATCCACTTCAGGTAGTCGTTCTGCTGGTAGTCGGGGCGCGCGCGGAACGTGTCCATCAGCGTGCGCTTGGACAGCGCGGTCTTGACGTTACCCGGCATCGGTTGGGCGGACTTGTTCAGTTGCATGACCCGGCTCATCCGCTACCAGTACCACGGCCCCCACTGCGTGATGCTCTTGCAGATCGCCGCGATCTCGGCTCGGGTCGACTCAGCGCGACAACAGCAGGTCGACGCCGCCGAGCTTGGCCGGCGTCAGCACGAAGTCTGCCTTGCCGTCGCCATCGAGATCGCCGGTCGAGAACGAGGTCGGCGATCCGTCGACGGCGACCTCGACCTGGTCGAACACGCCTTCGGCCGCCGTGTGCAGGAAGATCCGGATCGTCCGGACACCAACGTCGTTGGTGAACAGCGTCGCGAGATCGAGCTTGCCATCGCCATCGAAGTCATCGGCCGCGAGGTCGTCGCCCACGGTGCCGGGACCGAACCGGGTGCCGTCATCGAACAACCCCGTCGGCGAGCCGTAGAACATCCCGATCTCGCCGGGTCCCGCCGACAAATGAAGCCAGGCGACGTCGAGCTGGGCGGAGCTGCCGAAATCCCCGATCGCGAGCGCCGTCGCCTGCCCCGTGCCCACCGATTGCTCCGTCCGCGTGAACGCTGGACCCGCGAACGTGGTGATCTCCACCCCGTTGGCGATCACGAGCTCCTGGCCCGCCTCGGTGTCGTTCACGTCGCCCACGACGAGGTCGTTGGGGGCCATGTTCGCAAAGATCGTCGTGAACGTCGGCGCGGGGCCGGGAGCGCCGAGCGGGTTCGCGATCACCTGGATCTCGGGAGTGTCGTACGAGATCACGAGCGAGCGGGTCGTCGAGCCGTTCGCAAACTGGCCGGCGGCGAGCGTGCGCGGCGTGTGGGTGCCGTCGAGCGTCATCGCCACCAGGTCGATCCGGGAAAGGCCCCCGGCGGTCATGTTCGGGACCAGCACGTCGAGCACGCCGGGCCCCGCCGCGATCACCTCGGTCTTGCCATCGGCGTCGAGGTCAAACGCTCCGATCGTGGTGTAAGGGGAGAACGAGGTGTTCTTCACTGCGAAGCTCGCCGCGCCGACGTTGGTGCACGCGATCACGTCCCCGCCTTCGGCGAGCACGACGACATCGAGTCCCGGGATCCCGTCGAGCTCGGCGACCACCGCCGCGCGTGGCATCGCCGTCGTGTCGGGGATGTTCGACTTCGTGTACGAGATGCCGGCGCCCTGCGAGTCGCCGGCCGCGTCGATCAGCGCGCAGCCGGGCACCAGGATCGCGAGCGCGACGCTAAGGAAACGCATAACCCACTGCCAGCATGACCTGATGGTCGGTCGTGATCTTCTCGATCGTCTCCGTGCCATCTCGGAGTGGGATCGCCCAGCGCTTGTACCGGGCGTCGATCGTGATCCGGCCCGGGCCCGCGCCAACCTCGAAGCCCAAGCCGACCACCACCCCGAAATTGAGCGGCTTGAGATCGAGCGCCTGGTCCTTCGCCACCTTGTCGACGCTGCCGAGATGGATCGCCAGCTCGGGCCCGACATCGAGATGGAACTTGGACCGCTCGCCGGGCAGCAAGTCGAGTCGGATCAGCACGGGCAGCTCGATGTAGTACAACCAGAGATCGTGCACGTTGATGCAGGCCGGCGTCGAGCCGCAGTGCTCGACCTGCGAATTCATCATCGCGAACACCCCTTCCAGCTGGAGCGCGAACGACGGGGTGAAGCGGGAGGTGATGAAGGCGCCCCAGAACAAGCTGGGGGGACCGTGCGTCCCGTCCGAGCCCTGCTGGTTGGGTTGAGTCAATTCGATGTCGACGCCGAACGTGGCGAGCCCGACCCGCACCCCCTTCGCGTCGATCTCGGCATGGGCGAGCGCTGGCACCAGGGCGACGACCAGGACCACGATGATCGCGAGCGCGCGCACTAGAACACGCCTCCCAGCACGGCGGCTGCGCCGAGGCCATACAACACGGGCGGTGCGAAGTCGCTCGCGTCGAGTCGACCATTGCTGGTGTTCGGAGGCACGAGATCGGCGACCAGCCCGGTGAGCAGCAACGCACCGCCGACGACGATCCAGCCGCGATGGGACGACTTGTGCCGGGGTTTGAGATCGACCCCTGGTGGTCTCGGCTCGGACGCCGTCCGAGCCAGCGCGAGCGACTCGCGGAGCTTGCGCTGGCGCTCGTCCTCGTCGGCCTTCTCGATCGCACGGGTGAGCTCGGCGACCTTCGCCCGGATCTGATCGCTGTTGTCCCCGAGCGGTACCTGCTCGAGGTACGCGAGGAACGCGTCTCGCGCCCTGGCGAGGTCGGGTTGCTTGCGAAACGCGTCGCCGGCGTCGAGCAGATGCTGGGGATCGCGGTCGACCGTTGCCGCGGCGCGGTGCTCCTCGCCCGCCTTCGCCCAGGCACCCGCTTGCGCGTACGCCTCGGCCTGCTTGACGTGCGCGATGGCGGCCACCTTCTTCTGCTCCTGTGCCTCGCGTGCCTTCTGCTGCTCGGCCGCGATCCGCACCGCCTCTTCGGAAGCGCGTCGCCTGGCATCCTCATCGGCGAGTTGCTGGGTGGCGGACGCGATGTGCCCGCGCACCTCGTCCGCTCGCGAGCTCGCCGGGTCGGCGGCGAGAAACTTCTGATAGAACTCGATCGCGCTCTTCAGATCGCCCTTGAGGTGAAAGGCGCGCCCGATGTTGAACAGGTGTGCCGTCACGTGATCGAGCGTGTACGCCTGCTGGTACTCGGCGATCGCCTGGTCGTACTGCTTGGCGTCGAAGAAGGCCTTGCCCTGCTTGTAGTGCGCGGCAGCCTGCGCCTTGTCATCGGCCCGCGCGGGACTCGCGAAGCTGGCCGCGAGGACGATCGCCACGAGCAGCGCGCCAACCAGCGCTCTCACTTGTAGACTTCGATCTGGTCGCCGGGTTTGCCGGTCGTCGTCGCCGAGCCAGATCCGGTCGCAGGTTTGGTCGGCGTGGTCGGCTTGATCACCTTGATCGGCGTGATGGGCTTCTTGAGCGTCACCGCCGTTGTGGGCGTCGGTGGTGCCATCGCTTCGAGCGTGACCGCGCGTTCATCCGTGCGATCCGCGGACATCGCCACCCGCTGATCTTTGTACCCATCGGCTTTGAGCAGGAACACGATCTGACCCTCCGCGGCGGTCCGCCTGTGCGTGTACGGCGTCTCGCCGACGAGCCGGCCGTCGGCCACGAGATAGACCTCGGCACTTGGAGTCGACGTCAGCCGCAGCTCGATGTCGCGCGCGCGAGCAGGCGCTGGCGGCTGCGGCGGCTGTGCCACGGGCTGCGGCGGCGGGGTCGGTTCGGTGCGCTCGGTGCCGCCTCGAACCGCGAGCCACAACACCAGCCCTCCGATCGCGGCGGCCGCGAACCCGGTCGCGATCAGCGCGCCGCGGGTGCTGCCGCGCTTGGGCGCTGCGTCGCCCTCCCACGCCCCGCTCGCGCCGCCGAGCGTGGTCGGGCTCGCGCCGACCGCGTTCGCGGGCGCGGTGCGGCGGCGAGCCGGTTCCGCGCTCGGCTCCGAGCTCGGGCGAGCCGCGGACAGTCCTCGGGGCGTGATTCGCTGCAGCGACTCGGCAGCATCGGGCAGCAGCGTCGGCGCGAGCCCTCCCGAGACCCAAGCGTTGCCTTCGAACGCGCGTTGCACCGCGATCATCGTCTGTGGTCGTGCTCCGGGCTCCTTCGCGAGCATCGACAGGATCGCGAGATCGAGCGACTCGGGAAGCTCCGCCACGATCGATCGCGGCGTCGGCGGGGCGACCATCTGGTGCTTGGCGATCAGCTCACCGGTCTCGCCGTCGAACGGCGGCCGGCCGCAGACCAGCTCGAACAGGATGCACCCGAGCGTGTAGATGTCGCTGCGGTGATCGATGTGCGCCGCCGACTTGCACTGCTCGGGCGACATGTAGCGCGGGGTTCCAAACACCATCTGCGACTGGGTCTGCACGCTCGAGCCTTGCTTCTGGGCGAGCTTGGCGATGCCGAAGTCGAGGACCTTGACGCGTTCGCCCGTGGGCATCGCGGGATCGATGGCGAGGAAGATGTTGTCGGGCTTGAGATCGCGATGGACGATGCCAGCGCGATGCGCGGCCTCGAGGGCCGACGCGACCTGACGCGTGATCTCGATCGCGTTCGCGGGCGGTAGCCTGCCGCTGCGCGACAGCCGATCACTGAGACTCTCGCCATGGAGGAGCTCCATGGCGATGTACGCCACGCCATCGGCGCTCGTGTTCGTGCCCTTCACCTGTCCGCACTCGAACACCGTCACGATGCCGGGGTGGCTGATCTTCGCGGCCGACCGAGCCTCCTGGAGGAACCGGCGCAGGATCTCGGGGTTCGCGGTGTGCTCGGGATGCAGGAACTTGAGTGCGACCTCACGCTCGAGCTCGGTGTCGTGGCCGATGAACACGACGCCGAAGCCGCCTTGCCCCAGCTTCTTCCCGAGCTCGTACTTGCCTATCTGCAGACCCGTCGAAAACACCGTATCCCACGGTACCACCGCCGCGACACGAGCAGTCACGATCGTCCCCCTGGCTACCTCGCCGCTGCCCCGCGCCGGCGCCCGTCGACACGGCACGGGCGCTGCAAGGTCTCGAGTCGAGGACCACGAACCATACGGAGGATGCCATGGGAACGATTGACTCGAGCGTCGACCAGACCGTGTCCAAGCTGGAAGGCCAGCTCCAGCTGTGGGGCTCGAAGTTCGACGAGCTGGTGGCCAAGGCCGAGGTAGCAGGCCAGGAGGCCAAGCTCGACGCACACAAGCATCTCGACCAGCTGAAGGCCAAGCTCGACGATGCGCAGGCGAAGCTCCACGAGGCGAAGGCCGCCGGCCGCGACAAGTGGGACATCTTCAAGCACGGCGTCGAGAGCTCCTGGAAGGAGCTCGACGCGGCTTTCAAGAAGCTGGCGCACTGATCAAGATGCTCTCGGTTCGGCGATCGATGCGGTCCGTGCAGATAGTGGGCGAGCCACGGGACGCGTGGACGGTAACTGCCCGATAGTTTTTTTCATGCACCTTGCTGCTCCATCGTGTGGCCCGCTCACCCGTGCCCGGTCCGGAATCGGAATCCTCGTCCTGGCGATGCTCGCGTGGCCGTCGACCAGCGCCGAGGCACGCACCACGAACACCGACCGGATTGTTCGCAACCTGACCGGCGCGATCGACAACGTGAAGCTCGTCGAGGCGTTCGCCACCGGGCCGATCGCCGAGGCGGATCGGCAGAGCGCGACGAATCTGCTCCGCGATGTCGATTACGCACTGAAGCGAGCCGCGGGAGACATCGGTCGCATCTCGCCCGAGGACGAGGCGGACCCCGAGGTCAAGACGATCAAGCAACGCATCGCCGAGCTCACGGCCTACCGCGAGAAGCTGGCGGCCAACCTCGACAGCTCGATCAAGGGAGGCGAGGCGTTGACGCTCCGCTACCGCGCCTTCCGCGAGGACATCAAGCCGTTCGCGAAGGGCCTGGCGGTGTTCTCGCAGAGCTCGGGCTCGTCGCAACAGATCTCGAACATCACCGCCGAGGTCATCGTCGACGCGCTGGCGCAACTCGGGAAGCTCGATCAGGTGTGCCGGACCAAGTACGCAGATCTCGAGGCCAACGATCGGCTGGCGTTCCAGCTCGCGGTCAACCCCGCGATGGTCTGCTCGACGGCGGCCAAGCGGCAGGAGCTCGCGACCGCGGCCGTCCAGCACCTGGCGGCGCGCGACAGCGTGATGTGGGTGAAGATGATCGACGACGCGCGCACCGGCCTGGCCTCCAACGAGGGGTTTGTCTCGATCTCGGGCGCCGTGATGGAAGAGATGGTGTTCGAGCCTGCCAAGGCCAAGGCGTCGATGATCGCGAAGTACAAGCCCCTGTTCGCTGCGCTCGGGGCACCGGTTCCGGACGACCTGTATGCCCCGCTCGAGACCTCGACCAAGGCGCTGTGGGCCGAGATCGATCGACTGGCACCGACGTACGTGTTCCCGACCAACCTCTCGCACGACAGCGGGGCAGAGGCCGGAGCGAGGAAGGCGGTCGCGGGGTTCGCTGCGGGCAACGTGGTGCTGAAGTCAGGGATGCTGTTCGACAAGTGGGACATCGGCAAGAACGAGATCGACATCCCCACCGAGCGCTACCGGACCGGCGCGATCCTGTTCAGGACCAAGCAGTCCAAGTGGTGCCACTACCGGAAGTTCACCGCGCACCAGACCTATGTCGGCGGCGGCAAGTATCAGCAGGCGATGACGTTCACGTTCACGAGCTTGCGCCTGCAGCAGTGCAAGTAGGCGGTGTCGCGGCCTGATGTTCTTCGCGCCTCCAACGGAGGCTGCCTGCCACCTCGCGTCCGTGTTCGGGGCCAGCGCGGAACCCCAGCAATCCAAGCCCGTTGGCTATCCATAAAAAACGAACGTTTGCATTAGCGCGGGCCGATCTGCTATCGCTGCTGCGTGCCGGTGCCATCCACAACGAGCCGCCGTGTCGAGCGTGGCTTCCACGATCCGGTCGCCCAGACCAGACATGGCGTGCTCGAACGACGCGCCGGCATGACCCGGCCCATCATCTGGAGGATCTGATCCATGGATCGCACGCTGTTCAATGCCGACCACGACACGTTCCGTCATGCGTTCCGCCAGTTCGTCGAGCGCGAGATCAAGCCGCACCAGCAGCGCTGGCGCGACCAAGGCCAGGTCGATCGCGACGCCTGGCGCAAGACCGGTGCGCACGGCTTCCTGTGCCCGTGGCTCGACGAGAAGTGGGGTGGGCCAGGCGGGGACTTCTTGTGCTCGGTGATCATCATGGAGGAGCTCGCGAAGGTCTACGAGAGTGGGTTCGCGATCTCGCTCCACTCCGACATCATCGCTCCATACATCTTCTCGTTCGGGACCGACGAGCAGAAGCAGCGCTGGCTGCCGGGCTGCGCGTCGGGGGAGCTCGTGACCGCGATCGCGATGACCGAACCCGGGACCGGTAGTGATCTCGCCGCGCTCACGACCACCGCGGTGCGCGACGGTGACGACTACGTCATCAACGGTGCCAAGACGTTCGTGTCGAATGGCCAGCTCTGCGACCTCGTGGTGGTCGCGGCGAAGACCGATCCCGACCCGGCGAACGCGCATCGCGGGATCTCGCTGTTCGTGGTCGAATCGACCCGCAAGGGGTTCGCGCGCGGCAAGCGGCTGCACAAGATGGGCATGGCGTCGCAGGACACGTCGGAGATGTTCTTCGAGGACTGCCGGGTCCCGGTGGCCAACCGACTCGGGGCAGAGGGCGGCGGATTCATGATGCTGATGCAGAAGCTCCAGCAGGAGCGGCTGGTGCTCGCGGTCGGCGCTGCCGCCGCCATGGAGCAGGTGCTCGAGGACACGATCGCGTACACCAAGGAGCGCAAGGCGTTCGGCAAGCCGATCAGCAAGTTCCAGAACACGCAGTTCAAGCTCGTCGAGTGCCTCGCGAAGACCGAGGTCGCACGCGCCTACGTCGACAAGGTCGTGGCCAACCACATCGCCGGCAAGTACCTGGTCAAGGAGTGCTCGATCGCGAAGTTCTGGGTCACCGATACCGCACAGGAGGTGGTCGACACCTGCCTGCAGTTCTTTGGTGGCTACGGCTACATGCTCGAGTATCCGATCGCGCGCGCGTTCATGGATGCGCGGGTCCAGCGGATCTTCGCGGGCACCAACGAGATCATGAAGGTGATCGTCGCCAAGCAGATCGGGCTGTGACTCGCTTGCAGGCGACCCGATCGATGGTGCGACCGGTCGACCTGATCCGCGCTGTCCCCAGGATGGCCCGCGAGCTCGAGACGTTGCTCGGCGGTCGCAGAGAGGCGCCGCGCCGGTTGCTCGCGCTCGGGCGCAAGCTCCCGTCGATCGTGCGCGGCCTGCGGATCGCCCGCAAGACGGATCGATCCGAGGCGCTCTCGATCGGCTGGTACCTCCAGCGCAACGCGCGGGTGTGGCCCGAGCGTACCGCGCTCATCTTCGAAGATCGTCGCTACACCCATCGCGAGCTCGACGAGGCTGCCAACCGCTGGGCGAACGCACTGGCCGCACGCGGGATCCGCAAGGGGGATGCCGTCGCGGTGTTTGTCGATAATCGCCCCGAGTTGCTGTTCGCGGTGGCCGGCATCGTCAAGCTCGGGGCGATCGCCGCGATGATCAACTCGCGGCAACACGGCCGCGCCCTCGAGCACAGCTTGAAGGTGGCCAAGGCCGTGTGCGTGGTGGTCGGCGAGGAGCTGTGGGGGCCGTACCAGGCCGTCCACCGCGTGCTGTCCTTGCCAGGCGATCGCGTGCTGTGGCTCGCCGATCGTGGGACCGTCCCGGCACCCGCCGGAACCTCCGACACGCGCGAGTTGCTGGGCAACGCTTCACTCGCCTCGCCGCCGCAGCTCGCCGACGTGCAGCTCGGAGATCCCTGCTTCTACATCTACACCTCGGGAACCACGGGGCTGCCCAAGGCCTCGATCATGAGCCATTTCCGGTGGGTCAAAGGAGGGGGCGCGTTCGGGATGGCCGCGCTCGGGCTCGGGGTCGAGGACGTGCTCTACGTGCCGCTGCCCCTGTACCACAGCAGCGCGTTGGTGCTCGGTTGGAGCTCGTGCGCGTCGACCGGCGCGACGTTCGCGATGCGGCGCAAGTTCAGCGCGAGCGCGTTCTGGGACGACGTGCGTCGCTACCGCGTCACGGCGTTCGTCTACATCGGCGAGCTCTGTCGCTACCTGCTGAACCAGCCGCCCGACGCATTCTACGGGGCCTCCGAGGGCAACATCGCGTTCGTCAACCTGCTCAACGCCGACTGCACGGTCGGGCTGTGTCCCGCGGACTACGCGCTCGTGCAATACGATGTCGACCGCGACGAGCCGATCCGCGACGCGGCCGGCAAGCTCGTCCGGGTCGAGCGGGGGGAGACCGGCCTCCTGCTCGCGAAGGTCAGCGACCGCTACGCGTTCGACGGCTACACCGATCCGGAGGCGAGCCACAAGAAGCTGATGCGTGACGTCTTCGAGCCGGGAGACGTGTGGTTCAACTCGGGTGATCTGTTGCGTGATCAGGGCCTACGCCACGCGCAGTTTGTCGATCGGGTCGGGGACACCTTCCGCTGGAAGGGCGAGAACGTATCGACAAACGAGGTCGCCGAGGTGATCAACACGTTCCCTCAGGTCGCCGAATCGACGGTCTATGGCGTCCACGTGCCCGGCGCGGATGGGCGGTGCGGCATGGCGGCGCTGGTGCTGCGCGTCTCGCTGGCCGAGCTCGATCTCGCCGGGCTCGCGAGCCACCTTCGTGCGCATCTGCCAGCGTACGCGGTACCGCGGTTCCTCCGCGTCCAGGAGACCCTCGAGGTGACCGTCACGTTCAAACAGGTCAAGGGAGAGCTGCGCCGCGAGGGCTTCGACCCCGGCGTGATCACCGATCGACTCTTCGTGCTCGCGCCCACCCAGGCCGCCTACCAGCCGCTCACGCCCGCACTCCACGGTCTGGTGCTGCGCAACGAGCTGGCCCTCTGACCCCAGGGTTCACCTGAGCTGACCCGATCTCGCGTCGCCGCTTGCGCGATCCCTTCGTTGCTGCTCCTCACGTTACCGCCGGTAGCGTTTCGTCGCCGCGCCTCGACCTCGCACAAGCGGCTCGCGATCTCGGGATCATCTCAGGCGAACCCTGGGGTTAACTCGAAGCGCTGCGTGAGCTCGTCCGCAGCGGGGAGGCGCGAGCTTCGCGGTCAGCCTTGCGAACGCGAGCGCGCAGCCGCCTGATCGTCTCGTGGATGCGCGACTTGATCGTCCCGATCGGCAGCTCGAGCGCCGCGGCGAGCTCCTCGTACGAGAGTCCGTTCGCACGCAATTGATACACCTCCGCGAGAGGCGCCGGTAGCCGCGTGACCGCCAGGCGAAGCGCGGAGGTCTCGCGCTCGCGATCGCGCGCCGGCACGTCGATTTGCTCGAGCGCGGCTTGTTCGAGCGCGGCCTGCTCGAGCGCGCGATCCGCCCGCCTGCGCGACCGAACACGGTTGCGGCACAGGTTGCGCGCAACCTGGAACAGCCAGGACCCGAAGCTCCGCACCTCGAGGCTTGCCGAACCAGCGTGCAGCACGGCGAGAAACGCCTCGTGGGTCACATCCTCGGCCTCGTGATCGCTTCCGAGCTGCGCCCGTACGAAGCCGAACACCGAGCGCTCGTAGCGCTCATACAGCCGTTCGAACGCGGCGACGTCGCCTGCGATCAGCTTGAGATAGAGCGCCTCGTCGGGCTCGACCGCCGCGGCTCGGGGACACCGCCGCTCGATCGGCGTCGGCATCGCGGACACCGCTCGCCAGACACGATGCTTCGTTGTGCGCGGCACGGGCAGGCAACAGCGATACCAGATCGAACCATTGGAAAGCAAACGAACGTTTTTTACGTGTCGTATCCTGGCGCTTTCGTGGCGGTTTGCGAGCCGATCATGGTTGTTGGATGGCGGTTCCGGCGGACCGCAAGAACGCCAGCGCCTGCCGCCTCGCTTCGGGGATCTGCCAGAACGAACCGTGTGCGTTGGGACCGGGCTCGACCCCCCACGCCTTCACATCATACGGCCAGACCGCGGCGACCCCGTCTGCCGACGCCGCCGACTCGCCGACGGGCACCCCGAGGGCGCGCACCACGCGCTCGCTGGCCTCGTTGGGCATCAACGTCTCACCCTGCCAGTACTGCATGAGCAGTCGGCGTGGCGGTTCCCCGGCCCGGGTCTCGGACACGAGGTGGCGAGCCGCGGCCGATGCATCGCCTGCATCGATGATCCATTGCGCGAGCTCGAAGTACTGCGAAGCGAACGACTGGATCTCGGGCGCGTTCACATCCCCATCGAGCCCGGCGGCCTGGATCAATTTGACCGTGCCAAGCGGCCTGGCAATTTCGCTGTAGGCCAACACATCCCGCCATGGAGCACCGCACGCTTCGACGTGGAATGCGTTCAGGGACGGCTCGACCGCGGCGAGGAGCAGGCCATTGATCCCGCCGTACGAGCCGCCGCTCCAACCCACCGAGTTGCCATCGAGGGCCACCCCATCGACGGTGATGCCGGCCGCCAAGGTCACCCGCAGCTGCACCAGATCCGCCACCGTCTGAACGAACGCCCCGAGCGAAGTCCGGAGATCCGCGAAGTTGAACAATGCATCGAGCACATCCTTCCCAGGCTCCGCACGGCTGCCGTGGTTGACGCCATCGATGGTGACGTAGGCGAAGCCACCCTCTCCGAGGTACTCCGCATAGAGTGGAAGCGTGGTGTCGATGCTGCCGCCCAGGCCGTGGAGGCCCATCACGATCGGGATCGGTTGGGTGGCCTGGTCGGCGCCACGCGGCAGCGACACCGCGACCTTGAGCTCGGTGCCGGGACTGGGGTCGTCGCCGCGTGCGCGACTCCACAGCAACCTGCCGTCTCGGTCACGAAGCTCGAGGGAGTGGAAGGTCCCGTAGATGACGCGGTCGACAAACTGGGAGCTCTCGAGCCCGTCGACTGCCGTGGCCGGCTCCACCTCGGTCACCGTGAACCCGGGCAGCACCGTCTGAGCTCGCGACCAGATCGTGTCGCGCATGGTCGCAAGGCGTTGCGAGATCTCCTGCACCCGGAACGAGTAGGCGAGACAGACCTCGGTGGCCGGAATCGACCGCGCCTCGATCAACCCAACAATGCGCTCCCGCTCGGCATCGGCGCGGCTGTCGAGCGACTCGTCGCCGAGCAGGCGACGGACCCGCTCGCTGGGCCGACAGCGTGTGTCACGCAACGCGTCGCGAATCACGACCACGTAGGTGTGACCGTCTCGCCAGGTGCTCGTGGGGGAGACCAGGAGCACCTGCCCCTCGACCCGTGCGGTCACCGGTTCGACGGTGTGGTCGACACTATCGGCCACGACGATCGCATCCGCGACGGCGTCGGGATCGAGCGTGCCGTGGAATGGGATGGCCAGCTCGGCGGAGACCCCTGCTCCATCGAGCTCCTCGAGCAGGGGCTTGAGGCCGGCCAGAAATTCGCCGGCTCGCGCGTGATCGCTTCCGGCCAACGCGCGCGGCTCGACGATCCAGGCGGGCACGCGCATGAGCCCGCTGTCGGGGTCGAGGGCCAGCGTGCTCGGGAATGGATGATCCGGAGCCAGCGGATCATCGCCAAGCAGGAATTCCGGCCCACCCGCCTGGTCACCACAGCCGAACTGCCAGGCCAACATCAACGAGATGCAGCATGCTCTTCTCACGTCGGTCTCCTTGTAGAGAGGAACCGGTCGCGCAAGAAAGTTCAGGTTTTCGTCTCCCCGGCCTCCGATCGTGATCGGTTCAGCCGGGCTCCATGCGCGGGAGGACCGCGAAGGCGGCGGATCTCAGCTGCTCGCGCAAGGTCTCCAGATCGAACTCGTTCCACACCGCCCACCGCACGACCTGGATCTCGAGGGCGCCGAGGACCGCCCACGCGAGCGCGGCCGGATCCGGAACGTCCATCTGATGGCGATCGGCGTACGTGCGCAGTCGAGCGGCGAGCAGCGTGGCGAGCATCTCGTACGCGCGACGGCGGGCCTCGACCGCGACCGGTACCGATCCAGACTCGGACAGGATCAACCGCACCAGCGCCTTGCGCGGGCCGAGTCGATCGCACAGCAGCTTCGCCGTATTCTCGATGCGGGCCTGGAGGTGGCTTGACCGGTCCAACACGATCGGCGCCGCCGCGTAGAGCTC
>JAGSPR010000730.1 GCA_018262455.1 Deltaproteobacteria bacterium | reverse complement strand
GCACGCGGACGTGCCAGCTCGTCCCGGTCGCGCGCACCGCGGGGATCAGGCCCGCGTGGACGAACGAGGACTTGCCGACGCCCGACGGACCGATCACCGCGAGCAGCGGCCAGCTCTCGAGCTGGGCGAGCGCGGACCGGATCTCGCCGGTGCGGCCGAAGAAGTACTTGGTGTCGTCCTCGCCGAAGGACGACAGGCCGCGATACGGGCAGGCGTCCTCGTCGACCCGCTCGCCCGTCGGCCGCAACAACGCCTGCAGATCGGCGGCGAGCTGCGCTGCGTTCTGGTAGCGCTTCGCCTTGTCCATCTGCAGGCAGCGATCGACGATCTCGACCAGCGGTCGAGGTAGGTCGGGTGCGCGCGTGCCGATCGACGGTAGCGGCGTCGCGACGTCGGTCATCCGCGCGTGGAGCTTGACCGGATCGCCGGTCCCCGCGGGGTGGACGCCGGTCAGCGCACGCCAGAACAGGATCCCGATCGCCCACAGATCGGAGAGCTGATCGACCTCGCCGACGCCCCACTGCTCGGGCGACATGTATGGCAGCGTGCCGACGATCCAGCCCTGACCCGAGAACGTGACGTAGGTCGTTGGCTCGACACTCTCGCCGGGACCGTCGCTCGCCGCCGGCTCGCGGCCGATCGCCTCGACGGGAGATCCGAACAGCTTCGCGATCCCGAAGTCGAGGACCTTCACGACCCCGCGCTCGGTGACGAAGATGTTCCCGGGCTTGAGATCGCGGTGGACGATGCCGTGTGCATGCGCGCGCTCGAGGGCATGCGCGACCGGGAGCATCAACTCCGCGAACCGCCGTGGCGCGACCTTCTCGGTCAAGAGCTCGGTCAGGGTCTTACCTTCGAGGTACTCGAGCACCATGAACGGCAAGCCTTGGTGCTCGCCGACCTCGTAGATCGTCACGATGTTCTCGTGCGTGCACAGCGCGGTCGCGCGCGCCTCGATCAGGAACCGGCCGACGAAGCTCGGGTTGTCGTCGAGGAGGAACTTGATCGCGACCTTGCGCCCGAGCTTGGTGTCGCGCGCGAGGAACACCTGGCCCATGCCACCGCGTGCGAGCTCGCGGATCAGCCCGAACCGACCGACCTGCTGGTTGCGCGCGATCTCGATCGGCGCGTGCGACTCGGCCTTGGTCCGCGCAGGCGGGGCCGCCGGTGCCACCTTGTTGTCGACGACGAGCAACGCCGTGTCTGCGGAATTCTCCCCCACCGCGATCGTCACTGATGGGTGACGTCGAGCTGCGGGCGCGACGACGTCGTCGCGTTCTCGCTCGACGAGATGGTCGAATCGCCGCTGCACGCGATCAGGACTCCGAAGTTGGTGCTCGGGGTGTCGACCCAGCTCTGGACGGTGGCCGCCGGCAGCGCCACGGTGTTCGCCCCCGACGAGGCAGAGAACGACATGATCGACGCGCCCGAGGATCCGGGGGAGCCGGCGCCGGCCGTGGTCCAGCTCGTCCCGATGGTGCGCTGGACGTGGTTGACCACGCCGGTCGTGCCGCTCTGCGTGCCCTCCGTCCACGCCTCGAGGACAGGGCGGATCGTCACGGTCGAGCCGGCTCCGCCGGTGAATTGCAGGTGGAGCTGGACGCCCGTCACCGGGGTGCCGGGGGGCAGCGAGGACAGATCGAACCGCAGGAGGGCGCGCTTCTCGGTGCCCTCGCAGTCGAGGCTCGTCGAGGCGCCGTAGTTGTTCGTCGTCGATCCGCCCTCGCTCGACATGTGCGCATCGGCGGTGACGTTGGTGACATTCGCGGTCGGGGTCTCGCCGAACGTGGTCGTCTCGGGGCCCGTTATCGGTGCGTCGATCGCGGCGTCGATCCCACCGACCGGACCATCGCCCGCCGGGCCGTCGTTGCTCGCGCTATCGCCGAGAGGGCTGTCGCTCGACGGCGCGGGTTCCTCGAACCCGAACCGCCCGCACGCCACCAGCACCAGGGGAATCTCCACGACAGCGCGCACGCCGGGTTCAGGATACCAGCCCCCCGAGGACTCCGACAGCCGTCGATCTCGTCGGAGCGCGCCCACAGTACCTACCTGGACGCATAGTCGACGATGACGACCTCGCTCGATCACGCGTCGAGCCGGGCGAGGTCGGCGAACTCCTGTGCGTAGCCGCAGCCGCGACACACGAGCTTGTAGAACCGTGCATCGACGGTGCCGTCGACGCGCGTGATCGTCTGGTGCGCGCACAGTGGGCACGCGCCGGAGCGCAGGCTCGGGCCGCTCGGCGCGTCGGGCAGCGCGGCTCGCGGTGCCGCGGTCTCGGCGGTTTCGGGCGGGATGCGGGGCGGTGCCGGGGCGTCCGCTGCGGGAATCTCTCGCGCCGGGGAGTCCACGATCGACGCGACCAGCGCGGGCAGGATCTCGAGCCGCGCGCGCTCGAGGCTGTCCGCCATCGCGCCGCGCCGGAGCGCGAGCCAGGCGGCGAACAGCACGGCGATGCCGCCCGCGATGTAGAGCGGCATCGGGACGTAGTCCATCGATAGCGCGAGCCCGACGCCGCCGAACATCAGCATCGCACCGAGCAGCCCGCGCTCGAGGAGCCGGCGCCAGTTCGCGGCGACCTCGTGCGCCTTCGCCGCGAACGCGGGATCGATCGCGGCCGCGAGCGTCACCGGATCGCGC
>JAGSPR010000354.1 GCA_018262455.1 Deltaproteobacteria bacterium | reverse complement strand
GCGAAGTGGCGCGAGGGCTTCGACATGGTGCTCGGCGTGCGCAGCAAGCGCGACGAGGAGGGGTTGGTTCGCCGGAGCCTGTCGCGGACCTACTACAAGGTCATGAAGTGGATGACGTCGGTCGAGATCCCGCCGAACGCCGGCGACTTCCGGCTGATCGATCGCAAGATCATCGACGTCATCGTCAAGATGCCGGAGCGCCACCGGTTCATGAAGGGCATCTTCGCGTGGCCCGGCTTCAAGGTGACGTCGATCGAGTTCCAGGCGAACGTGCGGGCGAACGAGACCCGCTCGAGCTGGAGCTTCTGGAAGCTGTGGAAGTTCGCGCTCGACGGCCTGTTCTCGTTCTCGACCGCGCCGCTCAAGATGTGGACCTATGTCGGCCTGCTGGTCGCGCTCGGCTGCTTCATCTACCTGCTCGTCACGGTGATCCAGAAGCTGTTCTTCGGGATCGACGTGCCGGGCTACGCGTCGCTGCTCATCCTGCTGCTGTTCTTCAACGCGCTGTCGCTGATCTCGAACGGCATCCAGGGCGAGTACATCGCGCGGATCTTCGAGGAGGTGAAGGGCCGGCCGCTCTACGTCGTCGGCCAGACCTTCGGCTTCGCCGAGGTCGCGCAGGCCGCCGACGCCAGCAGCCTGGCCGCGCCGGCGCGCAGCCCGGCGGTCGAGAAGCGCGACGCGTCGTGACCGAGCCGGGTGCCGAGCCTGCGTGAGCTGATGCCCTGGCCACGCATCCTGCGCGCGCTGCTCGTCGCGTACGTCGCGATGACGGCGGTGCACATCGGCTGGGTGATGGCCCACGAGCCGTTCTCGTTCGACGCCTGGAACCTCGCGGTCGACACCGAAAGCAAGCCGTTCACCGTCGGGCGGTTCTTCGACTACTGGTGGTTCGAGTACACGCACTCGAACCCACGGCTCGGCCAGGCGGCGACCTACCTCGCGTACAAGCTCGACTGGTTCGCCGAGATCGCGACGCCGCTCGCGTACCTCGCGATGACGCTCGCGGTCACCGTGCTCGGGCTCGGGCGCTGGCCACGCCGCGGCCGCGAGCTCGCGCTGTGGGCGATCGCGATCGGCTTTGGCTGGTTCGTGTTCCCCGAGCTCGGCCGCAACATGTTCTGCCGCGCGTACGGCGCCAACTACATCTACGGCGCCGCGGTCCAGCTGTGGTTGCTCGCGGCGCTGCGGCTCGTCGGGACCTACGACGCTTCGACCCGAAGGGCCGTCGCGTTCGCGGTCGCGGGCCTGCTCGCCGGCGCCTGCAACGAGCACACCGGGCCGGCGCTGGCGGCGTTCCTGGTCGGCTACGCGTGGTGGCTGCGCCGCCGCCACGCGCCGTCGAAGCTCGTGTGGGCCAGCGCGCTCGGGTTCGCGGCGGGCTTCGCGATGCTGTTCTTCGCGCCGGGCCAGGCCGAGCGCTACGACGGGCTCGCCACGAAGGTCAGCCTGCCGATGCGGATGATCCAGCGCGGCGTGACCGGCAACGTCGACATCCTGCGCGACTACGTGATCTACGCGGCACCGCTGCTCGTCCTGCTCGTGATCGTGATGATCGTCGCGCAGCTCCGCGAGCCGATGGACCCCGGCGCCGACGCGCGACGCGACGCCCGCCACCGCGCGCTCCGCCTCGTCACGCTCGCGATCGTCCTCGGGGTGACGCTCACCGCGACCTTGTTCGTCTCGCCCAAGCTCGGCTCGCGATTCTACCTGGTGCCGATGGCCCTGCTGCTCGCCGCCTCGATCGCGGTGCTCGACGCCGTGCTCGTTCGTCCGCGGCAGCTCGCGCCACTCGTGATCCTGGCCGTCGCCGCCTCGAGCTACGCCGCGGCGCGCACGGTCCCCCTGTTCGCCGCGGTCGCCCAGCAAGGCGCCGAGCGGATGGCGGCGCTCGACGCGACGCGGCCCGGGGACGTGTTCGTCGCCGACGCGTTCGATCAGGTCGAGGAGTCGTGGTGGTTCATCGGGGATGACTTCCGCGACGCGAAGAAGCGCGAGCTCGTCGCGAGCTACCTCGGGCTGTCGCGGGTGGTGTTTCGCGGCTACGACACCAGGCTGCCGCTCGGCATGTCGGGCATCCGCGTCGTCCCGCGCTACTGGGTGCGCGGAGAGCCTGGCGCGCTCGAGGACTACGCGTTCGACCCAGGCGGGACGCGCGGGTTCGACATCGCGGGGATCCAGGCAGCCATGCGCACCGAGCTTCCGCTGCTCGGCAAGCAGCTCGCGCCGCGCCAGCTCGAGCGCTTCGAGCTCGCGGTCGAGTTCGTCGGCAACCAGCCGGCGCTGCCGCGACCCAAGCTCGTCGTGGCGCGCTGGGATCGCGACCGGTTCGAGGGCTACACCGGGGCGATCGTCCGCACCGGCCGGGCGATCACGCGCACCGTCAGGATCGACCAGCCCGGCAAGCCGTTCGACATCTACATCCTCCAGCCCGGCAGCGCGCCTCGCCGGCTCGGCACCACCGCCGGCGAGCCGCTACGCTACGAGCCCTGGCGCACCGGGATCTACTGGGCGCTCGCCTGCGACGCCACCGAGTGCTGGGTGTTCGCCGCCGCCCGCAACAACGGCTGACGGCTGTCCGCGCGAGCCCCGCGCTCGCCGCGCGACCAGCGTGACGATCGCGATGCACGTGCAGATCACGGTCCAGTGCGAGTAGCGGTAGTCGGGGCTCGGCGCGAGCACGAGCAGCGACGACTCGATCACGAGCCCGCTCGCGAGCAGCGCGAACACGTCGCGGTGCTTGCGTGTCAGCGGCAGCAGGATGAGCGCGAGCACGACGTACAGCCACGGCACGTAGATCGGCAGCACCTTCCACAGCGTCGACATCCAGTAGGTGAGGCGGTTCTGCAGCTTCGACCACCCCGTCGGGACGGCCTGGGAGTACGCGAACTCCGGGCGCTGGAGCTGGCGGCGCTGCACGACGCCCGACGGTTTGGGCCGCGTCAGCGAGAGAACCTCGGCCATGACGGCGAGCCGGTACTCGACGTACGCGCCGGGATACGTCGTCAGGATCTCCTTCCACGCCCGACCGATCGCGTCGCGCTGGGCCTCGGGCGCCGGCGTCTGGCCGTAGACCGGCAGGTGCCACAGCGCGAGCTTCTCGTCGGTGACGATCGGCATGAAGTCGCGCGGATCGAACAGCGTGCGGATCGTGGCGTGGATGTCGTGATGGACCTGGAGGTCGGTGCCCGCGAACAGCTGCTCGAGCTCGGCATCCGGCAGGTCGCGATCGACGTAGCTCAGCGTGCCGACGATGTCGTAGACCGCGAGCGACGAGTGCCAGAAGTGCATCGGCGTATCGGTGAGCCGCGCGTTGACCGTGAACGCGGCGAACGTGATCGCGAGCCAGGCGGTCAGCGAGATCGCGTAGCGCTTGAGCCAGTGCAGCCCCGGGCGGAGCTCGAACAGGAACACCACCAGCGGCAAGGTCGCGCCGAACGCGTTGTAGCGAAACGCGCTCGCGAGGAACAGCGCGGCGAGGCCGGCGAGCCGGCGCGACCGCCGGTCGTCGAGCAGACCGCCCACGCCGAGCATCAGGAAGCCGGCCATCAGGCTGTCCTTCCAGACGACGGCGAACGGCATCATGATCGGCGGGTAGAGAAACAGCGCCGTCGCCGCCCACGCGGCGCCGCGCGGCGAGAACGTCCTGCGCATCACGGCGTAGAGCCCGAGCAGGAACGCGAGGCTCTGCACGACGAGCACGCCGAACGGGCCGGCGATCAGGTACTCGCAGAGCTTCCACAGCACGTTGAGCGCCGGGGGATGGCCGTCGGTGTAGATGCCGGCCCGCGACTCGCTCAGGTGATCGAACGTGTCCGTCGTCATCTGGCCCGGGTAGGCGTAGAGGATCAGGTACAGCCAGCCGACTGCGAGGATCACGCGCGGGCGCGCGGTGCGCAGGGCGCGGAGCACGCGCCAACCAACGGACGTGGGGCTCCGCACGGCGACGCAATATATCCACATTCACCCGCGGTCCGGAGTATAAGTTGCCGGGCAAACAGCCATGTGCGGCATCTTCGGCGTCATCTGCGCGGGCGATCAGCAGCGCGCGCTTCGCGCCCCGACAGCGTCCACGGACTCGCTACGGGCGGGCGGCGCGCCCCTCGCGCGCGAGCTCGCGATCGCGCTGCTGAGGTTCTCCGAGACGCGCGGCCGCGAGGCCGTCGGCATCGCCGTCCACGATGGCCACCGGATCGACGTGCTCAAGCAGGGCGGCTCGGTCTCCGACTTCCTCGCGAACCCGAAGCTGCACGAGCTGCTCGACGGCGCGCTCGCGCGCTGGACGCCCGAGACGGCGCTCGCGATCGTGGGCCACTCGCGGCTCGCCACCAACGGCGCGCAGAGCAACGTCGACAACAACCAGCCGGTGATCACGCACGGCTCGGTCGCGCTGCACAACGGCATCGTCGTCAACGATCGCGCGCTCGCGATGCTCTATCCGAGCATCACGCTCCAGGGCGAGCTCGACAGCGAGGTGCTCGCGGCGGTGCTGCGCACCAAGCTCGATGCCGGCCGCGATCTGGTGGCGGCGACGCGCGAGACGTTCGCCGAGATCCAGGGCTCGGCCTCGATCGCGATGCTGTTCGACAACCTCGACGTGATGCTGCTCGCGACCAACACGGGGTCGCTGTTCCAGCTCACCAGCGAGAGCGCGAACATCATCGCGTTCGCGTCGGAGCGGTTCATCCTCCAGCGCGTGCTCGACGACAAGGCGCTGAGCGCCAAGCTCGGCGACGTCCAGCTCGAGCAGATCCGCGCGGGCCACGCCCTCGCGATCCACCTCAAGGATCTCCGTCGCCACGCGTTCGAGCTGGCGCCGAAGGGCGAGGGCCGGGACGAGGCGCCGCTCGGCAAGGACTTCGTGCCGAACGGGCACAACGTGTCGATCGTCGATCGGTCGTCGCGCGCCGACCGGCTGAAGCGCTGCACCAAGTGCATCCTCCCCGAGACCTATCCGTTCGTCGACTTCGATGCGGCGGGCGTCTGCCACTTCTGCCGGACCTGGAAGACGATCCAGGTCAAGGGCGAGCAGGCGCTGCGCGACGCGGTGGCGCCGTATCGCAGCAAGGACGGCAGCCCCGACGTGATCCTCGCGTTCTCGGGCGGCCGCGACTCGTCGTACGGCCTGCACTACGTGAAGAAGGTGCTCGGGATGAACCCGGTCGCCTACACCTACGACTGGGGCATGGTCACCGACCTCGCGCGCCGCAACCAGGCGCGGATCTGCGGCAAGCTCGGCGTCGAGCACATCGTCCGGTCGGCGGACATCACCGCCAAGCGGCGCTACGTGCGCAAGAACGTCGAGGCGTGGCTCAAGCGCCCCGAGATCGGGATGGTCACGCTGTTCATGGCCGGCGACAAGGAGTTCTACTCCTACGCCCGCGAGCTGCGCGAGGAGACCGGCATCAAGCTCGTGATCTTCTGCACCGGCAACATGATCGAGGACGCGCCCTACAAGACCGGCCTCATGGGCGTGCCACAGGACGATCACGGCAACGTGCTGACCAAGATGTCGCTGCGCAACAAGGCCGGGATGCTCTGGTACTACGCGAAGAACTACGCGAAGAACCCGAGCTACCTCAACGAATCGCTGTACGACACCGCGAACGCGTTCTGGCAGACGTTCGTGGTCAAGGACGACTTCCTCTACCTGTTCCAGTACATCCCCTGGTACGAGGACGAGATCGTCGGCACGATCCGCCGCGAGTACGACTGGGAGGTCTCGCCCGACACCACGACGACGTGGCGGATCGGCGACGGCACCGCGGCGTTCTACAACTACATCTACCAGACCATCGCGGGCTTCACCGAGGACGAGGTGATGCTGGCGAACATGGTGCGCGAGGGCCACCTCGATCGCGACGAGGCGATGCGGCGGGCGATCGAGTATGGCAAGCCGCGGTGGCCCTCGATCCGCGAGTACGCGCAGCTGATCGGGTTCTCGGCGGAAGAGGCCCTGCAGATCATCAACGCGGCACCGAAGCTCTACTGACGGTGGTGCGCGGGCAGGCGAACGACCAGGCTTCCGAGCAGTCACGCCTGCGGAGGGATGTCGGCTGGAACCTCGTGCCGGTCGTGCTCCTGGCCGGCGTCGGGCTCGGGCTCAACTTCCTGATCGGAGGCTGGTGGGGCGAGGGCGCGCTCGGGACGTTCACGCTGGTGACCTCGGCGCTGTTCGCGTTCGCGGTGCTCGGGGCGTGTGGGCTGCAGTTCTCCGCGCTGCGCGCGATCGCCGAGCATCCCGGTGATCGCGATCGCGTGGCCACCATCGCGGTCGGCGCGCTGATCCCGACGGTCGTGACCGCCGCCGCGACGACGCTGCTGTTCGTGGCGGTGCGCGGGCCGGTCGGGGACCTGCTGGCCAACCCGGCGGTCGGCAAGGGCATGCTGTGGGCCGCGCCGGGGCTGTTCTGCTTCGCGGTCAACAAGGTGCTGCTCGGCATCATCAACGGCCTGCGCCGGATGCGGGCCTTCGCGGTCTACACGTCGCTGCGTTACTCGCTGATCGCCGTCGGGCTGGTGCTCGCGCGGCTGTGGGACCTCGACGCCGACCAGCTGCCCGTGGTGTGGACGTTCACCGAGGGGGTGCTGCTGGTGGTCCTGGGTTGCGAGCTGGTGCTCCAGGTCCCGCTCGCGCGCGGCAAGGGCTGGCCTGGCTGGACGAGCCGGCACCTCAGCTACGGCCTGCGGGGCGTGCTCGCGACGCTCGCGTTCGAGGTCAACTCCAAGCTCGACATCTGGATGCTCGGGGTCGCGCTGCCGGAGTCGGCGGTCGGGATCTACAGCATGGCCTCGGCGCTCAACGAAGGCGCGATGCAGCTCGCGGTGGTGCTGCAGAACAACCTGAACCCGGTGATCGCGCGCGACCTGGCGGCCGGGCGCACCGCGGAGGTCGAGACGCTGGTCCGGCGAACCAGACGCTGGTTCGTCCCGGCGATGGTCGCGATGTGCGCGCTCGGTGCGGCGATCTACCCCCTGGTGATCCCCTGGCTGATCGGCAATCACGCGTTCATCGCGGGTGCCGCACCGTTCGCCATCATGATGGCCGGGCTCGCGCTGGCGTCGCCGTACCTGCCGTTCAGCCAGACCCTGCTGATGGCGTCGCGCCCGGGCTGGAACACGATCTACATGCTCGCGATCATCGGCGTGAACTTCGTGTGCAACTGGCTGCTGATCCCGGTGCTCGGGCTGTCCGGCGCGGCGATCGCGATCTCCGCTGCCGTGGTGACGTCGGCGCTGCTGCTGCGCGTGCTCGTGCGCTGGCGGCTCGGGCT
>JAGSPR010000353.1 GCA_018262455.1 Deltaproteobacteria bacterium | reverse complement strand
GACCCCCCAAGACCCCCAAGGCCCCCAAGCCCCCCAAGCCCCCCCGAAAATCAAAAACGCGACGGCCATGAAGCCGTCGCGCCTGGTTTCGAGCAGGTCAGGTGTCGGCTACCAGCGATCGCCTCCGCCACCACCGCCACCGCCACGGCGTCCACCGCCGCGACCGCCACGGCCGCCGCGACCACCGTCGCCGCCACCGCCGCCATAGTCACCGCCACCGCCACCACCGCCGTAGCCCCCGCCACCACCACGGTCACCACCGCCGCCGTAGCCACCGCCTCCACCACCGTAGCCACCACCTCCTCCACCGCCGCGGAAGCCACCGCCGCCGCCACCGCCGCCACCGCGCTGCTGGCGCTGCTCGGCTTCGTTGACGCGGAGCGGCCGACCGTCGAGGGTCCTGCCATCCATACCCTCGATCGCCTTGGCGGCTTCCTCGGGGGTCCCCATGGTCACGAACGCGAAGCCGCGGGAGCGGCCCGTTTCGCGGTCGGAGACGAGGTGGACATCAGAGACGGTTCCGAATTCCTGGAACGCGGCGCGGACGCCCTCAGCATTGGTGTTGAACGAAAGATTGCCAACGTACAGACGAGTGTTCATCGCTTGCTCAATCTGGCCCAAAACAAATGACAACCCGCCCCTCGAGGGGGCCATGGTGCTCGAAAGCGGGTTTCAGAACTGATTCCTGAGGGTTCCCACTGAGCACCGGACCAAACCGACGAACCGTGGCTAACCTTGATTGTTACTCCGCGTCCTCGGAGATCGCTACCTACAAATACAGCGAGGGCACAAGGGTGCGGAAGCACTAGGGGAAAAACGCAGAAACCGAGGTGGCTTCCAGGGTGTCGGATCGAGCAACGAGTATGCTCGCCTCGCATGTCTGAGCTCGAACGAACGCTGTTGCGGCGCCTGCGCGACCGCGATGAGCGAGCGTTTCGGGAGCTGGTCGAAGGTCATCGCGACCGGGTCTACAACATCACCTACCGGATGCTGAACAACCGCGCCGAGGCCGAGGATGTGGCGCAGGAAGTCTTCATCACGGTGTTCAAGACCATCGAGACGTTCCGCGAGGAGTCGAAGTTCTCGACGTGGCTGTACCGGGTGACGGTCAATCACTGCAAGAACCGGATCAAGTACCTCGCGCGCCGGCACGATCGCGATCGCGACGAGCTCGACGAGATGTCGCCGGGCGCCAACGGGGCGATCCTCGGGGCGCCGGTGCGCGCCGCGCAGCCTGACCGTGCGCTCGAAGGCGCGCAGCTGGAGCTGCTGCTGCAAGACGCGATCGCGAACCTCGATGACGATCACCGGATCGTGGTGGTGCTGCGCGATGTCGAGGATCTCTCGATCGAGGAGATCTGCGAGATCACGGGCCTGCCGGATGGCACCGTCAAGTCACGCTTGCACCGCGCCCGGCTCGCCCTCCGCAAGAAGCTGCAACGCCATGTATGAGCTAGCTTACGATCGCCCATCCGCGAGGGAGCTGCGATGACCGCCGAGCCAGACACCGCCGCCGAGGATGAGATCATCGCGACCCTGTCGGACTACCTCGACGGTGCGCTCGCGCCCGATCGGCGTGCCGAGGTCGATCACAAGCTCGCCACCGAGGACGCCTGGAAGCGTGCCCATGCCGAGCTTGCAGAGACCCGCAACGCGCTCTCGGGCCTCCAGAAGGCGCGCGCCCCCGACACCTTCACCCAGGACGTCACCGCGACGATCTACAAGCGCTCGGCAGGCCGGTTCTTCGCGCGCCGCACGTTCGGCGATCGAGTGCCGTTCGGCGCGTTGCTCGTGGTGGCGATGATCGGGCTCGTCGTGATCGGCTACGTGTTGTGGTCGTCGCAGACCGGCTCGCTCAAGGTCGATCACGGTGGCAGCGCGAGGTACGGCTCGGGCACGTCGATCGTGCCGAAGCCGTGACGTGCGTGGCGCCCGTGACGATCAGGTCGGATGGAGCGACTTACAGAACTGCCGCAGCGGCTCGCGGCGCTCGGGCGGCACGAACTCGAGGTTGAGCTGGCGATCGGTCACCTCGAAGAACGTGCGCTCGGCCGCGAGCAGCTCGATCTCGGCGCGCTCGATCTCGGGCGCATCGATATCGATCAGGTTCTTGCGGATCAGCTCGGCCTCGGCGTCGAGCTGGTGCTCGACCAGGAAGCCACCGAGGATGAGCTTCGCCTTGACCGCCATCGTGTGGACGTCCGCACCGGTGCGGTGTGGCAGGGACAGCACCTCGCGCAGCAGATCCGGTGCCGCGGACGACGCGCGCTCGTAGGCACGACGGGTGACGAAGCCGAGATCGAACAGCGCCAGCTGCGGCGCGAACACCATGCCGTAGGTGCGTGCCATCCCGGCGTAGTAGACGAAGTGGCGGCCGATATCGCGTAGCAGCTCGGAGCGATCGACGATGGTGCGCGCGAGCTTGCGATACTGGTGAAACACGTCGTAGACGGCGCGGAGGTTGCGTGCCTTGATCGCCTCGCGCAGGAAGTTATTGAAGAATCGCACCGCGAGCCGCAAGGACTGCTCGTCGTGTTGTTCGTGCGAGCGACACGCGATCACGCGCACGGCATCGGAGAACACCGAGACCGTATCGGTGGGTCCGTGCAGCGCGCGCAGGAACCCGAGCTCGAGCTGCTGCAGACACTTCATCTCGTACCAGGTCTTGGCCTCGGACAGCATCTCGAGCGCTTCCTCCGAGAACCCGATGAAGTCTGCCCGATCGACGACGAACCACTCGCGCGGCATGCGGGACTTGTGCTTGCCGTAGTGATCGAGGAGCAGCTTGAGCGCCCAGGCGCCTTCGGCCGCGACGTCGCGATCGTTGCGGTCGAGCGACTTGATGATGATCGTGCCGACCTGGCCGACCCGGCGGATGAGCTCCTGCTGGGCCTCGGCAGCATCGCGCTTGCGATCGGCGACCCCGTCGACGATATGATTCGCCGCATCGCCGAGCCGGATCACGAGCCGTGAGGGGTCGACGAACCGCACGACGTAGAAGAAGTACGGCAGCAGCAGCGCCCAGCCGGTCAGGGCCATGAACACCGAGACCGCGATCGACCACGTCGGCGCGAACTCGGGACCGATCATGTAGTCGACCCACAGCACGTGCGCCGCGCCGAACGTGATGAACGTCAGCACCCACCGGTTGACCCGGTCGCTGAGGAACATCTCGATCAGCTTTGGCGTGTGCATGTTCGCCGTGAGCGGGATCGCGAGGCCGATGGTCGCGATCAGCATCGCGAGCACGTTGTTGTACGCGCGCGCCATGGGCGACAGCACGTCGACGAGCTTGGCGTTGTTCTTGTCCGCCCAGCCCATGCCGCCCCACCCGGGATAGCCGGCGCGACTCCACTCGAGGAAGAACTCGACGGCGAAGATGACCGCGAAGGCGAGGAAGGCGATCACGAACGATCGCAGGAACAGCTTGCGCATCGCTCAGTCGACCTCGTCCTCGAGGAACGCGAAGTAGCGCTCGGGAAGATCGTCGAACTCGAGTGCGCCTCCGCAGCTCGGGCACTTGAAGATCGGAGGCTCGAACGAAGCCGCCAGGATCGCCGCAGACTGCAGCAGCCGCTCCTCCTGGTGATCACAGCTGATGCAGTGGAAGGGCGCGAAGAACGAGGTCACGGTGCCGCGCCCGATCACGTCGCGGACCATCGAGGCCTGGAGGATGAAGGGCACCGAGCAGGCGTGGAACTCGTAGCCCTGGATCCGGGCCTGGCGCAGGAACTCGCACCACGCCCGCACCCCGAGCGAGTTCATGTAGGTGACCTGCGCGGTGTCGAACACGACGCGGCCGACCAGGCCCGGCAACAAGTCGTCGAACCGCGTCGCCTCGGTGAAGTCGCCGCGCAGCACGACGCGCGTGCGCTCGCCGTCGCGGACGACCTGCCACTGGGTCAGCTTCGCGAGCACGCTCCGTACCCGCTCTTCGAGCTTGTCGAACGCGAGCCCGACCACGGTCTTGCCATCGCGGGGCTGCACCCACACGACGTTGCCGCGGATCACGATGGGCTGCTCGCCGGCCTGCGCGATCGTCATCTCGATCGGCTGCCCCTCGGTGACCGGCTCGGCCACCAGGAGCCGGACACCATCGACCGACAGGTTCGACACGGTCGCGTCGACCTGCTTGCCGGCGACCTCGACCGAGATCGCGAACGCCTCGGTGCCCGGCCTCGGTTCGCCGAGCTGGATCGCGACCACGTCGTGGAGCTCGTCGGCGGTCATCGGCGCGATCAGGAGCTCGTCGCAACCAGACGATGACACCTGCCGCATCTGATCGCCGGTGAGGCGCTTGCCGGCAACGAGGATCACGCGGGTGGACGGGCTCTTCTCCTTGATCACGCGCGCGGTCTCGAACCCGCCCTGCTCGACGTCAAGGACCGCGAGCGCGGGCTCCTCCCGCTCGAACAACACGCGCGCCTCTTCGGTGTTCTGAGCGACGAGCAGCTGGAGATCGAGGCGCTTGAACGGCGCAGCCGTGAAGTGCCGCAAAAGCTCGCCGTTGTTCGAGATCAGGACCTTCGGCACAGCCAGCTCCAGGCTAACACGCCGTCCGCTCGGACGGCTTCGGTTCGAAATCTAGATGATGGCACGCAGGATCACGATCAACGCGATGAACAGGATGATCCCCGCGCCGATCGTCGACACGCCGCGCACCAGCGTGCCGCGGTCGTAGGCCTCGCGCTCGGCGGTGAGCTTCTCGATCTCGGTGGTTCGCGCGGTGATCGCGCCGCGGATGCGATCGATCCGCTGGTAGAGCTCGGTGAACTGCGCGTCCTCGATCCGGTTCAAGTTGACGAGCGTGCCGAGCGTCACCAGCCGGCGCAGGATCTCGCCGTCTGCGAGCCCGATCTCGCGCAACTTGCGCTTCTGCTCGGCATCGAGCTCGGCGAGTCGGTGGGTATGACCCTCGCGGGCGTCGTTGAGGCTGCGCTTGGCGGCATCGAGCTCGGCTTTCGCGGCATCGAGCCGTGCGGTGGCCTCGCCGATCGGTCGCTCGAGCGAGGCGAGCCGGCGATCGATGTCCTGGCGTTCGGGCTCGAGAGCCGCGGCCTCCTTGCGGTGGCCTTCGGCGCTCCGGCGTAGCTCCTGGCGCGCGTCGCCGAGCTGGGCACTCCCAGCCTGGCGATCGTTGTCCTCGGCATTCTTGAGGTAGGCCTTCTGACGACGCTCGAGCTCCTTGCGCTTGTCTCGCAGGCCACGGCGCTGGGCCTCGAAGCTCGAGAGCTCCTTCTGCGCTTCGTCGACGAGACGTTCGGCCTCGCCGAGCTTCGTGTTGCGCTCGCGCTCGATCTCGAGGAACTTCGAGTTCTCGTCGCCCTTGCGGGCATCGACGTCGCCCTGCTCCTTGCCGAGCGCGGCGATGCGCCCCTCGGCGGCGCTGATCGCGGCGTTCTCGGCCGAGAGCACGCGGCTCTCCACCCTCGCGTTGCGGGCCTCGCGACCGAGCGCACCGAGCACCTGATCGAGCGCGTCCGTGTCTTGCTTGATCTCGGCGCCGAGCATCTTGATCGCGCCCCGGCGCTGCCAGCGCGCGCGGCCGAACCGCAGCGTGTAGCGGGCCGCGTTGACGAGCCCGGGCTCGGGGATCTCGGGGACCGAGCTCACCATCGGCGGCGTGAACGGCCGGTCGACGAGGGCCTCGTTTCGCTGGATCCTCGTCGCCGGCGGCTCGACGCTGGAGGGCGATGGCAGCCGGTTGGCGGCGACATGGACCGCGTCCGGATCCGACGCGGGCAACACCGGCGGCGCGGGAACCGGCGGCCGGGCGATCGGGGCAGGCGGAGGCGGAGGCGACGTGATCGGCTTGCCGCGCGACGGATCACGTGGGACCGACGGGATCGCCGTCGGATCGCTGTGGCGCCGGGCGCGCGACGGATCGAGATCCTCGGGCGACGGAGCTTCGAGCGCCGGGGCCTCGCGGCGCAGCGCGGCGGGGCCCGGCGAGATCGAGCTCAGCAGCGCGCGGCGGGCCGCCTCGGCATCGTGCGGGTCAGGCGCCTCGCGCGAAGTGAACGGCTGCGTGGTCCGCGGGGAGGGCTGCGGGTCGGAGCTGGTCGCGCCCGGGAGCGGCGGGGGAATCGTGGAGCTCCGGCGCGGCGGCACCGGAGGCGGCGCTGGAGTGGTTGCGCGCGGCGGCAGCTGGACGCCGGTCGGCGGTGCATTGCGAGCGCGCCGCGGCGGCAGCGGAGGCAGCCGGCGTCCGCACGAGGCGCACACGGCCAGCTCGTCCGCATTCTCGGCGCTGCAGAACGGACAGAACCGCACGACTACCGACCTGTGCCGATGAGCCAGGAGATCCGACGAGGAGACACGTGGCCGGGACCATACCCAAAAACCGGTCCCTCGGCTGGGATCCGGCGGGTAGGCGACGTCAGTCGGTGAGCCCGATGGCGAGATAGACCTGGATGTCTCTTGCTTCGAGGCCGTAGCCGACATCGAGGCCCAGCAGGGGCAGGACGATCTGCCGCATGTAGAGCCGGGTGCCGACCCCGACCGAGTTCTTGAACGGGGCCAGGTAGGTCTGGAACTTCGAGCCGTCGACGTTCTGGTCGCGGCGCGAGTTCGGGAGGTAGTTCCGCTGCGGATTGGAGGTGGTCAGGAACGTGGTGTAGGCGGAGTCGAAGAACCCGAGCCCACGAAACGACAACCCTTTGATCGTGAACAGCGGCACCGAGTACTCGAGGTTCACGATCGCCTTGAGGTCGCCGCGGAACTGGTTGTTGAGCCAGCCGCGCATCGACGTGCCGCCGGTCTGGTACTCCTGCTGGAACGGCACGTGGAAGCCATGCCCGACGTTGGCCTTGAAGATCAGGTTGTGGTGGTCGAGGATCTTGCGAGCGCGGAAGATCGACACGCCGGCCAGGTAGTAACGGAAGTCGGAGCCGAGCCCCGGCGCCGCAAGCTCGAGTGAGGCTGCATAGCGATAGCCGCTCTGGATGCCGTACCAGTTGGCGCGGCGATCGATCGACATCGTCCACTCGGTGGAGACGTCCAGGCCCTCGTCGCCAGGATCGGCGATCGGCGTGCTCGGATCGGAGCCTGCCACGCCGGTGAGATCGTCGACGGTCGCGCCGTCTGATAGCTTGGTCTTGCCGTAGCTGACGCGTGCGGCGCGCAACCGGCCATCGATCTTGAACCCGCGGAACAGCTCGATCCCGAGCTTGGCCCCGCCGTTGAGGTAGTTGAGGCGCGACTCGCGGACGGCCTTGTTGGCGCCCTCGTCGGGCTTGGCGTTGATGTACCTGGTGGGGGCCGCATACTCGATGGTGCGCGCGCTCTTGAGG
>JAGSPR010000729.1 GCA_018262455.1 Deltaproteobacteria bacterium | reverse complement strand
GCCTCGAGCTCCTTGGTCGCCTTCTTGATCGACAGCGCGTCGGTGTCGGTTGGCGGGGGCGCTGCACGCACGTTCATCACGGTTCCGAGGAACGCGAGGTCGATTGTCGGCCCCTCGGACAGGACGAGCGCCCGCTCGATGACGTTCTCGAGCTCGCGAACATTGCCCGGCCACGGCTGCTGGCTCAACGCCTCGAGCGCGACGTCGGACAGCTCGACGAGTCCACGGCCGTGCCGCGCGGCATGGCGCTCGACGAAGAACCGCGCGAGCTGCGCGATGTCTCCCACGCGATCACGCAGCGGCGGGATGCTGACCGGCACGACGTTGAGTCGATAGAACAGATCCTCGCGGAACCGTCCGGCCGCGACGTCGACGGCGAGATCGCGCAGCGTCGCCGCGACGAGGCGGACATCGATCTTGATCGGCATGGTGTCGCCGACGCGCCGGATCTCGCCCTCCTGGAGAGCGCGCAACAGCTTCGCCTGTAGCGGGATCGGCAGCTCACCGACCTCGTCGAGGAACAGCGTGCCGCCGTCCGCTTCCTCGAACAGGCCGATCTTGTCGCGCACCGCATCCGTGAACGCGCCGCGCGTGTGTCCGAACAGCTCGGACTCGAGCAGGTTCGCCGGGATCGCGGCGCAGTTGATCGCGATGAACTTCCGCGCGTGGCGTGGCGACGCATCGTGGATCGCGCGCGCGACGAGCTCCTTGCCCGTGCCGCTCTCACCGAGGATCAGCACCGTGGTCTTGTGCGGAGCGATCTGTTTGATCATCGCCCGCAGCTCCTGCATCGCCTCGCTGTCGCCGATCAGCGTCGGCGGGGCGATGTTCGCGGGCGTCGGTCGCGGCACGGTCGCGGCACGGCGCAGCGCGAGGATCACGGACAGCTCGTCGAGCGGCTCCGCCATGATGTCGTGGACCCCGGCCGCGAGCAGCGACAGCGAGAACGCGAGATCGCTGCGCTCGACGATCGCGATCACCGGCGGCGAGCCACCGTTCGCGACGTCGACGATCTGCGCCGCGAGGTAGCCCGACGCGATCACCGCGTCGCAGGCGTTGGCGTCGAGGTAGCGCTGCGCATCGGCGGCATCAGCGGTCGCGGCGACCTGCTTGCCGGCGCGATCGAGCATCAGATGGAGGGCACGTCGCCCATCGTCATCGGGACCGACGATCAGCACCCGCTGCACCGTGGACCCACTCACGAGGCTCCAAGTTACCACTGTCGAACCTGGAGACAACGGACCTGACGCCTCGCCAACGCCGTTGGCGGATTCGTGCGGCAAGTCACCGAGAGCAGGTTCACCGCGCTGGCCAGCCGCTTGCTCCTCCGGCAAACCATGCGACTCGCCCCGATGATCCTTCTGATGACCGCGTGTGCCGATCGAACGACGACCATCCCCGAGCCGCCGAAGCAGCACTCGGCGTCGATCTTCGACATTCCGGTGGGCGTCGCGTTCGAGACCGACATCCTCGTCGTCATCGACAGCTCGCCCGCGATGGCGCCACACGCCGACCGCGCGATTCCACAGATCGCCAAGCTGTTCGGCTCGCTCGCGCAGCAGGGTGATCCCGACTGGCACCTCGCCGTGATCACGTCCGACCTCGGTGGCCCGGACTGCAGCGAGCGCGGCGACGACGGGCGGTTCCGCTCCGACGGTCTCGTCGGTTCACCCTTCCTGATCGAGTGGCGGCACCTCGATGGTCGCCACACCGCGAACTACCAGGACACGCTCGAGACGGCGTTCGCGCGGATCGCGACGGTCGGGACGTCCGGGTGTCCGCGCCAGCAGCCGCTCGCCGCGATCCGCCGCGCTCTCGAAGATCAGCCGCGCAACGCCGGGTTCCGCCGCGACGGCGCAGGGCTGATGATCCTCGTCGTCAGCGCTGGCGATGATGCCTCGCCCGAGCTCGTCGCCGATCACATCGCGTTCCTCGACGGTGCCGTGCCCGAAGATCGTTCGCTGACCATGCTCGGCATCTACGATCGACCGGCGGCGCGGCTCGATGCGGTGATCACGGCGCTCAGCCGAGACCGTCTCCAGATCTCCCCGCTCCGCGCCGACGATGTGACGGAGAATCTCCACTTCTGGATCGGCGGCGGTCGCGGCTGGGGCGTGCCGTGTCTCGAGGGCACGATCGGCCCCGTGCCCGAGTGCTCGATCAGCGACGTCCTCGTCGAGCACGAGCAGGCCGTGTTCGAGCGCCTGCTCCCCCCGTGCGATGCGAGCTCGTCGGTGAAGCCGTGCTGGCACATCGAGCGCGATCCGCTGAATTGCCCCACCTGGTTGGGCTCGGAGAGCCACGTGCTCGAGATCGAGCGCTACGACTATCCGCCGCTCGGGACCCACGTCCGCGGGAGCTGCGTGACCCGAAGTGGTCAGAATCCGTGATGAATTCCCTGCCAACGATCGATCTGGATCGCCAACTTAGTTGGCAGCCAATCGGGCCGTGCGAAAAGTAAGCGTCTGAAACTGCTGGGGAGTCAACTTGGCCACGCAGTTGCTCTATGCTGCTCGAGCTTTCCTGGAGGTTCACCTGACCATGCGCCACATCACCACCGCCGCCTCGTTTCTTGGCTTGGCCGCCATCGGTCTTCTGACCGGCTGTCCTGATCGGTCGATCTCCGAGGTCAACCCTCAGCAAGGTCGC
>JAGSPR010000728.1 GCA_018262455.1 Deltaproteobacteria bacterium | reverse complement strand
CCGAGGCGGTGCATCCAGGCTGGTCGCGCGCCCCACGTTCCGATCACGACCTGTTCCTGCTCAGCGACGGTGCCGCCACGTGGGGCGAGGGCAACCTGCACGCACTCGGTCGCACGATCGATGGTACCGGGAGCCTGTTCGCCTATCAGACCGGCCTGGCGGGCACCGACACCACCGCGCTCGCCCAGCTCGCCCGCGCAAGTGGTGGCGCCGTGTTCTCGGTGACCGGCGAGTCCGAGATCCAGCAGGCCGCCATCGCCCATGTCGCGCGGCCGTGGCAGCTCGTCGATGTCCAGGTGACCGGTGGCAGCGACGTCCTCGTCGCCGGCAGGCCCTCGGCGCTGTTTCCGGGCCAGCACCTGCAGGTCGTCGGTCGCGGGGCGATCGCGGCCGGGGCCGAGCTGTCGCTCACCGTCGAGCAAGCCGGACGCCGCGAGGTCGTGAGGACCCGGCTCGGCGCGCCTCTCGGGTCCGCGCTCGCCGCACGCGCGTACGGCCAGGTGGCGACCGGCCAGCTCGAGGAGCTCGAGGCCGCGACCGAACGCGTCGCGGGGGCCTACGCGAGCAACTTCCGCGTCACCGGCCGAACGTGCTCGCTGCTCGTGCTCGACACCGAGCAGGACTACCAGCGGCTCGGCCTCCACCCAGACCTCGATCGCGCGGTGGTCAGGACCACCCCCGCCGGCGCGTTGTTCGCGACGACGATGCAGCGCACGTTCGACACCCTCGGCGATCCCAGGGCCGCGTTCCTCGCGATGCTGGCGAACCTCGAGCGCATGCCGACCACCAAGCTCCACATCCCGGCGGCGTATCGCGTGGCGATCGCGGAGATGCCGGCGGCCGCGTTCGTGGTGCCATCGGCTCCGCTGGAGGCCCGGCTGCGTGCCAGGGACCAGCTGTCGCCCGCGGTCCTCGAGATGCTCGGCAAGCACGAGCTCGACTACGACGCGATCTCGAGCGACGCGAGGGCACGGCTCGCGAAGTCGTCGTCAGCTGATGTCCTCAAGGCGCTGTCCTCGCTGGTCGAGGACAACCCCGGAGACGCGGTGCTCGCACGTGATGTCGGCTACTCGGCGATGGACCTCGGGCTTGCCGGGCAGGCCTATCACCTGTTCCGTCGGGTCGCCGAGGCCAGGCCGCAGGAGCCCCAGACGTATCGCGCGATCGCGCAGGCGCTGGCCGGGATGGGCAAGCTCGAGCTCGCGCTCGCGTACTACGAGATCCCGCTGATGGGCGAATGGGAGCCACGGTTCGGCGACCTCCGCAAGATCGTCGAGCTCGACTACCTGCGGTTCCTCCGGCGGATCACGACCGGCAACGAGCCCACCAGCGTGATGGCGTATGCCACGGAGCGGCGAGACCAGCTCGCCCGCCAGATCCACCTGCCGAAGGCCGATGTGGTGGTCTCGATCACCTGGAACACCGACAACACCGACGTCGATCTTCATGTCACCGAGCCAGGTGGCGAGGAGTGCTTCTACCAGCACCGCCGGACCCGGAGCGGCGGCGAGCTCACGCAGGATGTGACGCAGGGGTACGGTCCGGAGATGTACGTGCTGCCCCGCGCGCGACGGGGCCAGTATGTCGTGCGCGCGCACTACTACGCCTCGGATCGCAACCGGACCAGTGCCCGGAGCAAGGTCTACGTCACGCTGATCGAGAACTGGGGGATGCCGACCGAGCGGGTCACCGAACGGGTCGTCACCCTCGGGCAAGGCAAGGAGTTTCACGAGCTCGCGCGCCTCGACCGATGATCTTCGGGAACCGCGCGCGCGCGCGTGGTGTCTGCACATCCAGTGCAGCGCAACAAGTTTCACTCGGTCCTCTGCGTCTGGCTGGCGAGCACCGTGGCAGCGGGCGGTTGTCGGCCGCCGGTGCAGGTCACCACGCCTCGGTCGACGCCTGGGTCGAACGCTCCGGACCCCAACGCCCCCGCTGCGCTGGCCGCGGCTTCGTCGAGCACGGGCCGGCCGCAGATCCCGGTCTCCCAGGCCAAGCAGGGCGAGCTCTCGGTCCGGTTTCCGGATCCCAAGGTCGCGATGGGCACCGCGGTCGTCACCCCGCTCTCGACCGGTGAGACGCAGGCCCTGATCAAGCGCCTCGAGCCGCTGCCGGATCTGTCGGCGCAGAACGCCGCCGCGCCGTCCCTGCGTGCTCCGTCGGCCCCCCCGCCGCGCGCAGGTCTCGTCCAGCCGATCGCGTTCGTCGTGCCCACCGGGAAAGCGGTCTCGGATGCGCCGATCGCGCCGACGAAGGTCACCACGCCGCTGGTGCCACCCCAGATCACGCCGCAGGACGAGGTGCGGGCCGAGTCCGAGGTCCGCATCCGGTTCGACGAGCCGATGGTGCCGGTCGCGCAGGTCGGGGTCGCCTCGCCGTCGCCCGCGACGATCACACCCGCGGTCCCGGGGACCTGGCGGTGGATCGACACCCGCGTGCTCACGTTCACCGCGGCCGCCCCGCGGCTCCCGCAGGCCACCCAGTTCACGGTGGCGGTGCAGGCCGGCACGCATGCGCTCAGCGGCGCGACCCTGGCAACCGAGACGAAGGCGACGTTCTCGACGAGGCCGGTGGCGATCGCCGGTGGCTTCCCGGGCTCCGCGATCCGTCCCGACTCGGCGATCGTGGTCAAGCTCGATCAGGAGATCG
>JAGSPR010000352.1 GCA_018262455.1 Deltaproteobacteria bacterium | reverse complement strand
CGGTTGCCGCTCGTCGTCGATCTTGGTTGCCTCTACACCGAGCGCTCGCGCTGGCTCGAGCACCGGGTCGCGACGCGGATCGCCGAGCGGCTGAGGGGGGCCGCTCTGCCCGATGTCTCGGCGGTGATCGCCGACCTCGTCGCGCGACCGGCTGCCCGCGCGCTGTCCGACGAGCAGGCAGGCGCGGTGGCGCTCGCGCTCGCCGGCAAGCTGTCGGTGGTGACCGGCGGCCCGGGCACCGGCAAGACCGTGGTCGCCGCCGCGATCGTGCGAGGCTTCGCCCGGCTCGGCATCACGAGCGTGGCGCTCGCCGCCCAGACCGGCAAGGCCGCCCACCGGCTCACCGAGGTGATCGCCGAGCAGCTCGCCGCGATCGCCGACCCGAGCGACGCCGATCGCGCGCTGTCCGCGGCGCTGCCCCAGGCGCAGACCCTGCACCGGCTGCTCGGCTATCGCGGCGGTCGCTTCGCGCACCACGCGCAGAGCCCGCTACCGGTCGGTGCGGTGATCGTCGACGAGGCCTCGATGATCGATCTCGAGCTGATCGATGCCCTGCTCGATGCCTTGCCCGCCGGGTCACCGCTGATCTTGATCGGCGATGCGCACCAGCTCCCCGCGATCGACGCCGGACAGATCCTCGCCGATCTCGCCGACGACACGGGCGTCGCGACGCCCCGGGTCGCGGTGCTCGCGAAGAGCTTCCGGATGGACACGAGCGACGTCGACGGCCGTGCCGTCTACCTGGCCGCGCGCGCGATCCACGAGGGCGAGGCGCAGCGGCTGGTCGATCGGAAGCAACCGCTCGCGAGCCCGAAGACGCCGAACCAACTCGGCTTCCGTGGGGTGGAGTGGGTCGACACCGAGCTCGGGACGCGGGCGGGAAGCCCGCACGACACCTCGCTCGCGGTCGCGGATGCGTTCTGGCACCACTTCGAAGGGCCGCGCGCGCTGCGCACCGGCGAGCGCGTGTTCCGGTTCGACGGCGGCGTGATCGATCCGGGGCAGCGCGACGAGCTCGAAGGGTTGTGGCGCCTGCTCGCGCGCGCGCGCGTCCTCACCGTCACCCGCGCCCTGGCGACCGGCTCGCTCGCGATCAACGCCCACCTGCACGAGCTCGCGCTCGATCGCCTGTCGGTCACCGGGAGTCCCGACTTCGTCCCCGGCGAGCCGGTCATGGTGACCGCGAACGACTACCAGCGGGGGCTGTTCAACGGCGATCAGGGCATCGTGGTCCGCGCGGACGAAGGGCTCGGCCGCCATCACTACCGCGCGGTGTTTCGATCGCAGGGTGAGCTGCGTCCGTTCGCGATCGAGGCGCTGCGCGATCGCCTCGAGCTGGCGTGGGCGCTCACGATCCACAAGAGCCAGGGCAGCGAGCTCGACGCGATCGCGCTCCTGCTCCCCCACGAGGACCTCCCGCTCGTCACCCGCGAGCTGCTCTACACCGGGGTCACCCGCGCCCGCACCGGGGTGGTGATCGCGGGCTCGAAGCAGATCCTCGTCGGCGGTGGCAAGCGGCGCGCCCTGCGCCACTCCGGCCTCGGGACCCGGCTGCGCGCCGCGCTCGGCGCTACGTCGGATCAGCGAGACGCGACGTAGCGCGTCCCGGCCGCGCCCGGCTTGTCTGACCCTCAGCCGCGGCGTCGGAGGGAATCCCGCGGGAAATGCTGCATCTGCATTTCGCGCAAGGCGTGCGTCCCTGCGCGGAGGGCCTGACGCAGGGATTGGAACGCTGCTTGCTCCGTGATTGGCTTCATGAAGGCACACAAGGCTCAGGTCATTGGACTGGGGCTCGGACTGGCGCTCTTTGTCGCCGCGGGCCTCCTGCTCACGGCAGGCACCGGCCCTGCGGTCGACGTCCATTCGAGCGCCCCGAGCCCCTTGATGCGGCCCGGGCAGCTCGACCCGAGCGTCATGGCACCGGCCGAGCGGCTCGGAGATGCGTTCGCGATGGTCGCCGCACAGATCAAGCCGAGCGTGGTGAGTGTCTATTCGGAGAAGACCACCCGGATCAGCATCCCCGAGCTGTCGGATCCATTCGATGACGAGTTGTTCCGGCGGTTCTTCGGCGACTCGTTCTCGGCGCCACAGCGGCCGGACTCGCATCGCCGCGAATTTCGCGGGCACCAGCGCGGCATGGGCTCGGGCATGATCGTCGACAAGCAAGGTCACGTGCTCACCAACTTCCACGTCGTCCGGGATGTCGACGAGATCAAGGTGACGCTCGCTGACAAGCGAACCTTCGATGCGAAGATCCTGGGTACGGATCCGAAGACGGACGTGGCCGTTCTCGAGCTCGAGGGGCGCATTCCGGAGGATCTGCCCACCGTCACGCTCGGGGATTCCGACGCGCTGAAGGTCGGCCACCTCGTGCTCGCGATCGGCGCGCCGTTCGGCCTGGCCCAGACTGTCACCGAAGGCATCATCAGCGCGACCGGCCGCTCGGACATCGGCATCGCCGACTACGAGGACATGCTGCAGACCGATGCGCCGATCAACCCCGGCAACTCGGGGGGGCCGCTGGTCAACATGCGAGGCGAGGTCGTCGGGATGAACACTGCCATCGCGTCGGGGGTCGGTCAGTACGCGGGCGTCGGCTTCGCGATCCCGAGCAACATGGTCAAGACGCTGCTCATGAAGCTGACGACGGGGCAGAAGATCATCCGCGGCCAGCTCGGCGTCGGGATCCAGGATGTGACCAAGGAGCTCGCATCCCGGTTCGGCATGGCCTCGCCCCGAGGCGTCCTGATCTCGCAGGTCAGCAAAGATTCACCGGCCGCGCGGGCCAGTCTCAAGGTCGGCGACGTGATCGTCCGGTTCGGCGGCGACGAGGTCCGGGACGGCCGACACCTCCGCAACCTGGTCGCCTCGACGGCGCCAGGGACCAAGATCAAGCTCGAGCTCATCCGCGACGGCAAGCCAGCCAACGTGACGGCGACGATCGACAAGCAAGCCGAGGATGTGGGCGTCGAGGCGGAACCAGCGCAGCCAGAAGCGAGCCGGCTCGACAAGCTCGGGATCGCCGTCCAGACGCTCACTCCGGAGCTCGCGAAGCAGCTCCGCGTCGACGTCGCCAAGGGCGTGGTCATCACCGACGTCAACGACGACAGCCTGGCCGCGATGGCTGGCCTGCACCGAAATGACGTCATCGTCGAGGCCAACCGGACTCCCGTGACGAGCTCGGCCGAGCTCACTCGAGTGCTGACCAAGGCGACCGCCGAACACAGCGTCCTGCTCCTGATCAAGCGGCAGGGTGCGAGCATGTTCGTCGTGCTTCGCTGGTGAGTGGCACACGAATTGCCTCTGAGGCTGCCCACAACCCTCACAAGGAGACGAACATGGCTGACATCGTGAAGACAAACGGCGGGCGGCTGACCGAGTGGGATCCGATCCGCGCGATGCGCGACATGCTGCGCTGGGATCCGTTCCGCGAGATGGCTCCGATCTTCCCCGCGATCCCCGTGGTGACGTTCAACCCGAGCTTCGACGTCACCGAGAACAAGGACGCGTACGTGTTCAAGGCCGACGTTCCGGGCGTCAAGAAGGAGGATCTCGAGATCACGACCAGTGGCAATCGGGTCCAGATCTCGGGCAAACGCGACACCGAGCAAGAGACCAAGACCGACACGGTCTACACCTACGAGCGTCAGTCCGGGAGCTTCGCTCGGGCCTTCACGTTGCCTGAGGGCGCGGACCTGGATCACGCCAAGAGTGAGCTCAAGGAGGGCGTGCTCACGCTGGTGGTCCCCAAGCAGCCGGGCAAGCAGGCGAAGAAGATCCCGATCGCGACAGGCGCGCCGAAGTCGTAACGACACCGAGTGCATGACGAATCCGCACGTGCGGGAACGCCCTGCGTGCGGGTGCGTTGCGGAGGCCTCGGGACCCGGCTGCGCGCCGCGCTCGGCGCTACGTCGGGTCAGCGAGACGCGACGTAGAGCGTCGCGACCGCGCCCGGCTTGTCGATGAAGTACAGCCTGCAGGCATCCGGGGAGATCCAGAGCGGCCACTGGATGCCCGCGGTGGGCAGCGCGGGCACGATCGCGGGGACGGTGAACGCGTCGCCAGGGCTTGCCCGGCTTGCCGTGAAGATATCGAGCGCAGAATCGACGGCCGGGGTGTCGCGATTGGTCGCGAAGAACACCTCGAGCTCGTCATCGCTGACCACCGGCGCGAATTCGTTCTCGGCGGTGTTCAGGTCGGCCACCAAGGTGGCGGTTCCCCCGAAGTCCGGCGGAGCGCCGTTCGCGCGGTAGAGATCCGATTGGACCGTCGTGGTGTTGCCCGCCGAGAAGTAGATCGTGCGGCCGTCACCGAGGATGAACGGCTCGTTGCCGAACTCCGCGCCGGGCGCGATCGAGAGCTGCTGGATGACCGGGGCATCGAAGCTCCCGCTCTGGGCGGTCGCCACGAACACTTGCACCGAACCCGCGCGCGTCGATCCAAACACCATGGTGGTGCCATCCGGCGACGGGGACGGATAGGAGTCGTACTGACCTGCGACGCTCAGGCCCGTCAGCTTCGTGAAGTCACCGAACGCGCCGATCGCGGGCAAGAACCGAGACGTGTAGAGGTCGCACCCCGCCTTGTTGCCGTCGCTCGGACACAGCGAGAAGGATGCGAGGGTCTCGTCTGGAGAGAACCGCGCCCCTTCGATGCTGAACACCCCGTCGATCGGCACGAGCGTGGGAGCGCCGAACGGGGCGCCACGCGTACACAGCCGGGCAGCGTCGGCGGCGCCACCATCGGGTAGGCCATCTCCCACGGCCAACCCGACGGGATCGAAGCCGATGCGTCCGCAACCCGCGACCAGGAGCCCTCCCGCGACCAAAAGCCCCATCCACCCCGCTCGCCCAAACATCTCTCCACCTTATCTCGAATAGGCCGTTGCGACGCGACCTACATCCCCTCCACGAGCAGCGCGCCCCCCGCCGTGGCAGCATGGCGGGGACGGTCGTGACCCGCATCCCCACCCCTACCCCGCCGCCTGGCGTCGGCGATCCGACGTGCCCCCACGAGGTCCGAGTGGAAGGCGTCTGCGCGCGCTGTGGCCACTGCGACCACGAGGTGATCCTGAACGCGGCGTGCTTCCTGTGCGGCACCACCGAGCTCGACCCGATCGCCATGTCCCCGAAGAAACCCAGCGTCATCCGGGCCGACTCGCTGGTCCGCAAGAAGCCATGAAGCTCGCCGTCGTGACCTGCTGCCTCACCGTCGCCGCCTGCGGTGACGAGCCAGCGCGGCTGGCGTGGGGGCTCGGCGTCCAGACCTTCGACGCGCGCGCGCTCGGCCTCGGCACCGATCACCCAGCGGACCCATTCCTCGACGCGATCGTCACCACGCCACACCTCACCGTCCCGACCTACGATGGCTCGGGGCAGGCCGTGCATCCGGACGTCCTCGTCGAGGGCTCAGGGGCGATCATGGCGTTCACCCCGTATCCGTTCTCGAACAACCGGTTCGAGAACCCGAGCCTGCTGCGGACGCTCGACGGCACGCGCTTCGAGTCGGTCCCCGAGGCGAGCCCGCTGGTGCCGGCCCCGCCGATCGATCACAACGACGATCCCGATCTGCGGCGCGACCCGGTCACCGGCGAGTACGAGCTGCTCTATCTCGAGACCCTGCGTCCCGAGCGCCAGACCCTCGTCGCGCTGCGCACCACCGATCTCGCCACGTGGGCGCGTCACGACGCGATCGTCTATGACCTCGCGCACGGCGACTCGTTCATCGTCTCGCCCGCCGCGCTCGTCGTCGATGGGGTGACCCACCTCTACTATGTCGATCTCATCCCGACCGCGCGGCTCGTCGAGCTCGTCTCGACCGACGGCCGGACCTGGGACAAGACCCTCGCGAAGCCAGTCGCGATCGACCTCGGGGTGGTCACGCCGTGGCACGTCGACGTCCTCCGCGGCGAGCAGGGCTTCGCGATGCTGATCAGCGGCTACGACGCCGAGTTCGTCCACCAGGATCTCTACCTCGCGACCAGCCCCGACCTCGTCAGCTGGACGCTCGCGCCCACTCCGCTGCTCGCGCATACAGATCCCGCGCTCGGCGTCGAGTCGCTCTACCGCAGCACCGGCGTGATCTCGGGAGACAAGCTCGTCGTCTGGTACTCGATGCAGTACGCACCGTAGGTCGGGCGCCCGGTTCAGTTCGAGAAGCAGAGCTGACCGTCGAACCGGCCGTTGATCTCGCCGAACTCGGGATCGAACACGTGCAGCCCCGCCGACACGGTGGTCGCGGTGATCGCGTCGATCTGCACCACGCCGCGGCTGACGATCAGGTTACTGCTCGGCTTGTCGACGAACGTGACGAACTGGGTCTGGCCCAGCTCGTAGCGCCCCGGCGTCGCCGGCGTGAAGAAGATGATGAACGGGTAGCTCGCCTGCGTCTCGTCCTTGGTGCAGTCGGCCACGGCGTCCTGGAGGAGGTCGACGTTGAGCTCGTTGTCCGCCACCGAGACGTTCATGAACCGCGTCCCGAGCGTCCAGCTCACCCCGGCGATCGTGCCTTGTGCGGGCTGGTTGGCGATCACGAGCAGATCGGCCGGATCGGCGGTACCGCTCTCATCGGTCGCACAGCCAGCCAGCAGCGCCAGGATGAGCCATTTCGTCATGGCCACTTCGTACCGCGGTTCGCGGCGGACCATCGTGGCAATCTGCTCGCACCGACGTGATCAGGCTGGCTCGCCGCGGGCCGCGACAACCTGGGCCCGCTTCCGGAGGGGACGGAAGATCGGGTATTGCCGCACTTGTTCTTCGGGCATCGGATTCGGCAACGTTCGAGCCATGTTCAGCCTGGCCTTGGTCCTCTGCGTGTATTCGAAGATGAGCTCGAGAGCCTGCAACCTCAGGAGCCAGTCGAGCACATCGATGATCGAGCTCTGATCGACCCCCTGGTGCTCTCGACAGAGCTGTTCGACGGAGATCGCCTCGGAGCTGTTCGCCACGAGCTCGAGCACGGGACCGAGCGCCTTCGGCGCCGTTCGCGATTCGGACCCGACACTGACACGTAGCGAGTCCGCTCCGATGTCAGCAATACACACGGAACACTCTGCACTCCGCTGGATCCTCGACTTCGTGGAGACGAGTGGAGTCCGTCCGAGCAATGGGTTCAGCAAAGTAAAATTGACCACTCGGCGTTGCGACTCGTCGACCAGTTCATCCCTGACCTGAGGGATTCGGGTCCAATGTATTCCGTCGCGCCAATGATGCTCCGCGTGGTATCCACCATTGAGAAGGATGAGATTGTACCAACGGTTGTACGAGCTAGTGGACGAGACCTCGTCATACCTGAGATC
>JAGSPR010000007.1 GCA_018262455.1 Deltaproteobacteria bacterium | reverse complement strand
CCGCGAGGAACGCACGGCTCGCCGACAGCGCGACGGCCACATCGCCGCGATCCTCATCATGGCGACGTTCGAACAGCGCCTCCGCCTCGTCGATCCGGCCGGCGCTGACGTAGAAGTCGGCGAGGCCATCACGAACCGCCCCGATGCGCTCGTGGCCGTGCGGAATGTCGACGAGCGCACGCGCATATGCCGCCACGAAGTCCTCGTACGTCTTGATGGTGCGGTCGAGCTGGCCGCGGCCGAGCTCCATCAGCAGCTCGAGGAACGGCGCGTAGAAGACGAGCCGGTCGATCGAGCAGCCGAGGACACCAATCACCTGGTCCAGGTCGAGCACTTCACCTTGATGGGCAGCCGCAGCGAGCGTCGCCTCCTCGATCGCGATCCCCGACCCCGCGAACCGCGTGCGCGCCGCATCGAAGCCTCGATCGCGCACGATCTCGGACACTCGCTCGGCTCGGGCGACGTGCTCGGTGATCCGCGGCCAGTCGAGCAGCTGCGCATCCTCGGGCTGAGCAGGGCTGATGAACTCCCCATCATCGGATCCGAAGTGGTCATCCCACTTCGCTCCTCCAGCGGTCAGCGCCTCGCGAGCGACTGCGATCTGCTCTGCCGACAGCCAGCTGATCCGCATTGAACCACCCTACCATCCAAGCGCAGGGGCCGCCCAACTAGCGGGAAGAGCCACGGGCGTGTTCCCCGCGCGGTCCACGGCGCCCCACGCAGAGCGTGACAAGGGCACGAAGCTCGGCGACCCGCAGTCGCGGCGCCACGGCAACCGCTCGGCGACCGGCAGGGTCGCGGCGCCGCGGGAACCGCCGTTCTCGTGAGCTCCTGCGGACATGCGCGCGCTCCGATCGGCTCACGTGGAGTCGGCTGTGGTCCGTTTCGGCACCCGAGGCTACTTCTTGTTCGGCGGAGGGCTCTTCTTCGGCGTCCCCGGCGGCTTCTTGTCGTCCTTGACCTTGCCGCCGAGCGCACCGATCTCGTCGCTCACGCGCTTGGCGCCCTCGGCATCCTTGCCCTTGTTGAGCTCGAGGTACTTGCTGAACGCGGCGATCGCCTTGTCGTTGTCGTGCAGCTGCTTGTGGACGAAGCCGAGATCGAACCAGGCGTCGGCGTTGCCCGGATCGAGGCCCACGGACTTCTCGTACTCCGGCGCCGCCTGCTCGTACATCTCCTTGCGGCGGTACACGACGGCGAGGTTGAAGTGAAAGCCCGGATCGTTGGGCGCCAGCTCGATCGCTTTCGTGAAGGACTTGATCGCGTCGTCATCTCGCTTGGCGTTGCGATACGCGACCCCGAGGTTGTTGAGGTAGCTCGCGTCCGTCGGCTTGAGCTTGACCGCGATCTCGAGATCCACGATCGCGCCCGCGGCGTCGCCCTTCTGGCGCCGCACGGTGCCGAGGTTGCCGCGAATCTCGGCGTCCTTGGGGTCGAGCTTGCAGGCGGTGATGAGCGCGGCGAGCGCCTGATCGACCTGCTTGTTGCGGTAGTAGGCCATCCCGAGGTTGGCCCACAGCGTCTTGTCCTTCTTGATGACCGCGGTCGCCATCTCGTAGGCGTGCACGGCCTTCGGGATGTCCTGCTTCTGGGTCTTGTAGAGATTGCCGAGCGAGGCCCACGCCATGCCGTGCTGAGGGTTGGCTGCGACGGCCGCCTCGAGGGCCTTGATCGCCTCGTCGGTCTTGCCCTCGTGCTTGTAGGCGAGGCCTTGCTTGTAATAAGCGTCAGCGTCCTCGGCGAACGCAGCGGGGGCCGTACCCACCAAGCAGACGACCACGAACAGGAACCTGGCGAGCGCACGCATGACTTCTCCTCCTGGGATCGAGCCTACCAGATGTGGCCCGAGCATCCCCGGAGGTTACACGCGAGCCGCGATTGCCCGACCAGCCTGGGCGAGGCGGGCGTCATGCGATCTCGTCCCGCAAGTTGGGGGCCGGTGTGGGGGGCGTGGCGAAGGTGTTGAGCGTCCTGTCAGGCGAGCGCGTTCGAATCGGCATCGGGCGCCGTCTCGGCCCCGATCGCGAGGGTAGCCACCGGCACGGGCGACTCAGCGAGCTCGAGATCGGCAAGCGCATCCCCACTCGCTGCAACGTCGTGCGAGAGCTCGTCGAGCTGCTGGATGGCGGTCGCGCCAGTCGAGGCCGCACGTGCGGCTTGCAGGCCCGTCGCAGCGAGCTGAAACTTCTCGAGCGCGGCGACGTGATTGTGCATGCGGGCCACGAGCCGCTCTCGACCCTTCGCGATGTGGTCGCGGTAGCGGCGCTGGTCATCGAGCGCGGCGCGCGCGGACTGGTACTGGGCCTTCGCCTCGGCGTCACTGGTCGTCGCGATCCGGTGGTCGAGGTCGGCCATCCGCTTCGAGAGCTCGGTCTCGGTCGTGCCGATGACCTTGACCTCGGAGCTCTTCACGGCGACCTCGAGGGTCTTCATCACCCCGTCGCGTACCAGGTCCTTGCCGCCGTCATCGGCGAGCTGCTCCTTGGCGCCATTCCAGATCGTGATCGAGCGGTCGCACAGGTTCTTGACCTCTGGATCGAGGTTGGCGGGCAGCCGACGGATCATCGCCTGGACTGGATCGAGCGCCAGCTTCAGGTGGCGCGGCAGCATCGCGAACACGCCGACCATGCCCATCGCAGCGGCACCGCACGCCGTGGTCATCCAGGTCGACCAGGTCGCCGTCTCACGCGCATTGACGATCCGGAGCGCGCACCACATCGCGACCAGCGCGGTCAGCGCGGAGAGCCCGACCCCGATGGCTCCACGGACGCCTCGCGGACCACCGATCGACAGCCCCAGCGCCAGCACCGACGCCGAGACCACGAAGCCAACCGCGGATGGCAGCGCTGAGGCCCAGCCCATCGTCATCGCGAATAGCGGGACGACGGCAAGCCCGGCCGCGATCACCCGCCCCTTCGCATGGCCGTAGCCCCAGGCAGCACCGGCCGCGATCCCAACCAGCCCGCCGACGAGCGGGGCCATCGGAGTCACGCTGTGGAGTGCGAGGCCTGTGAGGAGCGAGCCGCCGACCATGCCAGCTGCTGCGCGGTGAAACCCTGCGTGATCGCTGAACCGGATATCCATGGGGAGGTTCAACGCCCAGCGAACCGTCCTCGATCTACCAAGCCATCACGATCCGATGGCGTCGCAAGATCCTGTGATCACTATGAAATGATCAGCCCCGCGCTCGACCCAAGAATCGTCCGAGCACCGCTGTCGCCCAAACAAGAAAGGCCCGCCGAAGCGGGCCTCTCGAGTCAGCCGACCGCGTCGGCTGGCAGGACGAACAGACGCCTAGAACGTCAGGCGAACGCCCAGCTGGACGTTGCGCGAGCTCTGGTGAGCGTTCAGGTGACCGAAGTTCTTGTTGGGCGTCACCGTCGTGTTGGTGTCCCGACCGTCGAGCACCTTCGCGTGCAGTGCATCGTTGAGGTCACCGCCCACGATCGGGTTGGTGAAGTCGAACGTGTAGTTGTCATCCACGCCGAGCTCTTTCTGCTGGTTGAGCAGGTTGAACACGTTCACGAACGCCTCGATGATCGTCGTCTTGTTGAGCTGGCGACCGTAGCTCAGGTGGACGTCGAACTGCGTGGTGACCGGCGAGCGCCCGTTGACGCCGCGGGGCAGCACGTACGCCTCGCCCGTACCGTAGGTCGGGTGCGCGGCGAGCACGTTGTTTGGGATGCCCGACTGCGCGCGGAAGCTACCACCCGTGGTGACGAGGCCCACCTTCTTGAGGTCGAAGCGGTAGAACCCGTCGACCTTGAGGTTGTGCGGGCGGTCGAGGCCCATGTTGCCGTAGCGGTTCGCCATCAGGTCGGGAAGGTCGTAGAGCGACGTGATGTTCGGGTCGAGCTGGCCGGTCTCGGTCGAGAACAGACCGGGGTAGTTACCCTTCGAAACCGAGTACGTGTACGACGCGATCAGCAGCGACTGCTTCGTCGGGCGCTGCGTCGCCGTGAGCTGCACGGCGTCGTAGTTGCGCGAGGGCTTGTCGAACTTCTTGACCGCCAGGAGCTGATCCGCGCGCGAGCTCTGGAGGTTCGCGAGCGCGAGCTTGTCGAGGTTGCAGTCCGGGTTCTCCATGTCGGTGCCGTTGCAGCCGCCTTCCATGAGCAGCTTCGCGGCCTGCGTGTCCAGGGCCCGCGACTCCGCGTCCAGGTTCTCGCTGGGGTTGGTGATCAGGTAGTTGTTGCCGCCGTCGGTCGAGACGTCCTCGATCACCCGGGGCATCGTGCGGTGGATGTAGTTGACGCCGAACTTGAGGTTGTTTGCGACCTCGTACTCGGTGCCGAGGATCAGCTCCTGGGTATACTGACCCTTGAGGCCCGGCGACACGAACTCGGTGCCCTCACCGAGCAGCGCCTGTGGAGAGCGATCGGTGCACTGGTTGAGGGTGTTCGCGATGCCCACGGTCGTGACATCGCCACGACAGTTCGGGTCGAACGCCGGGTCGGTGTTGCTGAGACGTCGGGCATTGAGCACGGTGAAGTTCGTGATCTCACCGCCGAACGCGCGGACGTTGAGATCCATCGGGACGTTCTCGTAGAACCGGCCCCAGTGACCAAAGATCTTCGACTTGCCGTCCTGCGTCGGGTCATAGATGAAGCCGAGCCGTGGCGCGACCAGGTCGTTGAGGTTATAGGCCTCCTTCGGGACGATCTCGTTGGTCGGGGTCAGCGAGCCCTGCAGGGCTTTCGCCGCGTACCCGACCTGCTGCTCCAAGCGAAGGCCGGCGTTGACGGTGAAGTTCGGGCGGATCTGCCAGCTGTCCTGGAGGTACCCCGCGATGCCGCGGTTGTTGGTATCGGCCTGCAGGCGGTCCGCCGTGCCACAGACCGCGCGATCGTTGGCGCAGAGCAGCTGGTTGGCCTCGAGCGTGACCGAGCCCGGATCCATGATCTCTTCGGGCGACAGGTTGCGCTCGACCTTCATGAACTCGCGGAGCTGCCAGGTCGACTGGAACGAGCCGTCCGGACGCGCGGCCGCGATCGTGTTCTTGCGGAAGATCTGCGCGCCGGTGTAGCGACGCGTCGAGTTGTAGGTGGAGAACTCGGCGTCGATGCCGGCCTTGAACGTGTGATAGCCCGCGGCCTTCACGCGCTGGGTCACCGACAGGATCGCTGAAGTGCGATCGCTCGTCCGCTTCTCGAGGAAGCCGATGCCCTGGGTCGCGTACCCGAGCGTCGGGCAGTTCTGGATCATCGGGTATGGATCGCTGCCAACGCCATCCTCACACCCGCGGAGCTCACCGTTGACCATGTGGTTGCCGATGTTGCTCGCGCCCTCGAACTGGAGGAAGTCGAACAGGTCGCGGGTGTGGTTCGCGCGCTCGAACACCAGCGCGACATCCCCGGCGGCGTCGAACGGCTTCTGATTCTCGATGCCGCGGTGGAAGCCGACGACCGCGTCGACCTGCGTCTTGCCTTCGTTGAGCTTCGACGTCCACTTGCCCGAGAGATCGTAGGCTCCGTCGTCGTACTTCCAGCGGGTCGCCGCTGGATTCCGGGTCACGCCAAAGACATCCTTTGCGTTACGCGGGTTGCCGAACGCCGAGACCTGGAACTGGTTGTTCTGGTTGACGGCGCCGTTGATCTTGGCCGTGAAGAAGTAGGTGTTGAAGTTGGCCGGGATATCCGACTCCGAGACGAGCTCGTGGATCGCGAAGCCATTCGCGTCGACGTCGGCGACGCCGTCGCCGTCCTTGTCGACCTGGCTCTGGATGAGCCGGGTCGTCGTCTGCTTCTGGAAGCTCGGGTTGAACCCGACGTGGAACCACAGCTTGTCCTTGATGATCGGGCCACCGATCTCGGCACCGACATCGTAGTTGTAGTTGAGGTTCGTCTGGCTATCGATCGAGCTGCCTTCGCGCTGGATCGTGTTCGAGTCCGCGATGAACGCGCTCGGCCGCAAGTAGCCAAACACCGAGCCGTGGATCGTGTTCGATCCCTGCTTGGTGACGACGTTCACGATGCCGCCGGTCGCGCGACCATACTCGGCGTTGTAACCGCCGGTGATGACCTCGGTCTCCGAGACGAACTCGTTCGGCAGGTTCGACGACAGACCACCGAACGCGGTGTCGGTGGTGTTGATGCCCTCGACGATGTACGTGTTCTCGGCCGAGGTCGCACCGCTGATCGACGTGCCGTAGGTATCGCCCTGCGAGCCGGCTGCCGAGCCGAGCACGCCGCCGAACGTACGACCGGTCGGAACGTTCCGCGTGTAGTCCTCGGTCAGCGTCGTGCCGGTCTTCGTCGAGCCCTGATCGATGATCGGGACCGAGCCCGTGATCACGATGATCTCGCCGCCGGGCTTGCCGGTGGTCTTCGAGCTGTCGACGGCGACGTTGACGACGACTTCCTTGCCGACCTGGATCAGCACGTTGCTGCGCGAGAACGGCTGGTTGTTGTAATAGATGGTCAGCGTGTAGACGCCCGGCGGCAGCGAGCCGATGAAGTACTGGCCGGTGTCATCGGTGATGACGACCTGCTCGCCGACGAGTGCCGGCGAGGTCGCAACCACGGTCGCGCCGATCGCGGCTTCGCCAGTGGCCTTGTCCTTGAGCTGGCCGCGGAGGCTGCCCACCGTCGAGCTCGACTGGGCGAACGCCTGGTGGGGCGCGAGGAGCGAGGACGTGCCAAACAGGCCCATCGCCCCGAACGCCAGGAAAGATGCCTTGAGAACCTTGTTGTTCATGTTCCAGGTCCTTTCAGGGTGCGACGGTGGTGAAGCAGAGGGTGAGGTCGCCGAGCGAGAGATCGGTCGCGGTGAGCGTGAGCGACCCGCCAGCGACGTCGAGAACGGTAGAGCCATCGACGAAGCTGACGGCATACGCCTTGGCTTCGTTCCAGAACTCGTCCATCGGGGCACCAACGATGCTGATGTCGAGCGCCTGGGCGCTATCCGCGTCGGCCGCGATCGCCGCGACCTTCAGCCCGGTTCCGGCGGTGAGCGCCGCGCGCGCCAAGTCGCAATCAGCGGCTTCGGCGATCGTGATCTCGGTGTCGGCGAGCGACGCCGGATCGATGAAGCCGTTGAAGTTGAGGATGAGCGGCGCGTCGGCCGTGATCTCCTCGTCCATCCCGGCCTCGGCCGGCGCCGGCGCTGAACCTGCGAACGCGAGGCTGGAGACCTTGAAGCCGTAGGTGCCGCCGCTGCCACGCTGATCCATGGGGACCGCGTTGCCTTGCTTGTCGACCACGCTGTCCTTGATCTCCACCGTGCAATCGGCACCGGTGGGCACCGTCGACAGGTCGATCGGCTGGATGAACAGCGACGGGCCAAGTGGCCACGTCACGTTGTTGCCACCCGGCGAGTAGTAACCGTCGTAGGGCACCACGACGCCGTTGCAGGTCAAGGTGACCGGCTGGGTGTTGAGGAGCGAACCCGTGGCCTGTCCGGTCGGCTGCATCGTGTCCGGATCGAGGACGGGGATCAGCTCTTCGACGTTCGTGTTGAGCAGCTCGTCGAACATGATCCGCACGTACCAGTCCGTCGGGACGGCATCGGCGATCTTGTCGACGCCTGCGCTCAGGTCCTCCGGACAGATCTGCTCCGTCGTGAAGTCGGACACGCCGACCAACGACGGGCGCTTGTCATCGCCGGTCTTGCAGAACGTGGCGTGCTCGTGGAGCAAGTCCACCGAGTCGTTCATGACGAGGACCGTGAGGACCTCGGGAGGTCCGTCGGGTCGCAGATCGGTGAACGCCGTTGGATCACTGCACGCGCCGAGCGCGAGTCCGGTGGTGATCGCAACAACGGCGCCTTGCGTCTTCAGACGCGAGGGCTGGACGAACATGATGAGCCTCCCAACATTAAGTTTTCGAAGAAATCACCATCGGGTCGCACAACCCTTTGATGACGGTGGGAGTCATCGCTTATCCCTGTGACAAAGGCAAGGTCAGTAGATCTCTCCTTGTTCACACGTGATCGACCGCATATGTGCGGCGCCACTCACGATCTGTCGATCGCGAGTACGCGGGTGATCATCCCGGTGATCGGTAGTGTGCGCTCGTCCAGTCGTGCTGGAAAATCCAGCCGAGAAGCCTGTTCAGGCGTTGGGGCGCTTGCCGTTCTGCGGTGTTGAAGCAGCAGGTGCAACCGGCTTCACAACGGCGCGGGCGTTCGATCCATTCGCTGCGTTCGCTGCGTGATGAGCGCCAGATGGTCCAGGGGATCCAACGGGCCCGGATCCCTCGGCCTTGATCTTGTCGTCCTTGACCGACTCGACCACCTCGGGCGCCACGTCGATCCCGATCCGGCGGACGCTGTGATGCGCGAGCACCTTCGCCTCGATCGAATTGTAGATCTCGGGATGCTCGATCAAGAACTGCTTGGCGTTCTCGCGCCCCTGCCCGATCCGTTCGCCGTTGTACGAGAACCAGGCACCGCTCTTGTCGACGATGTTGGCCTCTGATGCGAGGTCAACGAGATCGCCTTCACGCGAGATGCCCTGGCCATAGAGGATGTCGAATTCGACCTCCTTGAAGGGCGGCGCCATCTTGTTCTTGACGACCTTGACGCGCGTTCGGTTACCGACGACGTCCTCTTCCTTCTTGATCGCGCCGACGCGACGGATGTCGAGCCGCACCGAGGAGTAGAACTTGAGCGCGTTGCCGCCGGTGGTGGTCTCCGGCGAGCCGAACATCACGCCGATCTTCATGCGGATCTGGTTGATGAAGATCACCATCGTGCGTGACTTCGAGATCACCGCGGTGAGCTTGCGGAGCGCCTTGCTCATGAGGCGCGCCTGCAGTCCGACCTGCAGATCCCCCATCTCACCTTCGAGCTCGGCCTTCGGCGTGAGCGCGGCGACCGAGTCGATGACGATCACGTCGATCGCGTTGGAGCGGACGAGCATGTCGGCGATCTCGAGCGCTTGCTCGCCGTAGTCGGGCTGGCTCACCAGCAGCTCGTCCGTCTTGACGCCGAGCTTCTTCGCGTAGCCGACGTCGAGCGCGTGCTCGGCATCGATGAACGCGCACACGCCACCGCGCTTCTGCGCCTCGGCGACGATGTGCAACGTCAGGGTCGTCTTGCCGCTCGACTCCGGTCCATAGATCTCGACGATTCGACCACGCGGCAAGCCACCGATCCCGAGCGCGATGTCGAGCCCGAGCGAGCCACTCGGGACGACGTGGACCTCGCGATCGATCGGGTCCTTGCCGAGGCGCATGATCGCGCCCTTACCGAATTGCTTGTCGATCGCGCCGAGCGCGACATCGATGGCCTTGTCGCGGGCCTGGTTGCCCGCGGTCGTGTGTGTCGACGTCTGGATGAGGCTGGGTCCACTCGTCTCGGACTTGCTGCTGTTGCTGCTGCTGGCCATCTCGATCGCTCCCTCGTCAGGTGTTCGGAACATGCCCGCGTGGCCACCCGTCATCGGTCTCATCTGTCACGTCTGGCTGATCCGTGTGGTTCGGCTCGTTCAGCTGATCCGTGCTTCGTGGCTTGCGGTCGCCCAGCTGTAGCGCCGACGTCTGACGTTCTGACGCACTTCGAGCCGCGTTTTGAGCGGTTTTGAACGGGATTCTGCACAGCTCGAGATACACGGAACCGCTGGACTTCGTTTCACTTTCAAACAAGACAAGTGAGTCGATGCGGGTGTCACCGAACATTTGTTCAGCTAGCGGTAACACGAGGTCGCGGAGCGGTCTAGTTTCGCGCACCCGAGCGATCGTGACGTGGGGATGAAACGCGTGCTCGGCGGGATACCCGAGCGCCCCGAGCGCCCCCTCGATCCGACGCGCCAGCTCGACCGTCGCGCCGCCGTCCTCGACGCCCGCCCAGACCACGCGAGCGTTCTCGAGCGATGGAAACGCGCCCAGTCGGGTCGTGCGAAACGTGATCCGCGGCGTGTCCTGGGTCGCCTGCTCGAGCGCGTCGCGGACAGCCGGGATCGCCGCCTCGCGCGTGTGACCGAGGAACTTGAACGTCAGGTGGTAGTTCACGGGCGCGACCCAGCGAATGTCGATCCCGGCGTCTCGGGCGCGTCGCGCGAGCGTCTCCGCCGCCCCTGCGAGCGCGTTGGCAGTCGCCACCGAGACCCGCGCACCAATGAACAAGCGTTTCGAATCGCTCATGATCTGTCTCCGGTCCTGTCGCGGGGCTTGTCTCCGTCGAGAATCCAGCGAACGCGCGCCGCCTCTGCTAGATCCGTGCTCGGCACGGCGGCATCGATCATCGCGAGTGCCCACCACGAGGAGAGGATGCGGATCTGATCGCGGGTGCTCGGCCATGACAGCTTGCGCGTCCATACCTGCCCGCCCTGCTTCGAGGCCACTGCCAGCCACACGGTCCCGACCGGCTTCTCCGGCGTGCCCCCGTCGGGCCCCGCGATGCCGGAGATGCTGGCCGCGTGGTCGGTCGCGAACCGATCGAGCGCGCCGCGCGCCATCTCGACCACCGTCTGCTCGCTGACCGCCCCGTGGGCTGCGAGGGTCTGCGGTGACACCCCGAGCTGGCGGACCTTCTCGTCGTTGGAGTACGCGATCGCACCGCCCAGGAAGGCGCGCGAGCTCCCCGGCATCCGGGTCAGCAGCTCGCCCACCATCCCGCCGGTGCACGACTCGGCGGTCGCGATCGTCTGGCCCGCCGCGAGCAGCCGGCGCATCGTCCGCTCGACGAGGCTCTCGTCGCCGGTGCCGTACAGATAGGGCGCGAGTCGCTGTCGGATCGAGCGGTCCAGCTCGCCCAGCCGGGCGGCCGCTGCCTCGGGGTCCTGATCGCGGACGACCAGCTTGACCAGGGTCTCGGGGAACTTCACCTGATAGTGGATCGACGTCCCGGGCACGTCGGTGATGAGGCTCTGGCACGCCTGGGCGATCTGCGACTCCCCGCGGCCGAACACCCGGTAGATCTGCCGTGCGATCCGCTCGCGATCGCCCCGCAGCTCGCGGAGCTCGATGAACCGGGCAGCGAGCCACCGATCATAGAGGCCGTGGATCTCGCGCGGGAACCCAGGCAGGCAGATCACCGGGACGCCCTGGAGCTCGATCTCGAAGCCGGGAGCCAGCCCGACCGGGTTCTCGTAGACCCGGGCACCGGCCGGCACCCGGACCTGGCGGAGCTGGATCGGGGTGACTTCCGTTCGGCCCGCGAACCAGGCCTCCATGCGGCGACGTGACGCGTCATCAATGACAGGCCCCACGGCCACCAGGCGGGCCATGACGTCGACGGTCAGGTCATCCTCGGTCGGCCCCAGGCCGCCGGAGCAGACGACCAGATCGGCGCGTGTGGCAGCCTGGACGACCGCAACGGCCAGATCCGCCTCATCATCGCAGCAGCTGGTCATCCAGCGGGTGGTGATGCCCAGGTCCCAGAGCCGGGCCGCCAGGTAGGACGAATTGGTATCGACGATCTCACCGCGGCACAGTTCATCGCCAATCGTCAAGATCTCGGCACGCACCGCGCGCGTACCATAGCCCACCGACACGAACAGGGGGCGCGCGGTTGACGCGATCCCAACGTGCCACCTATCATTTCGCAACTGCGGGGAGTTTGTGGCTCCCCCGTTCAAGAACATGAAGATCCGCTACGCCGCCAAGACCGACGTGGGCATGAAGCGGACCCACAACGAGGATTACTTCTCGCTCATCGAAGACGAGCAGCTGTTCCTCGTCGCTGACGGCATGGGTGGTCACGCCTCGGGCGAGGTCGCTTCGAAGATGGCCGCCGAGACGATCGGCGAGTTCTATCAACGCACGCGCGAAGACGAAGACGCGACGTGGCCGTACAAGATGGACCGCTCGCTCTCGTATATCGAGAACCGGCTGGTTTGCAGCATCAAGCTCGCGAACCTCCGCATCTTCGAGACCTCGAACCGAGACCTTCGCTACAAGGGCATGGGCACGACGATCGTCGCGACCCTGGTGTCGGGCGACAAGATCTACGTCGGGCACGTCGGCGACTCCCGCGTCTACCGGGTCCGCGAGAACGAGATCTCGCAGCTGACCCGCGACCACTCGCTGCTCGAGGACTACAAGGAAGCCAAGCCGGACATGACCGAGGAGGAAGAGCGGAACTTCCCCCACAAGAACGTCATCACGCGTGCCCTCGGGATGCGCGAGACCGTGCAGGTCGATATCCGGAGTCATCAGATCAAGAGCGGTGACGTCTACATCCTGTGCTCCGACGGCCTGTCGGGCATGGTCGTCGACGAGCAGATCTGCCAGATCGCCGCGAACGCGAAGAGCCTCGAGCGCGCCGTCGCCGAGCTCGTCGATGCCGCGAACCGCAACGGCGGTACCGATAACGTCACGACGCTGCTGCTGCAGTGTCTGGCGGCGTGACTTCCAGGAAGTCGTGGTCGCGCTCGCCGGCCAGGGTAAGCTCGATGCCATGGGTGGTCGCTTGAAGTGGCTCGTGATGCTCGGGGTGTGCGCCAGCATCGCGAGCGGCTGCAGTGACAAGTCACCCGAGTTCGCCGGGGTGGGCAAGTACCGGTTCACGAAGACCACGGTGGCCGACGTCAAGGATGGCGTCTGCCAGCCCACCGAGCTCGACGATGGTCGCAAGGCGACGTGGTGCTTCGCGCTGCCGCCGTACAAGGTCGCCAACCGCGTGGCCGAGGTCGATCTCTACTTCGCCGGCACCGAGCCCACCGCGCCGCTGATCGAGATCCAGCTCAAGGTCCGCGGCTGCGTCGAGCAGGATCTCGAGACCTGGATGCGCACCAGCTTCGGCCCACCGATCGAGAGCCGCGGCGCGCGCGCCTACTGGAAGAACTCGTTCCTGTGGGCGGCCGCGCTGATGCCGAGCGAGCCCGGACGTTGCCTCGTCCACTTCCTGCCGCTCACCGAGACCGCCGAGATCGCGCGGATCAAGCAGAAGTAGCGGGCGCGCTGCCTCAGGGCGCGATCGCTCCAGGGCTCCGCCCCCCTACCGGCGCGCCGGCAGGGTTCCCCCCGATCGGCGTCGTCGTCCAGTCGCTGTCGAACTGCTGCTGGATGACCGTCGTGGCGGTGGGCTCGAAGATCAGCGCTCCCACCTCGCGATTCTTGGTCAGCGACGTCTGGGAGAAGTTCTCCGAGCCGATGAAGGCGACGCCATCGGCGATCACGAGCTTGGCGTGGAGGAAGAAGCTGGTCGGGTGGTGGACCTCGATGCCGAGGCCCTGGAACAGCGCGGTGCTGCCGGCGCTGTCGCTGGAGCCGTCGAGGATGACTCGCACCGCGACGCCGCGCTGCTTCGCCTGGCCGATCGCGCTGCGCACCCCGTCTTCCGTCACGTAGAGCGCCTCGACGTCCAGCGTCGTCTGCGCGCCGTTGATGAGCTCGAGCAGGCGCGGCTTGGCGTTGTTCGGCGACACGATGAGCCGCGTGCAGCCGAGATCGGCTGGCCTCGCGGGCTCGCCACCGCCGGCGGCCCAGTCCATCTCGAAGATCGCCTGGAGGTCCGCGACGTCTCCGGCGTCGCGATCGATGATCCCGTAGTTGCGCTCGTTGTTCATCGCATCGACGTTGAAGTTGGCGGACATGATCAGCGCGGTCGTGCCATCGAGGATCATGTACTTGGCGTGCGCGAAGCTGTAGAGGGTGGGCGCGTTGCGGTTGACCACCCCACCCGCCGTCAGCCTCGCGCGTGCGCCAGCGTTGCCCTCGTGATCGGGGTCGAGCAGGACCCGGACCGCGACGCCGCGCTGGTTCGCCGCGATGATCCGATCCGCGATCCCGGTGACCGTGAACAGGTACATCTGGACGTCGAGCGTCTGCTGCGCGCCATCGATCAACGCGAACAGCCGGTTCTGCAGCCCGGTCGGCCCGACGAACGCCTCCGGAGCGGTCGAGCGTGGCGACCTCGCCGAGCAGCCGGTGTCGTCGACCTGAGCATCGGGCGCCGGCGTGTCGTCGCCCGCGTTGCTGGGTCCGCCACAGGCCGCCAGCAGGAGGGCGAGGATCAGGGACAACCTCATCGGCCGCGGACTATGCCGGTGCGGCGAGATGGCACCAAGAACAATCCGCACAGCCCCCCCACAGGGGGACCCTCTCCGTGGGGTGATTTCGATCCTTGCTTCGCTGCGGACCGAAATCGATTCGATTCGGTTCGGGCCTCCGGCTAAACAGCGAGTTACGCTCTAGCGGCTGCCCTGGTCGCGGGGGCAGCCGCCGCTGGCATCGCCAGCCGCCTTGGGGCACAGGCCATAGAGCTCGTGACGATGGCGAAGCACCGTGAAGCCACCGAGCCGCTGGGCGATCCGCTCCTGCAGGCGCTCGATCTCGGCATCCTCGAACTCGAGGATCAACCCGCACTTCATGCAGATGAGGTGATCGTGGTGGTCTCCGACGACCTCGTAGCGCGCCTGACCATCCCCGAACTGACGCTCGATCGCGAGGCCCGAGTCGACGAGGAGCTTGAGAGTGCGGTAGACGGTCGCGTAGCCGACCTTGGGCTGGCGCTTGCGAACCTTGCCGAGCAGCTCGTCGATCGAGACGTGCTCGCGGGTCCGCAGGAACTGCTCGACGATGGCCTCGCGCTGGGACGTGACGTTCAGCCGGCGATCCTGGACGTAGGTGCGCCAGCGCTCCTTGAGCTCTCCAGTGTCGTCTGGCCTGAAGTCCTGGCGCTCCCCCATCTCGTGTTCAGCTTCCCTGCAAGTAGTCGGGTCGTCAAGCGATCGGGGCCTGGTGACTTTTCATTTCATGATGGGTTCGCTATCGTCCGTCAGCATGTCGGACGCCTCCGATCCCGGCTCCCCAGGATTCGATCAGATCCTGACGCGGCTTCGCGAGGTGGTGCTGCGACTCGAGTCCGGCGAGTTGTCGCTCGAGCAATCGCTGCAAGTCTACGAGGAGGGTGTCTCGCTCGCGCGACGCGGCCAGCACATGCTCGCGACCGCGGAGAAGCGCGTCGAGATCCTCGTCAACGCATCGGGTGGCGTCGAGGTCGTAGCGTTCGATCAGGGCGGCGAGCGCGAGAACCAGGCGGGCTGAGCGTGACGGCGACGCTGGCGCCGTCGAGCGCTCCGCCCGGGCTCGCGGCCTTCCTCGGAGAAGTGCGCGATGTCGTCGATCGCGAGCTCGAGCGACGGCTGCGACCGCCCGCCGATGATCCTGGCCGGCTCGTCGAGGCGATGCACTACGCGGCAACCGGTCCCGGCAAGCGGCTGCGTCCGGCGGTGTTGATCGCGGCGGCCGAGGCGTGTGGCGGTGGCCGCGAGCTGGCGATGCCCGCGGCGTGTGCGATCGAGATGCTCCACGCCTACACGCTCGTCCATGACGATCTCCCTGCGATGGACGACGACGACGAGCGACGCGGTCGTCCGACCGTCCACGTAGCGTTCGGCGAGGCCATCGCGATCCTCGCCGGCGACGGCTTGCTCACGCTCGCGTTCGGCACGCTCGCCGAGCTCGGGCCGCGCGCGGCGGCCGCGATCGCCGTGCTCGCCCGGCGGGCCGGCCCGCTCGAGCTGCTCGCCGGCCAGGCGATCGATCTGACGACCAAGCCCGACGAGCTGCGCTCGGCCGAGCTCCGCACCATCGAGCGGCTGCACGCCGCCAAGACCGGCGCGCTGTTCGCGGCAGCCGCAGAGCTCGGAGCGATCGTTGCCGGCGCGCCCCCCGAGACTTGCGCCGCCCTCGGCCGCTACGGGATGGCGATCGGGATCGCGTTCCAGCACGCCGATGATCGAGACGACGGCGAGCTCGTCGAGCACGCGACCGCAGCGGCCGGGCGGATCCGAGAGCTCGGAGCCGAGGCTCATGCGATCGCCGCCGGCCACGGTGTGCGTGGCGCCACGCTGATCGCGATCGCCGATTGGTTCGCGGCGCGCGCCTGAGCCCGAGCTGGTACGATGTCGCGTGATCGCTGACAGCTGGGACGACGATACGACGGCGACGACCAGCGTCGACGATCTCGCCACGCCGCCGGCGCGGTCTGCCGGAAAACCGTGCTTGACGGTGCTGACCGGCGCCTTGACCGGGCAGGTCTTCACGCTCGCCCACGGCAAGACCGTGTTCGGTCGTTCCCCCGAAGCCCACATCCGGATCGTCGATGACGGGATCTCGCGCAAGCACGCGCAGATCACCCACCACGAGACGCTGATGCTCGAGGACCTCGGCAGCCGCAACGGCACGTTCGTCAACGGCGAGCGCATCACGATCTCGACGCCGCTCAAGGAAGGCGACAAGATCCAGCTCGGGGGCACCACGGTGCTGCGGCTCGCGAACCACGACGAGCTCGATGAGTCGTTCCTCGAGAAGCTGGTCTCGTCGGCGGTACGAGATCCGCTGACCCAGCTGTACAACAAGCGCTACCTCATGGATCGGCTCGACAGCGAGCTGAAGTTCGCCCAGCGCCACGAGACGGCCTTGACCGTGCTCATGCTCGACCTCGATCACTTCAAGCGCGTCAACGATGACCACGGTCACCTCGCGGGTGACGCCGTGCTCGTGGACCTGGCGAGCGTGCTCGTCCGCGCCCTCCGCAACGAGGACGTGGTCGCGCGGTTCGGCGGCGAGGAGATCGTGATCATCCTGCGCGCGATCCCGATCGAGATCGGGGCCAATCTGGGCGAACGGCTGCGCAGGCTCGTGGAGCAGTCCGTCACGAGCCATCAGGGACACCAGCTCAGATCGACCGTTTCGATCGGAGTCGCCAGCTTCCCGTCGACCCGGGCAGAGACCGCCGAGCAGCTCCTCGAGGCCGCCGATCAGGCCCTCTACCGGGCCAAGCACGCGGGTCGCAACCGCCTGTCGCGCTGATCCGCCTCTGATCCGCCGGCGCCGCAGCCGTGCCAGTGAGGAATTTGTCCTCGGAGATCGACGTTGCTAGGGTCACTGCATGAGGCGTCCTCGCTGGGTCCTGGCCGTCGTCTGTGCGGGGCTCGCTGCCTGCTCGGGCGACGACTCTCACAAGCTGTCCACGTTGCATCCGGCCGTGGTGGGTGCGGGCGGAAGCGCCGTGGTCGACGGTGGATCGGGATCTGGCAGTGCGGTCCTGACCGGCGCCGTCGCGCCACTCACCGAGTCGATGGCGATGCCGTACTTCCAGACCGGGGACGCTGGTGACGGCATGCGCGCGTTCGCGCTCGAGAAGTGGGCGGACGCCCAGGCCGCGTTCACGCGTGCGCGGACCACGGCGAAGGGCGACGACGTCGCTCGGATCGAGCTCCTGATCGGGCTCTCGGCGGAGCGCCAGTCGCTGTGGCCCCAGGCAGCAGAGCACCTCGTCGCCGCGCGCAAAGGCCTGCCGCTCATCGCGGACTACATCGCTTACCACGCCGCACGCTCGCTGTACTTCGCGCGCGACTTCGCGAAGGCGCGCGAGCTCGTGCAGCAGATCTCACGCGACTCGATCGTCGGCGCCGAGGGCGAGCTGCTCGCGGGTGACCTCGTCCGGGCGGCCGGCGATCCCGCCCAGGTGATCGCGCACTATCGCGACTACCTCGCCCGTCACCCGAACGGCCCGCGGCGCTCCGAGTCGCGGTTCTTCCTCGCCGAGGCGCTCGAGAAGACCGCCGGTGACGTCCGCGAGTACGTCGACCTGTATCGCAAGATCACGATCGAAGATCCGCTGGCGTCGTGGGCGCCCAGGGCTCAGGAACGGCTCGACGCGATCGCGAAGACCGCGCTCGCCAAGCAGCTCCCTGCCAGCTTCGCGACCCAGCGCTCCGCGGCGGAGCACATCACGCGCGGCAAGGAGCTGTTCGAGGCCATGCGCAACCCCGAGTCCGAGGCCGCGTTCGACGCCGCCCTCGCCGCTCCCGGGATCACCGTCGCCGACCGCTGCGTCGCGGCCTATCACAAGGCGCAGAGCCGGTTCAAAGCGCGCGACCGCAAGGGGGCCGCGCCGATGTTCGACGCCGCCGCGGTGGCGTGCAAGGCAGCCAAGAACGCAGACCTCGAGATCAAGTGCCTGTACCAGGCCGGGCGGTCCTACGCGTACCTGGGCGAGCACGAGGTCGCGACGCAGAAGTACCAGGCGGCGCAGCTGATCGATCCGACGCACAGCTACTCCGACGACGCGATGCTGCGCGAGGCCGAGGAGTGGACCTCCCGCGGCGACGCCAAGCAGGTCGAGGCCGTGCTCTCGGCCTTGCCGACCAAGTTCCCCTCCGGAGACAACCTCGCCGAGGCGATGTGGCGACTCGGCTGGGCTGCCTGGAAGGTCAAGCAGTACGACGACGCCATCAAGTGGTGGACCAAGCAGATCGAGCTGGTCCCGCACGACGACAACTACTTTGGCGAGGGCCAGGCGCAGTACTGGCTCGGCCGCGCCTATGCCGCCAAGGGCAAGCAGGCCGAGGCGATCGCCTCGTGGGAGCTGGCCGTGCGGTCCTACCCTGCCGCCTACTACGCGCTGCTCGCGTTCAATCGGCTGCGCGAGACCGACCCCAAGAAGTACGAGGCGCTCGTCGCCGAGGTCTCGGCCGATCCGAAGGGCTTCGATCCCAAGGCTCCCGCGTTCGTGTTCAAGCCGCGGGTCGAGTGGGGCGCCCCGGGCTTCCAGCGCGCGCTCGAGTTCCTCAAGCTCGGGCTCGGCCAGTCCGCCGCGGCCGAGCTCGACAAGCTCGGGCTGGCCGCGCCCGGCGACAAGAAGCGGGTCGACGATCCCGACAAGATCGAGAAGCTGTGGGCGATGGCGTTCCTGTTCGATCGCGCCGGCCGCTACGGGTCCTCGCACTGGCCGACCCGCTGGCACATCCTCGACTACCGCCGGCAGTGGCCGGTGGGCACCAACCGCGCGCGCTGGCTCATCGCCTACCCCAGGGCCTACGAGGAGCTGCTCGCGCGCCATGCCGCCACCAACAAGGTGCCGTTCGCGATGCAGATCGCGATCGTGCGCGAGGAGAGCGCGTTCGATCCGCTGCTCGAGAGCTACGCCAACGCGATCGGCCTGACCCAGATGATCCCGCCCACCGCGAAGGACTTCGCGAAGGGCACCGGCATCGACCCGACGCGCGAGAACCTGCGCGATCCCGAGATGAACGTCACGATCGGCTCGCGGTTCCTCGGGTTCCTGTTCGCCCAGTTCAAGAACTTCACCGTGCTGGTGCCGCCCGGCTACAACGCCGGCCCCGCGGGGACCCGCCGGATGCTGCGGGCCCGCGGCACGCTCGGCTCCGACGAGTTCGTCGAGACGATCGTCGACGACCAGGCGCGCAACTACACCAAGCGCGTGCTCGGCACGTTCTTCACGTACAGCTGGCTGTACGAGAAGAAGGTCCCGGAGATGCCGAACGCGATCCCGACCGACCTGATCCCGAAGTGAATCGGGTAAGGCGCCGCACCGCGCTGCGCTGCGTCGGCAAGTAAGTGCGTTTTCGCGAGACTTCGGGCCGGCAATGTGATGAGTTGCGGCGTCCTCAACGCGTCCCGCATGAGTCAAGGAGCCTCGATGTCCCTTCGCAAGTTGTCCCTCGCACTTGTCCTCGCTGCCTGCGGTGGTGGCGGCGGCAGCAACAACAATTCTCCGGATGCGGCGCCCCTTCCGGACTCGCAGCCGCTACCCCCGGACGGCCCGGTGCTGCCGGTCGGCTGCGACTACGCGGAGCTCAACGACGCGAGCAACGACGATCTGTCGGCGTCCGGAGCGGCGGAGGCCACGAACATCACGTTCGCGGCCTCGACCGTGCTCTGCGGCAAGCTCGACAGCACGCACTTCGCGCCGGCGCAGAACGTGGGAGACCCGGGATTGGTCGACATCGACTCGTTCGCGGTCACCCTCGCCGCCGACGCGTCGGTGCTCGTGACGCTCGCGGGTGCGGGTGCCGAGGCGCTCACCGAGGTCGACGTCGTCGTGTTCGATGACCAGGGCAATGCGGCCAGCAGCGGCGTGCTGCAGACCAGCCACGCCGTGTTCATCGCGGACCTCCCCGCCGGCTCTTACAAGTTCTCGGCGATCGCGTCCAACGCGGCCGCGACCACCGCGGCGATCGACTACAAGATCAAGATCGTCACCGATGTGCCCGCCACGCGCTGCCCGCAGAGCGCCGACACGGCCACGTTCACCGAGGCCAACGACGGCGGGGCGAGCGTGGGCAATGACATGCTCGACGTCCAGTTCAACGTGGACCCGAACGTGGCGATCACGGCCGCGACCGACACCCCGGAGCCGACCGGCGTCGTGACGGCCGCCGGTACCAAGTACCGACTCAGCGGAGTCAGTGGGAACGTCAATGCGGCCGACGAGTATACCGATCGCGACACGTTCCTCATCGAGACCGGGGCGGACACCAACCAGCTGACGATCCGGCTCAACTGGACCGGCACCACCTCGGATCACGACTACATGGTGTTCGAGGAGAACACGATCGTCGACATCGCCAGCAGCACGAACATCAGTGACAGCAGCGACACCAATCCCGAGTTCCAGACCTTCCCGGTCAAGCCCAGCACCCGGTACTGGGTCTGGACGGGCACGTACGACACGCTCGCCGACAACGCCACGGCGCCGACGCTGCCAGCGCCGTACGACCTCTCGGTCTGCGCCGAGTCGTTCACGCCGTAACAGGCGGCACAGGCGCCGATTGGCGCAAGCGACCTCCGAAGGCTCGAGCGGGAAGCTCGGGCCTTCGGCTATTTCGGCGGCATGCGGATCCCGCCATCGAGCCGGATCGTCTCGGCATTGAGGTAGCCGGTCTCGACGATCGCGGCCACCAGGTTGCCGTACTCCGCAGGATCGCCGAGCCGTTTCGGGAACACGACATCGGTCGCCAGCGCGGCGCGCTTGTCCTCGGGCAGCGTGCCGAGCATCGGCGTGTCGAAGATGCCAGGCGCGATCGTGACGACGCGGATCCCGACCGGCGCCAGATCGCGTGCCGCGGGGAGCGTCATGCCGACCACGCCGGACTTCGATGCGGCGTAGGCGATCTGACCGATCTGGCCGTCGAACGCGGCCACCGACGCGGTGTTGACGATCACGCCGCGCTCGCCGTGCGCCAGCGGCTCGGTCTTCGAGATCGCGGCGGCGGCGAGCCGGAGCACGTTGAAGGTGCCGACCAGGTTGATGGCGATCACGGTCTTGAACAGCTCGAGGTCGTGGGGCTTGCCCGTCTTGTCGAGGGTGCGCGACGCCCAGCCGACGCCAGCGCACGACACCGCGATGCGCAGCGGGCCGAGCTTGCCGGCCTCCGCGATCGCGGCCTCGATCTGGGCGGGATCCGTGACATCGGCCTTGGCGAACACCGCGCCGAGCTCGGCCGCGAGCGCGGAGCCGCGCGCTTCGTCGCGATCGACGATGACGGCCTTCGCGCCACCCGCGACGAGGCGGCGGACCGTCGCCGCACCGAGACCCGAGGCACCACCTGTGACGAGCGCGACCGAACCGGAGAGCTGCATGCCGCGAAGATACTAGATCACCGCGTGCCGACGACCGTCAGATGTTGTCGCAGAGCGTACCCATGAACTTGTAGATCCCGAGCTCGCTGAAGATCAGCGGCGAGTTGGCGTCGAGATCGAGCGAGACCAGCTCGCTGCGCTTCTCGCCCTTGATCCAGGTCACCGCGCCGACGCCGTTGTTCCTGACGAGCCGGAGATCCCCGGTCTTGGTGGAGTACACGTCGCCCGCGGTGTCGGTGGCGATGTCGGTCAGCGCGACCTGCTTCATCGCGCCCTTCTTGCCGACGAACACGCGAAACGCCTTGCCGCCGAATTGCTTCTGCAGCCGATCGACGTAGTAGTAGACCCCGGCGTCGTCGCGTGCGAGCAGATGGGGCCGGCGCACCATGAACTCGGACATCAGCGCGTACTTGTCGAGCACCGCCTTGGCCTTGTCGCCGGTCAGCTGCGTCAGCACGGCATCGTCCTTGCCGTCGCACGAGCGATGGTAGGTGCCATCCTCCAGGCGATCGATCGCGGCCGGCCGGATCTGCGGGATCCGGGGCGCCCAGGTGTTGATCGACCAGGCGTCGCCATTGGACGAGCCGCCCAGCGTGACCTGCTGGTAGAGCGTCTTGCCGGTGCCGTAGAACACCATGGCCTCGCTACCGTGGCGCACGACATAGCTGCCGCCCGCGGCGTCCTGCAGGACGATCAGCTCGCCCTTGAACGCCTTGATGTCGACCGGCGACGGTTTCGGGTCCGCTCCGGCGGTCGCGCAGAGCGCGATGACGCCGACCATCCAACCTCGTGCATGCATCGTGATCTCACTATACGATCGGACGGATGGCGAATTCACCCGCGCGCGCGGCACTCGATGTCGGGTCGGTGATCGCCGACACCTACGTCATCGAGGCGCTCGTCGGGCGCGGCGGGATGGGATCGGTGTTCCTTGCCAGCCACAAGCGGCTGCCCGGGAAGCAGGTCGCGATCAAGCTCCTGCACGCCGAGATGATCGAGGATGACGTCCTCGCGCGGTTCCGCCGCGAGGCCGAGATCGCCTCCCGGCTCGGCCACCCGAACATCGTCACGGTGCACGACTTCAATGTCACTCCCGACGGCACCCCCTACCTCGTACTCGAGTACCTGCAAGGCGAGTCGCTCGCCCAGCGGCTGCGTGCCGGGCCGCTGCCGATCGATCAGATCCTGTCGATCGTCCGCCAGATCGGCTCCGCGCTCGCGGCGGCGCACCGCGGCGGGATCGTCCATCGCGATCTGAAGCCGCAGAACATCTTCCTCGTGCCGACCGAGGTCGATGGCCAGCACGTCGAGATCGCCAAGGTGCTCGACTTCGGGATCTCCAAGATCCGCGGCTCGGAGACCGTGAAGACGCAGGAGAGCACGCTGCTCGGGACGCCGCAGTACATGGCACCGGAGCAGGCAAGGGGCGAGCACGCCAGCTGCGACGAGCGCACGGACGTGTTCGCGTTCGGCGCGATCGTCTACGAGATGCTGTGTGGCCATCCCGCGTTCCAGGGCGCGTCGATCCCCGAGGTGGTGTTCAAGGTCGTCTACGAGCAGCCGATGGCGATCACCGAGGCCGCGCCCGGCGTGTCCCCCGCGGTCGCCCTGGCCGTGAACCAGGCGATGGCCAAGGTCGCGGCCGAGCGGTTCAGCAATGTCTCGAGCTTCGTCGAGGCGATGACCGGGCAGCCCGTCTCGCAGCTCCGCGTCCCCGCGGTGCTCCCCGTCGAGCCCGCGCAGGACAGCGGCGCCCGCGCGCGCGGGACCGGCAAGGAGGCGTTCGCCCAGACGATGGGCTCGGGCGATCACGGGAGCGCGGCGACCGCGTCCGCCGCCCCGCCGAACGCCGCTGCGGTCTCGCAGCGGCCGAGCATGGGGACGCCGAGCACCCAGGTCAGGCAGCCCGCGATGGCCAGCCCGGATGCGCTCACGGTCGGGTCGGTGAGCGCGATCCCGATCCCGCGCCGATCGCGCGGCGTCGTCGCGGGCGTTGCGCTGGCTGGCGTGATCGCGGCGGTGGTCGTGATCTACCTCGTGACGCGCGGAGGTCCCGCCGCACGCCCGCAGGTCGCGGGCGCGGCCGAGGTGGTGCGGGCCCCGGCCGATGCGATGCAGCGCGCGGTCACGACCGATGCAGCCCGCGGCGTGGGAGAGCTCGACGCTGCGAGCGCCGTGATGGTCGGTCAGGATGCTGCCTCCGTCGCGGCCAATCCGAAGCAGCCCCGGCCGAACCAGCCCAGGCCGAACCAGCCCATCAAGCCAGTCGGGCCGATCCAGGACCCGGAACCGACCTCGCCCGGTTCCGGTGACCGGGCCGCGCAGGATCTCCAGCAAGCCGAGGCCGACCTGGCAAGCGGCAAGCTGGAGACCGCCGAGCGGTTCGCCAATGCGGTGATCAACTCGCAGGCGAGCGGTCGCGCGCTTGCGCGGGCACACTCGATCCATGGCGTCGTGATGTGCATGCTCCACAACGACGGCGAGCGTGCGAAGGCTGATCTTCGCAGCATCCCGCGGCGGTTCTCGGTCATCCGCCAGGCGTTGCTCACGGCGTGCCACGATCTGATCAGCGCGGTCGATCGCTAGCTAGTCGATCGCTGGTCGATCGCTGGTCGTCCACACCGAGGCTCAGTGCATCAGCACGAGCACGCGACGCGTGGGAGCGCTGGGCCCACGAGGGCCGGACACGACGGTGAGGTCGACGAAGCTCCCGGCCCGCGCGCGGTCGGCGATCATCGCTCCGGCGGAAAGATCGCTCGCGGCGTCGCGATCATCCACGGCGGCGATGTGCTCGCCCGGCCCGAGGTGGACGAGCGAGGGCACCATCAGCGCCGACACCCCGCCGGCGACGTCGATCACGGTGGCGGGGATCGAGCGGGCCGCGGCGGGCGCAGCGGGGACGGCGGGGCCAGACCCTGCTGGCACGTGAGAGGGCAGCTGCAGCACGAAGTACAGACAGGCGCCGAGCATGCCGGTCGTGAGCGAGCGAAACAGCAACATGGCCGAGCAGGCTGCAACCAGCCTGCCACGTGCACGCTCGCGAAGACGCGCGGTTAGCCGTGGAGGCGAGGAATCGCGTTGCCACGCTGGCACCCGGCGGCCCGGGGGCGCGTCACTCTTCGTCACGCCGCGGCTCGCCGCCGGCTCCGGGTCGCCGAGTCCGTTCCTTGCTACTTCTTCATCTGCTGGGCGAGGTAGTTCTGCTCGCCGACCTGGCGGATCAGCTCGAGCTGCGTCTCGATCCAGTCGGTGTGGGTTTCTTCGGAGACCAGGATGCGGGTCATCAGCTCTTCGCTGGCGTGGTCCCCGGCTTCGCGCGAGACCTTGATCCCCTGGTTGAGGAACGTGATCGCGGAGTACTCGAGCTGCAGATCGCTCTCGAGTTGCTCCTTCACGGTCTCGCCGACGTGCAGCTTGTGATAGCGCTGCAGGTTCGGAATGCCGTCGAGAAACAGGATGCGGCTGATCACGAGATCCGCATGGCGCATCTCGTCGATCGATTCGGCGCGCAGCATGCCGCCGAGCCGATCGTAGCCCCAGTTCTCACACATCTTCGCGTGGATGAAATACTGGTTGATCGCCGTCAGCTCGTTCGTGAGCAGCTGGTTGAGGAGCATCAGCACCTCTTCATTGCCCTTCATCTCGTCCACCCTTTCGGTCGAAACCCGGCCCAGATCCCGCGTCACGTCCGCGCCGCCCGCTTCGGGCGCCGCCGGCGCGCTGATCAGCGAGCCGACCTTACCGAGACGAGATCCGAGGCACAATCACGGCTGCATCCATTCGCGCCCTTGGCCTGGAGGCGATCTCGCAGCTCTTCGACGCACGCGCCACACCCGGTGCCCGCACCGCAGCGCCGACCGATCTCCTGCACCGTCCGCGCACCATCGTCGATGACGGCGTCGACATCACGGTCGGAGACAGGGTGGCAGAGGCAGACGATCACGGGGTGAATTTGATAATGCTTTTCAAACCCGGGTTCGTCAAGCGACAGATCTTGGGTACCGCAAGGCCTTGAGATCGCACGCTGATTGACTAACCGCAGCCGGATCGATCGACGACGGCCATCGGACTTGCCCCGGATCGGTGTGCCCGCGATGCTGCCCGCGATGAAGGTCGTCACGATCATCGCGCTGGTGGCGCTGCTGGGGATCGCGTGCACCAAGGCCGAGGACCGCAAGTCCGCGACCACCGCCGCACCCGGTGATGGCATCGAGCTGATCTCGACCGGCTCGCCGGTGGCCGCACGCACGCTGCGTTACCACCTGGCGAAGGGCACGAAGACACCGCTCGAGCTCGTGCTCGAGCTCGACCTGGAGGCGGGCGGCCGCGGCGGCAAGATGCCCACGCTCGTGCTGACGACGGACATCGCCGCCGACGAGGTCCTGCCCGATGGCAGCGCCAGGATCCGGACCGCGGTGGCGAACGCGCAGGCCCGCGAGCGCGCCGGGTCGGTGGTGCCGGCGTCCACGATGGGCGCGATGGCCGGACAGCTGATCGGCACGACGCTGACCGCGACCTTGTCACCCGATGGCGTGCTGAGCCGTGCGAAGGTCGACCTGCCGAAGTCGCTGGCTCCCGCCGTGGCCGCACAGCTCGATCAGCTGACGCAGAACCTCGAGCAGATCGCGATGCGACTGCCGGCCGAGCCGGTCGGGGTCGGGGCGATGTGGTCGAGCCGCAACACGATGGCACTCAACGGGATCGACCTCGTGACCGTGACGACCGTGACGATCACGGCGATCGATGGCGACCGGGTGGCGTTCACCAGCAAGACGACCGTGACCACGCCCGACCGCACCGTCGACCAGCAGGGTGTGACGATGTCGATCAAGGACTTCGGAGGTGGAGGGAGCGGCGCCGGCACGATCGATCTGTCGCGCATGACGATGACCGGTTCACTCCACTCCGAGTTTCGCGGCAGGCTGACCGCGCAGGGTCAGACCGCCGACATGAAGATGGCGATGACCCTCACGACGCGGTCGTGGTAGTCGCGGTGATCAGGGAGCGCACAGCGCGCCGAACCGCTTGCAGGTCCCGCCCGCCACGTCATCGCACTGCTTGTGCAGGTTGTCCGACGGATCGAGCATGCACTTCGACGCCGGCGCGCACGCGGCGCCCCAGGCCTGGCAGGTGCCCTCGACGCCATGCTGGCACTGCTTGTACGACCGGGCCGCGGGATCGTACATGCAGCCGCCGTCGGGCATGCAGGCCGCCCCGAAGTGGAAACACGTCCCTGCCCCGCCCGACAAGCAGGTGAAATACGTCGCCGTGCCGGGGTGATACGCACAGCTCGGGTGCGGGCAGCCGACCTCGCGCGGGGTGAGGTTGGCGGTGCCGGTCGCAGCCGATCCGGATCCCCCCGCGACCTGGGTCGTGGTGCCTGCGCCAGAGCCCGCGCCGGCCGGTCGCTTCACATCGGGTGGATTGCCACATCCAACAACCAGCAGGACGATCGCGAGCAGGCGCACGGCGCGGTTATAGCGCGTCGTCCTCGCGTGCGCCCTCCCGACCGGCCGGTTGCCCATGTATCTTCTGATGCTGCGCCGGTTCGAAGACACGGAACGCCTGACCACCGCGGAGCTCCGCGCGCTGCTCGGCGCGGCGCACCCGGAGCACCGGGTGTGGGCACTCTGGGAGCTCGCGCTCCGCGTCGGTCGCGGCACCGAGATCGCGGCCCACCTCGACCCGCTCCCGCACGCGCCCAACCCCGGCGTGCGGCGGATGCTCGTGGTGGTCCTGGCAGGTCACGCCGAGCATGACCTGGTGGTCGCGCTGGGCCGCCACGATCCCGACGCCATGGTGCGCGCCCAGGCGATGCAGCTCGTCACCCGGCTCGCGGTCGCGGGAACGATCGATCCGGCCGTCGTGACCCAGGCCTTCGCGCGGGAGGTCCCCGTGGTACGTGCCGCGGTGCTCGACGCGATCGCCGCCGGGCCCCCCCCGTGGCTCGAGGAGCTCGCCCACGACGCGCTCCGCGGCGAGCCCGCGAGCCAGCTCGATGCGTTCGAGGCGGTGCTGCGGATCGGCTCGCACCGCGAGCGCGCCGTGCAGTGGATCGCGAAGGCCCGCGGCGAGCTCGCGATGCGCGCGTGGCAGCGCTGGCCACACGTGATGCCTGGCGGCGAGATCGTGACGCTGCTCGCGGGCATGCCGGGCGCGCTGCGCGTCGCCGCGATCCGCCTGCTCGCGATCCCGATCGACGCGCTCGAACGCCTGACGATCCCCGGCAGCCGCGCGATCTTCGACGCGGTCCGCGATCGCGGCGACTTCGCGGCCACGCCGATCACGATCCTCGCGCGCGCCATCCTCGAAGGCTTCGCGGTCGGCTACCTCGAGCTGGTCGATGCCAGGCTGACCGCTGGATGCGAGGTCACGCCCGAGCTGGTGGTCCTGCTCCGCGAGCTCCGGGCTCACTGCGCGGCGCGCCGTGCGGCCGTCGAGCGAGCCGAGCTGCTGCCGGACGAGCGCCCGCCGACGCGGTGGAACGCGCGCGGCCATTACCTGCGGGTCATCGCGGCCTGCGATCGCGTGCTGCGGCAGCCGACCTCGGTGTAGGTGCGTGGGCCTGCAGGCGTCGAGAATCCCCACAACGTGGCGGAAACTGCCACGCTGGGGCGTCCAGCAGGGCCCGTCAGGAGCGGTACGGCCATTGCTGGAAGCCGCATGCATGCGCCTCATCGACCTCGCTCTCCTGTCGTCTGTCGGGTTTGGCCTCGCGGCGTGTGGCTCCGACTCCGCCTCCTCCGCTCCCGATGCCTCCGAGCCCGTGGCGCGTGCCACCTGGTATCAGGACGTCGCCCCGATCCTCGCCAAGCACTGCATGTCCTGCCACCAGGACGGCGGGATCGCCCCGTTCACGCTGACCGAGTACGACAGCGCGAAGGAGAACTCCGCGCGCATGCTGCACGAGATCGACCGTGGCGCGATGCCGCCGTTCGACGCCCGCGAGGAAGCAGACTGCACGCCACGCTTTGGCTGGGTCGATGACCCGCGGCTGTCGGCCACCGAGAAGGCGACCCTGCAGGCCTGGGTCGACGACGGCCATCCGCTCGGCGAGGTCGCCGACATCCCCGCCATCCCGAGCACCGAGCTCTCGGGCGTGACCAAGACCCTGACCCCGGTCGAGGGCTTCGCGGCGAGCGGCGATCGCGATCAGTTCATCTGCTACGTGCTCGATCCCGGCAACACCGAGCTCGCGTGGCTCACCGGCATGCAGGTCAGGCCCGACAACGAGCTCGTGGTCCACCACGCCGTGATCACCGAGGTCCAGCCCGGCCCCACGCTGGACGCGCTCGTCCAGCAGCGCGGCATCGGCAAGCCGTTCGACTGCGGCACCATGGCGACGCCCGCCGACTTCGTCGTCAACATCTGGACGCCCGGTAACCAGCCGATGCAGACGTCCTCCGACATCGCGGTGCCGATCGTCGCGAACGCCAAGCTCGTGATGCAGATCCACTATCACCCGGCGGGTCAGACCAGCACGCCCGACAAGACCGCGCTCGACCTCCGGTTCTCGACGACGTGGCCCAAGAAGATGTACTTCGTCGCCGCGTTCGGGAATGCGTCCCAGGCGCCCCAGCTGCTCGCCGGCCCCGGGGACAACGGCTTCCCGCAGTTCGTGGTGCCGAAGAACGTCGCCGACCATCCCGAGCACATGCGAATCACGATCCCCGATCTCGGCAACCTCACCGATGTCCGCCTGTTCTCGGCGAATCCGCACATGCACCTCGTCGGTACGCACATCAGCAGCACGATCGAGCGCCCGGCCGCGCGCGGCACCGATCCGCAGACCGAGTGCCTCGCGAACGGCGGATGGAACTTCGACTGGCAGCGCACCTACAGCTACGACGCACCGCTCGACCAGTTGCCGTCGGTCGCCCAGGGGGACGTCATCGACATCAAGTGCACGTGGAACAACACGCTCGAGAACCCGTTCGTCCAGCGGATGCTGAACGACGCGGGGCTGTCGCAGCCGGTCGACATCTCACTCGGCGAGCAGACCACCAACGAGATGTGCCTCGAGATCTTCGGGCTCTCGATCGATGCGCCTCCCCAGCCGTTCCAGCCGCTTCCCGGCAAGCCGGCCAAGATCGAGTTCCCGGCGAACCTCGCGCAGATGGCGCTGTCGAGCAATCTGCTGCGCTAGCAGGCTGCGGGGACACGCCGCGGGCGCTTCGAGTTCAGCCTGCCAGCAGGCGCAGCACGCGGGCCATCGTGACCAGCTCCTTCGCGGCCGTCGCCAGCGGCGGTCGCGAGCTGCCGGTGTGCCCGTACATGCCGGTGAGGTGGACGCGAACGTCTGCGCTGGGCATCGCGGCCGCGAGCTGGTGACTGTGCTCGAACGGGATCACGTCGTCACCGACGCCATGCACGAGGTCGACGCGGCCGGTGACGCGCGCCAGGTACGGCGTGGGATCGAGCGCGCGGCCGTCGAACCGTGCGAGGGCCGACATCGCCAGCGCTTCGGCGCCGGGGAGCACGCCGATGCCGACGAGGAACAAGTCGCGGACGGACGCGGGCACGCCCGGCGCGAGCTCGTTCGCCAGCGCGACGAACCGCTCGCGCGCCTTGAGCTCGGGCCGGCCCCAGGTGAGCTCGACGTAGCGCCGCCAGCCGGCGCTCACCGCCTCGCGATCGGCGCACTCGATCAGGTGCAACAGGTTCATCAGCACGACCGACTGATTGAGCGGATCGCGGGTCGCCTGGCGGCCGCCGGAGACCTCGCCGGTGAGGCTGAACTTCAAGGTCTCGTGCAGGCTGGCGTAGCCGCCGAAGATCACGAGGCGCTCGACGGCGGCTCCCCGCTCGGCCGCCAGCGAGAACGCGAGGAGCGAGCCGAACGAGATCGAGAACACGACGGGCTTCTGCTGGCTCCATCGCGGTAACGCATCAAACGCGCGGGCAAAGTCGTGCTTGGCACGCTCGCTCGGCCTGAGCGCGAGGAAGTCGGGGATGTACGGGGCGACGACGAGGTGGCCGGCATTCGCGAGGATCCGGCAGAACCGGTCCATCCGCGGATCGTCGGCGCCCGCGTAGTGCAGGCCCGGCGCGATCAGGAACGTGCGGCGGGCGGTACCTGCGCGGGCGCCCCGGGCGACCCCTCCGGGATAGAAGATCCGTACGCGCATGCCGTCGACGTCGTCATCGGCGATCGCGACCGACGGCGCCTTGGTCGAATCGGCCCACGGACCGAGCCAGCGCGCGAGCTTCCAGGTCGACAGCATCTACGGAAAGATACCCCGCTCCTTGTAGCAGTGTTCGATCCGCTCGAGGCCGATCGCATAGCTCGCCGTACGCCAGTCGGTCTTGTGGGTGGTCGCGTACTGGCGGACGCTGGCGTACGTCTGGCGCATCCGGCGCTCGAGGCGCTCGAGCACGTCGGGCAGCTCCCACTGATCGCCGCGCTTGTTCTGCAGCCACTCGTAGTACGAGACGATCACGCCGCCCGAGTTACACAGGATGTCCGGCAGGACGTCGATGCCGCGCTCGAGCAGGATGGCCTCGGCCTCGGGGTAGGTCGGGCCATTCGCCCCCTCGACGACCACCTTGACCCTGAGCGCCTTGGCCTCCGCAACTCCGAGCTCGAGCTCGAGCGCTGCAGGTACGAACACGTGGGCGTCGAGCGCGAAGAACTCATCGCGCGTGATGCGAGTCGCGCCCCGATAGCCCGCGACCGAGCCGGTCTCGTGGACATGCTCGCCGAGCTTGTGCGGGTTGATGCCCTCGGGGTTCATGATGTAGCCACCGACGTCCCCGACCCCGACCACGATCGCGCCCTTGTGCGAGAGCAGGCGGGCCGTGTAGCTGCCGACGTTGCCGAAGCCCTGGATGATGACCAGCGCGCCGTCGAGGCTGAAGTTCTTGTCGTGCGCCCACTCCGAGATGCAGTGGGCGACGCCCCGCCCGGTCGCCTCGGCACGCCCGTGGCTGCCCCCCGAGGACACGCTCTTGCCGGTGACCACGCCGCGCACGTTGTTGCGCTCGAGCGGGCCGACCAGGTTCATGTAGGTGTCCATCATCCAGACCATCGTCTGGCTGTTGGTGTTGACGTCGGGCGCCGGGATGTCGAGCTCCGGACCGATGTTGAAGCCGAGCGCCGACGTGAACCGGCGGGTGATCCTCTCGAGCTCGAGCTTGGAGCACTGGCGGGGGTCGAACTTCACCCCGCCCTTGGCGCCCCCGAACGGGATCTCGTGGAGCGCGCTCTTGTAGGTCATCCACGAGGCGAGCGCCTTCATCTCATCGAGGTTGGCCTCGGGGTGGTACCGGATCCCCCCCTTGTAAGGGCCGAGGATGTTGTTGTGCTGGACCCGGTAGCCCTTGAAGATCTCGAGCTTCCCGTTCTCCAGCCGGACCGGGAAGTTGACGATGATCTCGTTCTTGGGCTGCGCGAGGATCGCCGCGACATCGGGATCGAGCCCGATCAGCGCCATCGCCTTCTCGATCTGCCGGGTCGCGATCTCGAACAGGTTTCCGCGGGCCTTCAGAGGCTCGCTGCCAGGCACCGCGGGAAGCGGCCCGGGAACCCGCGCGGAAGCCTCGGTGCTCACCTGCCGACCATGCCATGGCAGGGCGGGCAGCCCCAGCAGGTGACGCATTGCGGCGACGCAGATTGCCCTCATTCATCGCAGGCGCGCTTTGCATCTAATTTGCGCTCCGGTGCTAACGTGCGCGGCGACATGCAAGCTGAGGTAGTAAGCCAGGTTCTCTCGCTGGCTCATCAAGCGGTCAAGGAATCGCACCGAGACCGGCTCGAGTCGTACATTCGCACCTACTGCCGCGCGATCCCGCCGGAGGTGCTCGGCGAGATCGAGCCGCACAAGCTCCTGGCGTTCGTGATGGATCGGTTCGCGTTTCTCGAGGAGGACTTCGCGACGACCGTCAAGGTCGAGATCCGCGAGCCCGAGACGACGCTGCTGGCAGACGAGTCGTCCTCGACCGTGATCGAGACGCGGTTGCCCGATGCCGCGTTCATCATCCGCACGATCAAGTCATTCCTCCGCCAGATGGGCCTGCACCTGCACTTCGTGCTGCACCCGATCCACGGCGTGCTCCACGAGGGGGGACAGATCACCGGCATCGACCAGAACCGCGGCACGAAATACTCGCAGGTGTACATGCAGGTCTCGGCGATCCCTCCGGAGCGCCGCGAGGCCCTTCGCCAGGATCTGGCCCGCCGGCTCGAGCTGACGCTGCTCGTCAACCGCGACCGCCACGAGATGATGGCGCGGTTCAACGAGGCGCGCTCGTACCTGTGCAGCCTCAGCGGGCGCGATCCGTCGAGCCCGAGCCCTCGGGAGTCGCAGTCGATCCCGCGCGAGATCATCATCCGCGCACAGTCCGAGCTGCCCCGGACCCCGCTCGAGGTCGAGGCCGACGAGGCGGTCGAGCTGATCGACTGGCTCAAGGACGACAACTTCATCCTCGCCGGGTATGCGTGGTTCCCGCACGGCGGGAATGGCGCGGGCAACGGGCACCGCCTGGTGGAGCGCGGCCTCGGCCTGTTCGCGGCCCCCGAGCGCAAGAACCTCGAAGAGGTGGTCGGCGAGATCGTCGCCACGCGACGCACCCGCGACGAGATCTACTCGTACTACCGCACCGACTACATGACCGTGGTCCGGTCGGTCGCGCAGGTCCGCTACTTCGGGATCGCGCAGCGCGGGCCGGACGGCAAGTCGATCGGCGAGCACGTGTTCGTCGGCCTGATGTCGACCAAGGCGCTCAAGCACGCGAACCGCCGCGTGCCGGTGGTTGGCAAGCGCATCAAGGAGGTCATGGCCAAGCTCGAGGACCAGCCGGGTAGCTACGCGTATGCCAAGAGCGTCGCGATCCTCGACTCGATCCCCGTCGAGGACCTGTTCTACTGGAGCATCGACGAGATCCGCGATGTCGCGAACCAGTTCCGGCTCGCCGAGTCCCGCGATCTCGCACGCGTGTTCGTGTGGCGGCGGCCGAACGGACGCCGGATCACCGTGGTCTGTGTCGTCCCGCGCATGCGGTTCTCGGAAGCGCTGCGCGAGCAGATGTCGCAGGAGATCCGTAAGTTCCTCGGCGTCCCGCACCTCCGCGAATACCGTCAAGAGACCGACGACGAGTCGCCGATCCGCCTGCACTTCACCGTCGGCAAGTATCGCCCCAAGGTCTCCGACGCCGATCTCGAGACGCTGTCGGACAAGCTCGAGCTGTTGCTCGAGAGCTGGGACGACCAGCTGCGTCGGCTGGTCTTCAAGCACTACCGCGCACCCACGAAGGCCACCGCCCAGTCGCAGCGCTACCTCACGACCACCGCCTCCGCGCAGGAGATCTGGAGCAAGTCGGGGGCGCGGTTCCCGGAGTCGTACAAGGGTTCGCTGCCACCCGAGATCGCGCTGCTCGATATCAGGCTGATCGAGAAGCTCGACGACAACGAAGGGCTCCGCGCGACGATCGTCGTGCTCGGCGAGGGCGACAAGCGCCACACGTCGTTGCGGATCGTGTCGCGCAAGGAGTTGCTGCTCAATGACGTGGTGCCCGTGCTGCACCGGATGGCGCTGCGCGCCACGAGCAGGCTCGCCGAGCGCCTCGTTGGGCCCGGCCCGGAGGTCTACATCACCGGCTTCGAGGTCAGCGGCAACGACGGCCACAAGATCGAGGACGAGGCGTCGCTCGAGCGACTGGGCGAGATCGTCCAGCGCGTGCTGGGTGGCCACCTGCTCGACGATCGCCTGCTCGGGCTCGGCTACCTCGCCGGCCTCGACTGGCGACAGATCGATCTGCTGATCACCTACCGCAACTACTTCGTGCAGGTGTTCCAGGGCTTCGGCTCGCAGTCGGTGGACGACGCGCTGCTCAAACACCCGACGTTCGCGTCCCTGCTCGTCCAGTACTTCGAGACCAAGTTCTCGACCGAGCGCAAGGAGACCGCAGGCGCGCGCGCCGAGAAGCTGTTGCCCCCGCTGGCACTGAAGTACGAGGAGATGCTCCAGCGCGTGACCGTGATCCAGGAGGATCTGATCCTGCGCTACTACCTCGACCTGTTCGAGGCGACGCGGCGCACCAACTACTACCGGCCCGGACGCGGCGATACGATCTCGATCAAGATCGAGAGCGCGCTCGTCGAGCACATGCCCCGGCCCTGCCCGGTGTTCGAGATCTACGTCCACGCCCCGGGAGTCGAAGGCATCCACCTGCGCGGCGGCATGGTCGCGCGCGGCGGACTACGCCATTCCGATCGCGCCGATGACTTCCGGACCGAGGTGCTCAGCCTCCAGCGAACGCAGGCGCTGAAGAACGTCATCATCGTGCCGCAGGGCGCCAAGGGCGGCTTCGTCACCCGCAAGGCCTCGCCGACCCGCGAGGAGGCGCGCGTCCAGTACCAGGTGTTCGTCTCCGGCCTGCTCGACATCACCGACAACTACGTCGGCACACAGATCGTCCCGCCGCCCGGCGTGCTGCGCTATGACGACGACGATCCGTACCTCGTGGTCGCCGCCGACAAGGGCACCGCGCACCTCAGCGATACCGCGAACGCGATCTCGCAGCAGTACAAGTTCTGGCTCGACGACGCGTTCGCTTCGGGTGGCTCGGCCGGCTACGACCACAAGGTGATGGGCATCACCTCGCGTGGTGGCTGGACCAACGTCGAGCGGCACTTCCGCGAGGCGGGCATCGACATCCGCAACACGTCGATCCGAGTTGCGGGCGTCGGCGACATGAGCGGCGACGTGTTCGG
>JAGSPR010000727.1 GCA_018262455.1 Deltaproteobacteria bacterium | reverse complement strand
GATGTCGCCGCGTGCATCGGCGGCGTGTTCCTGCTCGTGCCGTTCCTGTGGATCATGGGCTACAAGGCCGATCACACCGTCATGATGGCGCCCGAGGGTGGCTATCCGCAGCAGTACCCGCAGCAGGGCTACCCGCCGCCGCAGCAGGGCTACCCGCCGCCGCAGCAGGGCTATCCGCCCCCGCCGCAGGGTGCCTACCCGCCCCCGCCGCAGGGTGCCTACCCGCCCCCGCCGCAGGGCGCGTACCCGCCGCCGCAACCGCAACCGCAACGCTGAGCAGGCCCGTGCTCGCGCGTGGGCTCATGGTGCTCGCCCTCGCAGGTTGTTTGCCGCCCCTGTCGACCGCACCCACGAACGTGATCGATCTGCGCTATCGCTCGGCGGCACCGACCGCGGACACCACGATCCGGATCTATCGCTGGATCGGGTCTCGCAGCAGCTCCGTGAAGAGCCGGTGCCGGATGGCACCCACCGACTCCGAGATGTTCGCCACGCGCGCGCAGCAGTGCGGTGGCGTGACCTCGGTGTTCTGGGGCGTCTCGCGTGTGCTGCTCGAGGAGGCGCGCGATCCACGGTTCGCGGTGCCGCTGCGCCTCGATGGCCGGCTGCGCTGGGTGGACCTGCCGGATCGCCGGTGCGGGCGATGAGGTGGTGGATCGCGCTCGCGCTCCTCGCACTCCTCGGGCAGTCGAGCGTGGCCGGCGCGGATCCCGATCCTGTGCCGCCCGCCGCGGTGGCGATCCCGTCGCCGGTCCCGTCGCCGATCCCGTCGCCGTGCGAGGACGCCGCCGTCGGCCCACGGCTCGTCACCCTGCTGCGCGCACACCGGTTTGCCGATGTCCATCACGCGGTCGTCGGGCTGCGCGTGCTGTGTGCCCCATCGCCGGCGCTCGAGGCCCACCGCGTGCTGGACGATATCGCGCTGCTGAGGCTCGAGGATCGCGCGTGGGCGCTGAGCGATCTCCAGGAGCTGTCGCGTGGCGCGCGCGCGGAGACCGCGAACGTCGTGCTCGCCTGGGCGTACGCGATGGACCGCGACACCGACGCGGCCAGGGCCGTGCTCGCGCGGATCCCGGCACCGCGGGCCGCTGCGATCGCAGCGCTCGCGGCGCTCGACGATCGCGGCGGGTTCGCGTCCCATGCCGCGAAGCTGCCCGGCGAGCTCGGAGCACCGGCCAGCGCGCTCGCGGCGCGCTATCACGCGGCTCGTCGCAAGCACCCCGCGGTTGCCGGGATCTTGAGTGCGTTGATCCCGGGTGCGGGTCAGCTCTATGCCGGTTCGGTCCAGGCGGCCGCGGTCACGTTCGTGCTCAACGGTCTGTTCATCGGAGCGACGATCGAGCTCGCGCTCGATCGTCGCTATGTCACGGCCGCGGCGGCGGGGACGGCGGCCTCCGTGTTCTATGTCGGCGGCATCCTGAACGCGGGCGATCTCGCGCGCCGGCGCAACGAGCTCGCGTCGCAGCCCTCTCGCGACGCTCTCGAGGAGCTGCTGGTGCCCGAGCTGACCGGATCGTTTCCGCCCCCGTGACCGAGCCTACTGCTTCGCAGCCGGCTTGAAGTCCATCGCCTTGTCCATGAACACGAACCCGTGGCAAGGCTCGGAGCTGGTGCAGCGGTCGCCATGGTCAAAGCCACCGGGCTGGAACCAGTACGACCCCGGGGCGAGCGCTTCGCCCTGATCGAGCTGGTGGGGCAGCCAGTGTGCGGGCGCGCCGTCGAGCACGAGGGCGTGGTAGTCGGAGGTGTGGCTGTGGATGGGGGCCTTGCCACCGGCGGGGATCTCGATGATGAAGCCCACCGGCCCCGTCTTCGGGTCGCCAGACAGGAACGCCACCTTCGGTCCCTGGGCGTTGCTCGGATCCATCGGCGCGAACTTGGCGTCCTTGCGCGAGGTCAGCGTGTACTTGCCGGCCGGACCCGGCTTGGCCTTCGGCGTCAGCGCCATGTCGAACGCGCCCGACATGATGACGAACATGACGCACGGCTCCTTGCCCGTGCATTCGTCGCCGTGCGCCTGGTTGCCTGGTTGGAACCAGTAGCTACCCGGAGCTTGCGGCTTGGCCTTGGCCTCGCCTCCCGCGAGCCAGTGGCGCGGCGCACCGCTCACCACGACCGCGTGATAGTCGGAGGTATGGGTGTGGAGCCCGGGCTTGGCGCCCGCCGGAAACCTGAGGAAGAACGCTCCGCCCTTCTGCGGATCGCCGTGCAGCACGGCGATCTCGGGGCCCGGCCCCTTGGGGTCCAGCGGCGCGTACTTGAGCTCGGACGGCGCGATCAGATGGTACCCGCCGGTGTCGGGCGGCGATGGTGCCTTCTCGGGCTTGGCGGCGTCACCGGTGGCGCTTCCGTCGCCGGTCGCGGCGGGACCGCCGGCCTCGATGGCCGCGGTCTCGGGCTGGGGTTGCGCCGGCTGCTTGGCGGGGCCAGAGCAACCGATCACGAGGGTCGTCAATGCGAGTCTGGTCAGCTTCATCGCGGCGACGGTATCAAACAAGCGCGAGCGTCGCATCGGCGGGAGCACGGTCGCGACGACGTGCGCGCTCGTCGAGAGGCTAGCGACGGCCGAGATAGACGCTGTGCGTCCGGCTGCTGCCGAGCCGATGCGCCGTGACCTCGAACCCCGCCGCGGCGAGCCGCTTGCCGAACGCCTC
>JAGSPR010000726.1 GCA_018262455.1 Deltaproteobacteria bacterium | reverse complement strand
CGCATCGCGTGGCCCATTCCCTCGCCGGTCACGCCGTAGAGGACGTTCATGTGGGGATACTATCCGGCCGTGCGACGTCGCGTGTGGTGCGAGACGCTCTCGTTCGACGAGCTCGCACAGCCGTCGGTGGTCGCCCTGCTCGCGCGCTATCACCTCGACCTCCTGCTCGCGGTGCGGCCGTGGCAGCTCCCCGAGGTCGCCGAGGTCGTGCGCCGCCTCCAGGGCGCCGGCATCTTCGTCGCGCTGTGGCCGATGCTCGCCGACGCCGACGGCCGGTGGGCGAGCGCGAAGACCTCGCCCCGCTTCATCGCGTTCGCCGACGAGCTGCTCGCGCGCGTACCAGGTGCCGAGGAGCTCGCGATCGATCTCGAGCCCCCGTTCGACCTCCTGGAGCAGTGGAAGTCGTGGCGCCCGACCTGGCGCCAGACCCCGTCGCCCCACACCTTTGGCACCGCGCGCGCGTCGCTCGTTGCCGCGGTCGAGCGCTGGCGCGTGGATCGTCGCGTCACGACCGCGGTCCTCCCGCTGCTCGCGGTCGAGGGGCGCGGTCAGTGGCTCCAGCGCATGCTCGGCACCCCCGCCAGCGAGCTCGCCGTCGAGCGCCACAGTGTCATGGCGTACACCTCGCTCTACGAGGGCTGGTCGCGCGGCCTCGTCAATCGCACCCGCGCCGAGCGCCTGCTCGCGATCACCGCACGCGGCACGCGCGCTCGCTTCGGCACCAAGGCCGCGCTATCGCTCGGCACCGTCGGCCCCGGGGCTTTCGGCGACGAGCCCGGCTATCGCGATCCGCGCGAGCTCGCACGCGACGTGGCGATCGCGCGCGAGGCCGGCGTCGACGAGATCGCGCTGTTCGATCTCGGCGGGGTGATCCGGCGTGCGCCCGCGGAGGCGTGGTTCGAGGCCTTCATCGACGGACGCTGATGCGGACGCGGCGCGAACCACCGCGAGCGCGTTTCGATCCGTTTCACGCCCGGTAGCGCAGCGCGTCCAGACGCGCCTCGAGCGCGGCGCGCTGATTGCAGCGATCGTCGCATGCTCACCACCTTCATGGGCCTGCTCCTCCGCGGCTCGCTGATCGCACCACTCGCGCTCGGCGCGTGCTCGACCTCGTCCAGCACGGCGGCAACGGCGCCGACGGCCAACGGTGCCCGCGTCGATGGCGCGCGCGCTCGCCACCTGGTCGGATCCGGAGCCGCGTTACTCGACGTCCGGACGCCCGAGGAGTTCGGCGCCGGCCACCTCGACGGCGCGATCAACATCTCCGTCGACTCGCTCGCAGGTCGGCTCGCGGAGCTACCTCACGATCGCGAGATCGTCGTCTATTGCCGCAGCGGCAATCGCAGCGCACGCGCGGCCTCGATCCTCGTCGGCGCGGGACACCAGGTCCACGACCTCGGTCCGATGAGCGCGTGGTGACCTCGCGATGTCGGCCACAGGCGCTCGACCGGGCGTGAAACAGCATGAAACACCGACCGTGGCGGTTCCGTTTCGACTTGGTGCACGGCGGCCCCTCGGTGGCGCGAGATTCGCGGGCCCGCGGAGCGCCGTGCCCCCGCCGAGCGGCATGGGCGATGCAGCCTCGGGACGCATGACACGCCTCGCGCGGTTCGCGACGATCGCCGTCCTCGCGACGCTGACGGCCTCGTCGGCGGCACGCGCGGACGACGCCGCACCCGCGCCGACGCCCGCCGCGCCGGTCGATATCGCTGCCTTCCCGCCGCCCGGTCCCGTCGCGCCGCGCGATCCTGGCGTCGAGCTCCACGGCGTCGTCGCCGCGTGGTGGATCCCGTGGTCGCAGGACTCGCCCACCGCGGCGACCGACGCACTGCGGCTGCGGTTCGCAGTGCTACGGATCGACGCGCGCCCCGCCCCCGGCCTCAGCGTGATCGCGCGGCTCGGGTTGATGCTGCCAGGATCGCCGCTGCTCGATCTCGCGGCGACCTATCAGCCGCACGCGGCGATCGGGGTGACCTTCGGGCAGTTCAGGCTGCCGATCGGCGCCTCCGCGACCACGCTGGCGCCACAGCTCACGATGATGGATCGGCCGGGCTACGTCTACGCGATGACGAAGCTGGCGTTTCGCGACGTCGGTGCGATGGTCCACAGCGGTCCGGCGGGCCTCGCCGAGGGGCTCTTCCACTACCGCCTCGCGATCACGAATGGCAGCGGCCGACTCGGCTCGGGCGCGGAGCGCACGCCGGATCGCGGCATGTACCTCGTCGCCGGGCGCGCGTTGGTCGATGTCGGCCGGCGGTGGCTCGGTGGCTCGCGCGATCGCCTCGTCGCCGGCGCGACCGTCGTGCGCTCGCACGATCCCGCGATCGACACCGGCACACCGGCGACCGACGCCACGCTCGCGGCGGGGACGCTCGGGCGCACGCTGGCGCCGATCGGCTTCGAGCGCGTGACCGTGCTCGCCGGCGGGGACCTGACCTTCGCGCACGCCAACGTGTGGGTTCAGGCCGAAGCGCTGTACCTGCGCTCGCGCGCGGTCGACGCTCCTGCGCGCCGCCGGGCGCTCGGCGCGAGCCTCGAGGCCGCGTGGCAGCTCCCGGCGCAGCTCGTCGGCCACGACGTGCAGCTCGCGGCGCGCGGCGAGCGCTTCGATCCCGATCTCGATGCGGCCGATGATGCGCGCCAGGCCGCGTCGCT
>JAGSPR010000096.1 GCA_018262455.1 Deltaproteobacteria bacterium | reverse complement strand
GTGGTCGGTCGACAGCGAGATCTACTACGAGAGCCGCAAGAACCTTGTCGTGTTCACCAACGACGTCAAGCAGAACCCCGACGGCACGTTCACCTACGTCAACTTCGCGAACACCGGCCAGCGCACGTCGCTGGGCTTCGAGATCCTGATCAAGCGCGAGATCACCGAGCACGCCTTCGGCTGGCTGTCGTACACGTTCAGCCAGTCGCGCCAGCGCACCGACGCCGATGACGATCCCAGGCCGACCGCGTTCGATCAGCCCCACGTGCTGAACGCGGTCGCGAGCTACAAGCCGGGCAAGGGCTACGAGCTCGGGGCCCGGTTCCAGCTCGCGACCGGTCGTCCAGAAACCCCGGTGATCGGCTCGACCTACAACGCGGATACCGGCAGCTACGATCCCGTCCTCGGCGCTTCTCGGTCGGTCCGTACCCCGACGTTTCGCCAGCTCGACGTCCGTGCCGAGAAGGTGTGGCTCTACAACACCTGGAGCCTCGGGCTATACATCGACATCATCAACGTCGCGAACTTCAAGAACGTCGAGGGCACGGAGTACGACTATCGGTTCCGCGAGTCGGCGCCGATCACGAGCTTCCCGATCCTGCCGACGCTCGGGCTCCGAGGTACCTGGTGAGGCCGCTCGTGCTGATCACGGTGGTCGCGACGCTCGAGGGCTGCGGCTCGTTCGAGAACGAGAACATCGTGCTCGACACCCGCGTGCTCGCGATGGTCGCGGATGTTCCCGACCAGATCATCGACGTCGATCTCTCGATGCCGGTGGATCCGGTGGCGTTGCTCGAGCAGCTCAGGCCCAGCACCGTCTGCGCGCTCGTGGCCGATCCGAGCTTCGATCGCCAGCTCCGCTACTCGCTCACGCTGTGCGCCCTCAATTCGGCGGACCGCTGTCGCTCGCCCGAGACCGTGCTCGCGCAGGGCCTGCTCGACGATCCCGACATCACGATCGAGCCCGACCCACAGGCGCCTGCTCCCGCGCTGTGCGCGACCATCATGCCCGACGGCAACCTGCTCGGCGTCGTCCTCAAGGTGCTCGACGGCGATGTGTTCCAGGGGCTCGGCGGCATCGATTACGGCCTCTCGCTGCAGGTCGGTGGTGACGGCGTCGATCCGGAGCTCGATCTGTTCGCCGCCAAGCGGCTGCGCGTGTCCCCGCGGATCCCGCCCGGGCTGAGCGAGAACCACAACCCCCCGGTGACCCCGTTCACGGCCGCCAAGGATGGCGTCGATCCCCAGCCCCTGCCGATGGGGCGCTGCGTGGATCAGACCGCGCCGCTCGAGCTCGTGCCGACCCAGCGCGTGCGGATCTTGCCGGTCGAGCCGGACGGGGCGCGAGAGACGTACGTCGTCCCGACCATCGACGGCATGGAGCAGACGTTCACCGAGAGCCTGACGTACCAGTGGATGGCCGGTGCCGGCGGGTTCTCGAGTGGCTCGACCGGCGGGCCACGCGACTTCTCTGGCAACCCCGCGCCGCTGTTCAGCGACTATCGGGCGCCCAAGGCCGTCGACCTCGACGGGCCGACCGACATCCCGATCTGGATCGTCCAGCGCGACGAGCGGCTCGGGGCGCGATGGTACGAGACCTGTGTCCGCGTCCGCCCCTGAGCAGGTTCGTCCCGCCGGATCAGCTGCAGCCGTCGCACAGGCCGCGCACGTGGACCTCGACCTGACGCTGCTTGACCGCGCGGGGAACCTTCGCGCGGCGGGTGGAGATCTCGAGCTCGGGCAGGCACTCGATGGTGCCGCACTCGGTGCAGACGAAGTGCGCGTGGGAGGCCTTCGGATCATCGCCCGGCGCGAGCGCCTCGAACCGCCACACGTGGTCACCGACATCGGTGCGCCGCAGCAGGCCCGCCTCGGCGAGATCCGTCAGGTTGCGATAGATCGTGGCGCGATCCCACACCTGCAAGGCGAGCCGGTCCGCGGCATCCGCGTGAGAGATCGGCGAGCCGCTCGTGCGCACGAGCTCGAGCACGGCGATCCGCGATGGCGTTGCCCGAAGCCCGCACGCGCGCACCGCGTCGCGCAGCTCGTCGAGGTTCTTCGCCATTCTTGCACTGTACGCCCGCGGTGCTGGCCAACGCAATCAGGTGCAACTTCGTTGCATATGTAGCGCGGGTCGGGCGTGATACCATGGTCGAGATGTTGCGCCGTCGGTTCGAGACGCTCGTCCGGGTTTCGCCAATCGAACAGGTCGCCGATCGCGGCGCGGAGGTCGATCCCCTCGCCGTGGGTCTCGATCGCAAGGTGATCGACGCGATCTGGAAAGCCTGTGGCGCGACCTACCGCACCGGGCTCTATCCCGCGCTCGCGCTGTGCATCCGGCGTCGTGGTCAGGTCATCTTCGATCGCTCGATCGGCCACGTGCGTGGCAACGCGCCGTTCGATCCTCCCGATGCAGATCGCGTCCTCGCCGGGCCGAACACGCTGTTCAACCTGTTCTCCGCGTCGAAGATGGTCACGGCGATGCTCGTCCATCTGTGCGACCAGCGCGGGCTGCTGCACCTCGACGATCCGGTCGCCCACTACATCCCGGAGTTCGGCCAGCACGGCAAGGAGCGGATCACGCTGCGCCACGTGCTCACGCACCGCGCGGGGATCCCGAACATCCCGCGGCAGTTCGCGGATGTCGGCCTGCTCGAGAGACCGCAGGAGATCCTCGCGCTGCTGTCGAACCAGAAGCCTCGCTGGCGCGCCGGCCGACGGCTCGCCTATCACGCACTCACGGGCGGGTTCGTGCTCGCGGCGGTGATCGAGCGGGTCACCGGGAAGCCCCTGCGCGACGTGATGCGCGACGAGATCCTCGCGCCGCTCGGCTTCGATGCCTTCAACTTCGGGGTGCCGCCGGCGCGCTTGCGCGAGGTCGCGATCAACGCGTTCACGGGTCCACCGATCCTGCCGCCCCTCGCGCAGATCCTGCGGCGCGCGCTCAGCGTCGACTTCGTCGAGGCCGTGCGCGTGTCGAACGATCCGCGGTTCCTGACGAGCGTGGTGCCGGCCGGCAACATCGTGTCCACCGCGAACGAGGCCTCGCGCTTCATGCAGCTGCTGCTCGATGGCGGCACGCTCGATGGCGTGCGGGTGTTCGAGACCCGCACGATCCAGCGCGCGATCGCCGAGCAGACCTACCTCGAGATCGACTTCACGCTCGGCGCCCCGATCCGTTACAGCATGGGCTTCATGCTCGGCGGCCGGCTCGCGAGCCTGTTCGGGCTGCGCACCCAGCGTGCCTTCGGCCACCTCGGCTTCACGAACGTGGTGCTCTACGCCGATCCGAGTCGCGATATCGCGGTCTCGCTGATGACCAGCGGCAAGCCGGCGATGTCGCCGGGCATCGCGCGCACGCTGATGATCATGCAGACCATCGCGATGCGCATCCCGCGCGACGGCACCGGCCCGCTACGTCGCCGCGGGTAGCACGAAGTCGAACGCGGCGCGGCGCCCCGAGCCGGCACGGGCGTGCGGCATGATCAGCGACGACACGACGAACGGATCGCCGTCGAGGTACGGGTCGCCCTCGAAGTAGAGCTGGGTGGTGAGCGCGTGCAGCCCGCGCGCCCGCAGCTTGATGTGGATGTGCATGGGTCGATAGCGCCGGCCATCGAGGTAGCGGCCCGGCATGATCGTGCGGACCTGCCAGCGCCCGAGTGCGTCGGTGGTGAGCGTGCCGCGCAGGCCCCAGCCGTCGTTGTCGTAGCCGCCGCGCGCATCGGCCTGCCAGAGCTCGAGCACCGCGCCGGCGACCGGAGTGCACGCGGTGGTGCGGACCGTGCCTCCCAGGACCAGGCGTTCCCCGCGATCGCGGTCCCCGACGAGCACGGCGCGCGCCGGCGCACCTGGCTTGTAGAACGGGCCTTCGATGTTGTCCGCGGTGACCTCGCACGTCCCGCGGGGATCGGACCCGACCTCGGGCATCGCGGGGAGCGGGCCGTGATCGTCGTCGGCCTGAGGCGTGGCAGGCAGCACCTCGTGGGGCGCGAGGCCGCCCGAGCCGCACCCCGCGAGCATGAGCGAGCCGACTCCAAGACCGTGTGCGAAGAAGGTTCGTCGCGAGATCGATGTGGGCATCGATCAGGCAACGGGGCTACACGCCGACCGGCGCACGACAATCCGCCGACGCCGTCAACCGCTCGAACTCGCTCGGCTTGGGAGCTACCAGCCCTGGCTTGCGCCGTAGGTGCCGACATCGCGCGTGGGCCTGGGCGTCGGCGTGGGCACCGGGGGCGTGTCGGCGCGAGCGGGCTGGGTGACGACGATGGGGCCGCCGACCGGCGGTTCGATCGACAGCACGACGGTGGCGTCGCCCCTCGACGGAGATGGGTGATCATCGAGCAAGGCCTGGGCGTCCTCGGCGATCCAAGGGATGTGGGCGCGTCGTGCCGCGTCGAGCGCGCGCCGCGCATCGGGGCGAGCCGCGGCGATGCCGGCGCGAGCAGCGATCGAGCGCGCACGATCGAGGTAGAGCCGGATCGGGGACATCGCGTCGTCGCCGATCGTGGCGGCGTAGATCGCGCTGGCACGCTGGTAGTGCTCGAGCGCTGCCTGGTGGTTGCCGGTCGCCGCGGCGACGAGGCCAAGGTTGTGCTCGGCGAACGCGCGATCGCCGTGGCCGGCGGCGGTGAGGGCCGCGAGCGCGTGCTCGAGCTCGACGCGCGCGCCGGCCCAGTCGCGCTGCGCCATCTTCACGAGGCCGAGGGAGTTGTGCGTCAGGCCGGCCTCGACGCCGTGCTCGCCGCGGATCGCGATCTCGATCGCGAGTGCCTGGTGATACATCTGGTAGGCGCCCGCGAGATCGCCGCGCAGGCGAAGCACGCCGGCGACGTTGTGCAGATCGCGCGCGACCTCGGGATTTCGGCCGTCGGGGCGGAGCTCGCGATCGATCGCCAGGGCCTTGCGGTGATACCGCTCGGCCGCGTCGAGGTCCCCGGTCGCGCGCGCGGTGGTGCCGAGCGACGAGTCGATCGCGGCGACCTCGCGGGAGTGCTCGCTCGAGAGCGCGACGAGGCGTGCGCGGGCGTCGAGCAGCAACGCCCGGGTCTCGTCGAGCTGACCGCGGTTGTAGGCGACCAGCGCGCGCAGCCGCAGCAGCTGCGTGGCGAGCTGGGGAGGCGCGCCCGCACGATCGATCGCCGCGGTGGCGATCGCGGCCATGTCCTCGGCGACGGCGAGGTCGCGCCGCTCGCCGGCCACCGTGACGCGAGCGATCCATGCGCGCGCGGCGGCCTGGTCATCGTGACCGCGCTCTGCGGCGACGACCGCATCGCGAGCGGCCAGCGCGGCGTCCGCGAGTCGGGCGGTCGTGCGCATCGCATCGGCATGCACGAGGAGCGCCTCGGCGAGGGTCGGCGCGTGTCCGCTGGTGCGCGCTCGCTCGACGAGCTTGTCCACCGTGGCGATCGCCGGCCGCGCATCACCGAACGCGATCGCCGCCCGGATCGCCGGGAGCGCCTCGCGAACCTCGCGAGCCGCCGCGGCGCGGTCCGGATCGAGCGGCAGTGGATCGGCGGTCCCAGGCTCCGCGGCCTGGCAGTCCCGCGGAGACAGCGCCGCGAGCGCATCCGCCAGGCGGTCGTTCAGCGAGCCCGGCGGTTCATCGATCGCCAGCACCGGCGCCAGCACCGGCGCCAGCACGTTCGCGACCACCGACGCTTCGGGACGCCCCGGCTGCGAGGGCGTGCCCTCGGTGCGCGCGCGCTGGACCAGCGCGGCGAGCTCGGACCGCTGCTGCTCGAGGCAGCGCTGGCGGGCCGCGATCTTCGGGGCAGGCTCGACTCGCGTGGCCTCGCAGGTCGCATCGCGCTCGCTCGCCCACGTGGCGGTCCAGCGATCGATCGCGGGGATCGCGCCAGCAAGCGGGAAGCCGGCGCGAAGGTCGTGGCTCCACACGGTCGCCAGCTCCTGCGCGCCGCGCCCCTGGCAGGTAGGTTCCGGCGAGTTTCGGGTGGCCATCCAGGTCACGCCGCTCGCGATCGCTGCAGCCGCCAGCGCCGTGGCGATCCACCGCGCGGGCCGCCGGCGCTGCGATTGATTCGCGAGCACGTCGGCGATCGCGGCGAGCGAGGTCGCACGCCTTGCCGGATCGGCCGCGAGACAGCGGCGGATCGCGGTGTCGAGCCACGCGGGAACCGAGCGCAGCACGCCGATCGAGCCACGGTCGATGGCGCTCGCCAGCTCGGCCCAGGTTCGTCCGGGGAACGGACGCCTGCCGCCCAGTACCTCGTAGGCGGTGATGCCGAAGCTGAACTGGTCGCTCGCCGCGGTCGCGGTGGCGCCGCGCAGGACCTCGGGTGCCATGTAGGCGGGCGTCCCGGCGACCGCGGTGCCTGGCGTGCCGGCCGCGATCGGCTCGTCCGTGGGCGATCGCGGGGCCAGGCGTTCGGGGCTGGCCCTTCCCGAGCGCGCCAGCCCGAAGTCTCCGAGCCGCGCGCGACCATCCGCACCGACGATCACGTTGTCAGGCTTGATGTCGCGATGGATCACGCCGGCGGCGTGGACGGCGGCGAGGCCACGCGCGACGTCGATCAACAAGCGGACCACCTCACGCCACGGCCGTGGCCGCTCGGCCCACGCGCGCAGGGTCTCGCCCTCCACCAGGTCCATCGCCACGTAGACCCCGTCGTCGGTGGTGCCGACCTCGTGGACGCCGACGACGTTCGGATGATCGAGCCGGGCCATCGCCTGCGCCTCGCGGACGAGCCGGTCTCGGCCTCCCGGGGCATCCTCGTGCAAGACCTTGATCGCGACGCGGCGATCGAGCTCGGGTTCCCACGCGGAGTACACGCGGCCCATCGCGCCGGTGCCGAGCAGCTCGCCGATCACGTAGCGACCGATGGTGTGGCCACGTTCGAGCACGTGCGCGGGGGATCGCGTACGCGCGAGCTGCGCGATCACATCGCGGCAACTCGGGCAGCCGTCGAGGTGATCGTCGACGGCTGCGAGCGCCGGCTGAGCGAGGCGGCCCTCGATCATCCCGAGCACCGTCTCATCATCGAGGCACGTCGTCATCATCCCGCCGACCTCACCAGGATACCATCGGCTCCGTGGCCACGCCGCTTCGCGATCTGCTCGCCGCCCGCGCACCCGAGGCGCTGCAAGCGCTGGGAGAGCCGACGGTGGCGGAGCAGACCCTCGTCGCGCTGTGCGAGGAGGCGGCGGCCGCATGGCCCGGCGTCGTGGTCGATCCCCAGGACGTGATCACCGCGCTCGCCGGCAAGCTCGCCGGCGAGGATCCTCCCGTGCTGTCGGCCGCGGCGGTCACCGAGGTCCACCTCGCGCTCGCCTGTGCCCGCGGAGACAACGCCGCGGTGACCGCGTTCGACCGTGTCTATCTCGCGGTCGTGTCGCAGGCGCTCGCGGGCATGAAGCTGCCGGCCGCGACCGTCGAGGATGTGCGCGCCACGGTGCGAGACAAGCTGCTGCTCGGCGAGGGCGAACGACCGGCCCGCATCCTGGAGTACGCGGGGCGAGGACGGCTGCGCGGCCTGGTCCAGGTCACCGCGACGCGGACCGCGATCGACCGGATCCGGCTCGAGGAGCGCGAGGTCGTGCTGCCCGCGCGCGAGCTCGCCGCGTCCACCGACGTCGCGCTGTCGCTGATCAAGGCTCAGTACCGGACCGCGTTCTCGGCGGGCTTCGCGCAGGCAGTGGCGAGTGCATCGCGCCGCGATCGCAACCTCCTGAGGCTCCACTTCCTCGGCGGGGTCACGCTCGAGCAACTCGCCCAGATGTATGGCGTCCACCGCGCCACCGTCGTGCGCTGGCTGGCCGCCGCGCGCGAGGCCGTGTTCGCCGCCACGCGAGCGCATGTCGCGGGGCAGCTCGAGGCGCCCGCCGAGGAGCTCGACGAGATGTTCGAGCTGGTGAAGAGCCGGATCGAGCTCAGCGTGGAGCGGTTGCTCGCCTCGATCGTGACGTCGCAGCAGTAGCTCGATCACGACGGCCGGCGGGGTTGGCATCGTCCCTACGAACGCGCCTGCTGCCCGATCGGCGCACCGTGGTGGGCGATCTGTCCCGTGACACGAATTGTGTGCGCCGGTCGGCCGGGCGGCCCGTTCTGGGATCATGCGCACCATCCTGCTTGCCGTGTTCGCCGTCTCGCTGGCTCCGGGCGGAAGCCCCGTCGACGCGTGCGGCTATCTCGAACCGCGGACGTTCCTGGTCTCGACTCACCACATCCCGGGGATCGGGACGCCCGGCCGGACGCGGACGTTTGCCGTGCTCGGCGAGCCGGCGCCGCGCGACGCGACGTGGCAGCTGCTCGCGCCGGCAGGTTACGACACCACGCGGATCGCGGACGCCGCGCCACTCGACGCCCCGCTGACGCTGACGCTGCTCGGTCCGTCGGGAGCCCGCGTGGTGTCGAGCGCCCGGCGAGCGTTCCTGTGGTCCTCCATGCAGTTCGCCCCGAGCGCCGTGCTGGAGCTCGATGCGGAGGCCGCGCACACCCGGGTTGCTCTCGCTGGTTCGCTACCGGGCGCCGTGTGGATCGGGCTCGACGATGCCGGCCGCTCCGTCTCGCGGTTGCACGGCACCAAGCTCGAGACCGTGCTGGTGATGCCTAATGGCGACCGCGAGCCGGTCACCTTGGTGCGGCGCGATGGCCAGGAGGTCGCGCGTTCCACCGGCCGCCCGATCGGGGCGATGCGGCTCTACGGGATGCACTACTTGTTCGTCGAGCGCGCCGGCATCGTCACCTCGGTGCCGATCTGACCCCAGGGTTCGACCTACGGACCGATCTCCGTGATGACGACCTGCGCGGTCAGGCGTGCGGCGAGCACGAGGTACGGGGTGTTGACGGTGGCGGGCGTGTCGGTCGAGAGGTGGCGCTCGGGCGAGCTGTCCCCTCCGACGAACTCTTCGGTGAGGCCGATCGCGGCGAAGCCCTGATCGCGAAACGCCTGGTGATCGGTGCCGCTCGTCGAGGTCTTCGTGACCGGCACGCCGATGATCGCGGCGGCCGCGCGCCACTCGGCCTCGAGCACGGCAGTCGGCAGCTCGAGCTCGAACCGGCGATCGCCGTCGTCGTCCCACGAGACCTGATCGATCGTGTGGACGGCGCGGACGTCCGCCGGCGACAGCGTCTGCGCGAAGGCGCGGCTGCCGAACAGCCCGATCTCCTCCTGATCGAACAGGACCACCGTCACGGCCGCGTTGCGACACGGCAGCTCGACGAGCATCTGCGCCACGGCCAGCACGACGGCGACGCCGCTCGCGTTGTCGTTCGCGCCCGGGCTCCCGGACACGGTATCGAAGTGGGCGCCGACGATGATCTGCGGCGCGGAGCCGGTGGTGGCCGGGATCGTCGCGATCACGTTCGCGCCTCCCGCGTAGCTGTGGAGCTGGGCGGACCAGCCCATGCTCGCGAGCGCGTTCATCAGGTAGGTCCGAGCCGCCTGCCGCTCGAGCGTGGTGGCGCGAGGTGCGGGGAGCTCGGCGAGCGTGGTCGTCACCGCCGCACCCAGCACGTCAGGGTCGAGCGCGGGTCGCGTACAGCCGGACGGCGCGTCGAGCGCAGCGTCGCCGATGCCGCCGTCGGCCAGGTCACCGCCGTCGGGCCCGCATGCGGCGAGCAGCACGAGCAGCGCGATGCCTCGTGTCACATGAGGTCCGGCGAGGCGTAGTCGGTCTTGGCTTCGATGTGGAAGTGATCGGAGTGCGAGACCGGGTCGTTCTTCGGCGTCAGCACCGTGCGGAAGTTGCCGCTCGCGTTGATCGCCTGCTCGATCCCGAGCAGCAGCAGATCGCCCTTCTTGTAGTCCTGCTTCACGACCGGACTATGGCCGGTGTCGTCGACGAACGAGCTGATGTCCATCGCGATCCCGAGACCGTGGCGCGACAGGATCGGCTTGGTCGTGCCAAACGCGCGCACGTTCGACCATCGGTACAGGCTGCCGAACTTCACCTCGCGAACACCGAGCGCGTACAGCTCGGGGCCGATCGTCTCGAGCGCGAGCGCGAACTGACAGTCGAGCTTGTGCGGGCCTTTGCCGCCCCAGATCTGGCTGTACTTGACGCCGCCGAACGTCATCGCCGGGACGATGATCGCATTCACGATCCGGCCATCGCGCGTCGTGCGCTCCCAGGTCACGCCGGCACGATCGAGCTTGGCCTCGCACTCCTTCTCGGCCGCTTCCATCGCGGGAGTCGGTGGCCACGTGAAGCCGTGCGGCATCTGCGCCATGTTCGCGAGGGTGGCGCGCGTCGGGATCCGCGAGACGCGCGCGGACTTGGACTTGGACTTGGACTTGGACTTCGACTTCGACTTCGACGTCTTGGACTTCGAGGTCCTGGCGGCGGCCTGGTCGGAGCTGTCGGACTTCCGTGACTGCTTCGGCGGCTTCTTGAGCGATTTTGTCGACGAGGTCTGCTTCGTCGCCTCGGGGGCGGCCTCACCGAACCGAGCCACTCCCGCAACGAGCGCGACAACCAAGACCAGGCGGAACATGGCCGCGACCGTATCAGATACTTTGCCAGGATGGACGCGAAGATCCGCGAGGCCGTTGCACTATCCGACGTCCGAAATGTTGCCCTGGCGCAGCACGCGAACCCGCTCGACGACGTCGACGCGATGCTCCACAGGAGCGCGCCATGATCTTTCGCCGAGAGCTCTCGATCGCGACGCGCGGCCGCGGCACGGTCGACATCACGCCGGACGTCACGCGGATCGCGCAGGACAGCGGCGCACGCGAGGGGCTCGCGACCGTGTGGATCCACCACACCAGCGCGTCGCTCATCATCTGCGAGAACGCCGACCCCTCGGTGCGGCGCGACCTCGAGGCGTTCATCGCGCGGCTCGTCCCCGACGGCGACCGGCTGTTCAGCCATGACGCGGAAGGTGACGACGACATGCCGGCGCACGTTCGCAGCGTGCTGACCCAGACCTCGATCGGCATCCCGATCGCGGACCGCCGGCTGGTCCTCGGCACCTGGCAGGGCCTCTATCTGTGGGAGCACCGCACGTCGCCGCATCACCGGACCATCACCGTCACCGTGATCGGTGAGTGAGCTCGCGACGACCATCCGCGAGGCCCTCGCCGCCCTCGCCGCCGCCGACCCCGCGGTTCGCCGGTTCGGGGCCGCGCACCATCGCTACCAGCTGTCGCCCCCGGTCGCGGAGCCACCGCTCGCGCTGCCCGACGACCTGCACGCGTTCGTGACCACGGTCGGCTCGGGTGGTGCCGGCCCCTGCTACGGCTGGCTGCCAGTCGAGCGCGCCGCCCGGTTCCTGATCGACGCACCGCCGGGGGTGACGACCTGGCGCCTCGCGCTCCCGCTCGCGCACCTGGGTTGCGGCTACGCGGCGATCTTGCCGCTCGACGGTGAGGCGCGCGGAGAGGTCTGGCTCGATGCGCGCACGCTCCGGCTCGCGACTCCGATCCACGGCAGCTTCACCGCGTTCTACCTGCAGTGGATCGATTGCCTCGCCCGCGGCAGGTGGCCGGACGGCTTCGTCCCACCAGGGGCGTGCCCGCTCGCCGCGGCGCTCGGCGGGTTCCTCGGGATGTGGGAGAGCCGACTCGGGCTCGGGCCGGGCGAGCTCGCCGGGGACGCGCTCCGCGAGGCCCTCTCGCAGCTCGGCGCAGGCGCGATCGCGATCGCAGGGGAGCCGCCGCTGTTCGCGAGCGGGGACCGGGTAGATCCGTGCATCGTGTGCGCCCGCCTCGTCGAGAACCTCGTCGCGGATGGGCTGTGTCCCGACGTGGTCGCGCCCGGTGTGCCGCCGCTGGTCGTGCGGAGCTGAGCTGAATTGTCAGACGAAATGTCAGCCGCAATGTCAGACGGCGTGTCTACGCTGCGGGGCATGATCGTGTTCTCCAACCATCGCCTCGGCCCGGCGTCCGAGTTGCTGGTCTCGATCAAGGTGGCGGAAGACATGCTGCGCGCCACCGCCGAGGCCGCCCGGCCCACGGCCCAGGCGCGCTGGGAGATCGAGCTCGTGCAGTGGCTCGGCGATCGCGCGAGCCGGCACGGCGGCCTCGATGTCGGCGACATCGCGTGGACCCCGGAGCACTTCGAGCACCAGCGCCGATTCCTGCTCGATGCGATCAGTCGCGCTGCCGAGGGCTGCGAACACGCGCGCGCGCTCAGCCGGTGGGCACGCATGATCGAGGCACATCCACGCGAGTCTGTACAGGTGGGCCGGCGCTGGGCGCGACACCCAACTAATTGAAACAACTTCGATAAATCGCTCCGATCTGGGGTCTCGCGGACCCCGTCATTGCGGGCGACGGTGCTAGAGTGAGCGCCGTGGCTGGTGGGCAGACAGGCCAGGCCGGTGGCCCCGGATTCTATCCGCAGCCGAACGAGTGGACGTGCGGGCCGTTCGCGCTCAAACACGCGCTGCTCGCGCTCGGCCGGATGGTCGACGTCACCCAGATCGCGTCGACCGCCCGCACCCACTGGTGGTCCGGGACCAACGAGATCCAGCTCGCCCGGGCGGCGCGCGCCTTCGAGTGCGACCTCGTGCTCGAGCGCCGCAGCGATGCCGAGGAGGCACGCAAGGTCCTGACCAAGCACCTGCGCGAGCAGACGCCGGTCCTGCTGTGCGTCGAGGAGTGGTCGCACTGGATCACCGTGTTGCGCGCCGAGGACCGCAGGTTCGTCGTCGTCGACTCCACCGACGATCCGCTGCTCTCGGTCAGGACGTGGCCGCAACTTCGCAACTGGTGGCGCTACCACGACACCGACTACGCGAAGGACAAGCCGCCGACGCTGTACGACATGATGGCGGTATCCCCGCGGTTCCGCACGACGGTCAAGGCCGACTTCTCCGTCGAGCGCGTGAAGTTTCTCCGCAGGCCCGAGAACCGCCGACTCGCCCGGCACTGGAACGAGTACCTCGAGGATCTGCTCGAGATCTGCAAGCCGCCTTCGGTGCGAATCGCCGAGCCGCTCTCGATGGGCGAGTTCCTGCGCCGCCACCAGGAGCTGCTCCTGACCCGGGTCGTGTACTGGCACGGCGATGTCAGCCGCGACGAGGTCACGCGCGTCCTGCGCGATCTTCGCTTCGTGTCGGAGACCTACGGCCTCGTGATCCCGGCCTCGGCGAGCCGCCGCGCGCTCGCCGATCTGGCCATCCTGATCTCGCTGTGGTCGTGCGCCGATCGAGGCGTCGACAGCATGTTCGGCTCGCCCGGCGCCGACGCGCGCCCCATCCAGAGCCCGAAGAAGCGCCGTAACGGCACCACCACCAGCCGGCGCTGAGCCTCCCCCACCGCGGGCCGCCCCGCGCCGAGGCCGCTGCTCCGAACAACGTCGAGCGCGAACGACCCGCCGGCGAGACCGTCAGTTCGCAGGCACAGGCTTGTCGCCCGCTCGCTCCGCCTCACGAACCGAACCCGGGTGCGCCATCCGCTTGTGCATGCGCCGTGCATCGAGGCTGAAGCCACCGGCGCCGAACGCGACCACCTGGGCGAGCCCGCCCATGATCGCGAGGTTCTTCATGAAGTTGATCATCTGGATCTTCTGCTCGGCGCCTTCCAGGTTCCAGAACCCATGGAACAGGAGCGTCGTCGGGATCAGGAACAGGAACAGGCCGAGCGCGCTGAGCCGCGTGAACCGGCCGAGCAGCACCGCCAGGCCACCCAGCATCTCCCCCAACCCCGCGACGATCGCGAGCAGGCTCGCCGAGGGGATGCCCGCGGACGTCATGTAGCTGGCCGTCGCGCCATGATCGATGAGCTTGCTGAATCCACTGGCCAGGAAGATCACCGAGATCAGGATGCGCCCGACGAGCGCGACGCCAGCGCGCACTGCGTGTGTCGTGACCCGCTCATCGTCAAGCGGTTCCGCGACATGGGTGTGGTGGAGCGGCATGATCTGGAGCGAAGCAATTCGCGCGCCCATCTCGTACCGCCTCCTGGGTCTCGCTCGGGATGCCGTCGGAAGATCTCGCGTCGCGACCGCATCGCGATCACACCATCTGGAGCGTGAACCTCGTGCCGCCGGCGCGGCCGACCTCGAACTGTCCACCCTTGCGCGCGACGATCGCACCGGACGTGGTGCGGTACTCGTTCGGACCGTTGCGCGTCTTCCACATGACCTCGAGGAACACGCCCTCGATCGCGGGTCGTGCACAGACCTGGATCTCGTCCTCGTAGGTCGCGGTCTTGTCTTCGACGCGATTGCAGCCGCTATCGAACACCGCGAGCTCGTGGACCCGCGTGTCGGCTCCGACCTTGACGGTGAGCTTGATCTGGAGCGGCTGCTGCACCGGGGCAGGCATCGCGGGCCGCGGGACGGGAGGCGGTCCGGGGTTCCGCGGGTCCGCGAGCACGGATGCGCCGAGCAGAGCGACGACGAGCGAGCTGGAGACGAGCGTCTTGGTCATGCGCAGCTCCTCGAGCAACAGGCGCGCCACGCCGTAACCGCGCGGATGCGCGTGCGACGACCTGCGCTGGCTGACAGAACGGCACGTCCGCCCCGCGCCGCGCCGCCCTCAGTGCCGTTCCAGCAGCTCGAATGCGGCATCGTTGACCGCGCGACGCAGCGCCTTGATGTCCGCGGTGCTGGTGCCGAACCGCGTGGGGTGGACGCGGTTCGTGAGCAGCACGACCCAGCGGCGGCGAGGCAGATCGAGCCACAGCGACGTGCCGGTGAAGCCGGTGTGGCCGATCGCGCCCTGCCTCGGCCACAGGTCGCCGGCGTGCGACATGCCGGGCTCGGGCGACGGCGTATCCCAGCCCAGCCGCCAGCACGTGTCGGGAGCCGCGGACTCGGTCGCGAACCGGCGGACGACCTCGGGCACGAATCGGCCCCGCGCCCGACCGTCGTGGGTCTCGAGGATCGCGGCCGCGAACGTCGCGACATCACCGATCGTGGCGAACAGGCCGGCGTGGCCGCAGATGCCGCCTCCATAGTAGGCGTTCTCGTCGTGCACCCGGCCGCACACGAGGCCGCGCACGTCATCGATCTCGGTGGCGACGGCGCCCTCCAGGGTCACGGTACCGGGGTAACGCGCGGCGAGCCCGAGCGGGCCGGCGACCAGCTCGGTGAACGCTTGCTCGAGTGGCATGCCCGCGGCGCGCTCGAGGATCGCGCCGAGCTGGAGGAATCCGAGATCGCTGTAGATCGTGGTGACGCCGGGCGGGTTCGCCGGCACCCGCGCAGCCAGCTCGACGAGCTCGGCCCGTGGATCGGGATGATCGCCGACCCGCATCGTACGGAAGAACTCGACGTGCGCGATGCACCCGGCTGCATGACCGAGCAGGTGGCGCACGGTGCCGGTGCTGCTCGCGCTCGGGATCCAGCGGCGGATCGGGGTGTCGAGATCGAGCCGGCCCTCGCCGACGAGCACCATCGCGCACGCGACGCTCACGATCGGCTTGGTGAGCGAGGCGAGGTCAAACCACGCCCGGTCGTCGATCGGAGCGCCCAGGTCCGGGAGTCGGCGGGTGTGGCCGCGGATCAGGCGCCCGACCTCGAGGCCGGCATCGCCGATCGAGAGGGCCGCCGCGGAGGCGATGTTGCGGTCGAGCGCGTCGTCGAGGAGTGTGCCGATCCGATCCACAGAGAGCATCCTACTCTGGTGCCAGCCGGTCCCAAGGGCATGCTAGATTCGGCGCCACGTGACGCGCTACGAGCTGCTCGACCGCATCGGCGTCGGCGGCATGGCCGAGATCTTCCGCGGCAAGGCCGTGGCCGCCGGTGGCTTCGAGAAGCCCGTGGCGATCAAGCGGATCCTGCCGCACCTGTCCCAGGACCGCCGATTCGTCGAGCTGCTGATCGCCGAGGCGAAGGTGCTGAGCCTGCTCAAGCACCGGAATATCGTACAGATCTTCGACGTCGGGCTCGGCGACGACGGCCAGTACTTCCTCGTCATGGAGTACGTCGACGGCAAGGATCTCGGAGGCGTCCAGCACGGGCTCGAGGTCCAGCGCCGACGCATGCCGTTCGATCTCGCACTCCACATCGGCGCGGAGATCTGCGAGGCGCTCGAGCATGCCCATTCGGCGCGCGCCCCCGATGGCAAGTCGATGGCGCTCGTCCACCGGGACGTGTCGCCCTCGAACGTGCTGCTGTCTCGCGCGGGCGAGGTGAAGCTGACCGACTTCGGGATCGCGAAGCGGGCCGAGCAGGAGGCGACGGGCCATGGCGCGGTGCGCGGGAAATTCGCATACATCTCCCCGGAGCAGGCGCGCAACGAGCATATCGACCCCCGCAGCGACGTGTTCTCGGTCGGGATCTTGCTGTGGGAGCTGATCACGAACCGGCGGTTGTTCTCGGGCCTCGCCGCCCTCGAGGCGTTGCGCGCCGTGCGCGAGGCGCAGGTCCCGCGTCCAAGCGAGATCGATCCGCGCCTCCATCCCGAGGTCGATCAGCTGCTGCTGTCGGCCATGGCGCGCGACATCAAACATCGTCCGACCGCCGGACAGCTCGGGGCGAAGCTGCGATCCCTGCGCTACTCGCTCGATGTCACGGTCGGCGATCCGGCCACCGAGCTGGCGAAGATCATCGACACCGCCAACGAGGCCCTGCACCAGAGCAAGCCGAAGCTCGCGCAGCAGGTGTCGATGGGCGCCGGCAGCTTCGACGCCGATCACCTGGAGGCGACGGTGATCCGGATCCGGACCGCCGACGAGTTCCAGGCCCGCGACAAGGACGGCGCCGATGTGGCCAAGGCGCGCGAGGTGATCGATCGGTTCGAGGAGCAGGAGACCCGGCTCGCGCAGCTGTCCGCCGATCAGCTCCGCATCCTCCGCGGCGGCGAGCGCGGCCAGCAGGCGGCCGCGCCCCTGCCGGGGATGCCGCGCGCACACCACCCCGGCGACGAGCCCTCGGTCACGAGCACCCCGATGTTCGAAGAGATGGCCACGGTCGCGAGCGCCGACCTCGACATGGTGCGTGAGCTGCTCGGCGAGCATGACGACTCCGAGACGCAGCTGGTCGCCCGATCGGACGGTGCGCGCCTCTTGCTCCCGCAGCGCGCCGGGCGTCCAACCCCCGGCCCTCCTGCCATGCAGGCGCGCATGCGGGTCGAGCCCCCGACTCCAACCCCGCTGCCGCCGCAACCGGTGGCCCCACTCGGCTACCTGCAGCCACCGACCATGCAGCAGCCATCAGCCCTGTCCTATCCGGCCTGGGGCGTCCAGCCGCAGCTGCACCCGCGGGGTGCTTCGCCGACCGCGCCCGACAACTTCGATCAGTTCCCGGTCTATCCCAAGCAGTCGTCGATCCCGGAGGTCGAGGGGTTCGGCCCACCCAAGGCTCCGACGCTCAAGTTGTGGATGCTGGTCGTCGGTGCGCTCGTGATGATGGCGCTGGCGTTCGTCATCACCCGCGCATTCCTGGCGTAGGCTACCGGACCACCGGGGCCACCGG